>JAAYHM010000007.1 GCA_012735405.1 Tissierellia bacterium | reverse complement strand
TGGTTAGAGCGTCCGGCTCATAACCGGCAGGTCCGGGGTTCGAGTCCCTGAAGGCCCACCAAGATAATAAAAAGCAACAGGCTTTTGAATAGTCTGTTGCTTTTTATATTGAAGATAAAATCATTTCGTTTAATATAAGTTTTATATTGTCCATTACAAATTTCTCTTCAACTTTTAGAAGTATAATGTTATTAGGAACCATATATTGGGACAGATCCTTTAGATTCTTTTTAAAAGGCCAATTTGAAACATTTACAAAAATACATTCCTTTGTGGGAGTAATCATTCCTTTTTTACTTTCAAATCTTATCTTTAACTTATTCTCAATCCATTGAAAATTATATTCATCAGTATAATAGATAATATCTTTCACTTTAATATTGCTTTCGCTGCATATTTGAAACATATCGCCTTTTAAATCAATGTCTCTTATTTTTATCTTTACCTCCCTATTTTGTAAAATCAGGGGGATGGTTTTAGCATCTTCTACAATATCAAATATTTTCATAACAGGTACTAAATAATACAAGTCATCATAGTTATGTTTTAAAATCCTTTCAAGAAGTCTTTCATCCTTGCTGTCCAGATATTCATAATAAAATTTTATACAGTCCTTACCCGTATACTTATCATCCCTGAAAATGCCAAGGCTTTTCTCAACAGTTTTCAACCTTAAATTTTCCAATTCTAAATAGGGGCTTTCTTTTTTTATCCTCCTATATATGTCAAAGTTTTTAAGCTTCTTTAAATTGCTTTTTAGGCCATTTTTATTTAATCTATGGTCAATGAAAGGAATATCAAAGCTTAGGCCATTGTAAGTAATAAGTAATTCAAAATTATTTATAAGACAATTAAATTCTTTTAAAATATTTTTCTCTTCATTTTTGCTATCAGCAAAGTATTGGACTAAATTCCAGCTACTATTTTCTTTATTATAGTGTATTAATCCAATTAAATATATTAAATTATTTTCCTTTGATAAGCCGGTAGTTTCAATATCTAAAAAGCATATATCTTCTATACTGAAATTTTTAAAATTAAATTTATAATCTGGAGGATTTAATATATGGTTGTATATTTTCATCTATAATTACTTCCTTTATATAATTGTGATATAATAAGTTATACTACATATTTAATATTAACATAAGCTGATGCTAGAATCTACTGAAAGGAGTATGTTAATGAATAAGGAAAATAGAAATGAATTGAATTTATATATAAATAAATTAAAAGATGAAGAATTAAAAGAAAAAATAATTAATATGAATAAAGATCAGCTAACAATAATAAGAAATATGTCCTATTACTATTTAATTGGCAATATTTCAGAAACAGTTGATACCTTTAAAAAGGAAAATATTTTGGGAGATAATACAAGGGAAAGAGAGATTATACAAAAAAACTTAAGCCAAATTATTGATTCTTTTAACAACTATCATTTAATCCTATCAGAAGAAAGGATGTTAAATGAGAAGGAAAAATTAATTAATATTAGGAAAGAATTATATAAATTAGCTAATACTTTATATGGATATAGTATTGAATTGTCCTATATAAAGGAAATATTGTATTACAAAGAAATTAAAAATATGCCTAAAAACAGATTTAACAATTATAAAATATCAAGGAATGATATCAATTATTTAATAAATAAGATAACCATCACATTAGATAGGGTAAAAAATGATTACAATAAGTACAATACATTAATATCAAAAATATTGCTGCTGGTTCCATTTAGAATGAGCAAGTTAAAATATTATGAGGTACTTAAAAGTTCTCTTTTAAGAAATTTTGATAAATATGCTGCAAATATGGTTGAAAGTATGATTGAAGACTATAAAATGAAATTTAATAGCACATTGTTAGGGGACTATGGGATACTATTTGATGAATACTTTACTGAAATACAAAAACTTAAAATAAAAAATATGGATGGAAAAGAAGATGAAAAAGAAGTTATAAATAAAGATATAGAAGAATTAAGTAAAAGAATAAACCAATCAAAACTATTTATAACTAATATGGGTATTATTATAAATAAGATGCTGGTACTATATTTAACTAAAGGTATGGTTGATGAGCTTAATGATAATGATATATATTCAAAATTTAAAAAATTTATTAGAAATCAAAAGAAGGACTTGTTAGAGATACTCATAGAGACTTCTAATAAAAAACTAGAAAAGAATGAAAAAGATCTTTTAAATAGAACTAATGAATTTGAAGTACTTGTACACGAAAGTACAAGAAGGGGTATTGTTTTTGAAGATGAATTAAATAGTGAAATTAAATATACTGGTAAAATTTTAGCCTACTATAATGATATAACTTTTACTAGGGATGAAATTCTATTTCCTGAAAGCTATGGAATTATAGATAAAAATTATTTAGAACAACTTATCGATAGTTTAATTCATTATATTAATAGAAGTATTAGTTCTATGAATAATTTAGAGAGAAAAATTAGAATGAGAAGGCTTTTGTCACAAATAGATTTACCCTTCAATAATATTGAAGAATTCTTATATTATATAGAATACTCACTTGATGAAAGGGTAGTAAGTATGGAGGAAATTATACTTACCTTTTATACTTTAGATGAATTGTTAGAAGAATTTGTAGAAAGGCAGTAAGAGCCTTTCTTTTTTTATGGTTTAAAAAATAAAATTTTGACAACAATATATTTTGTATTGATTGGAGGGATAAGGATGAGTGTCAAAGTAGGGTTGCCTAGAGGAATGTTTTATTTTGATTATTTTTCTTTATGGAAAAGTTTTTTTAATAATTTAGGAGTTGAGGTTCTAATTTCACCAAAAACAAATAAGGAAATTTTAGATAGAGGTGTTAATGCATGTGTTGATGAGTCATGTTTACCTGTTAAAGTGTTTCATGGCCATGTTGATTATTTAAAGGATAAAGTGGATTATATTTTTATCCCAAAGATAATTAGCATTCATAAAAGGGAATACAATTGTCCAAAACATTTAGGACTTCCAGACATGGTTAAGAATAGTATTAAAGGATTACCAGAAATTATTGATACAGAAGTAAATTTAAGAAAGTCAAATAAATTTTTAAAAAAGTCTATTATAGAAACTGGCAGGTATTTTGAGAAAAGTGACAGAAAGATACTTAACGCTTTTTATGATGCTTTAAAACAATATAATAATTATTTGAAAATGATGACAACAGGATTTATATCTTTGGATGTTTTAGGTAAAAATGCTGATATGAAAGTTATAAAGAATATAATAAGGAAGGATAACAATAGGAGAATACTCATATTAGGGCATTCCTACAATATATATGATCAGTATATTAATATGGAATTAGTAAAGAAGTTAAAAGATTTTAAATTTGATCTTATTACTGCAGAAATGATAGATGAGAAAAAGGCTAGGGAATATGCAAAAAAACTTCCAAAGAGGATGTTTTGGACTCATGGGCAGAGAATAATTGGGGCAGCTTACTATCTTATTGAAGAGAAATCTATATCTGGTATAATTTATGTCTCTGCCTTTGGATGTGGTTTGGATTCTGTATTTATAGACTTAATTGAAAGAAAGGCTAAAAAAGCTAAAATTCCATTCACATTACTTACTATAGATGAACAAACAGGTGAAGCAGGAGTAAACACTAGATTAGAAGCATTTACAGATATGCTGGACTGGAGGTTAAAGGATGAAAGTAACTTTTCCACACTTTGGTAATGTATATATAGCTGGAAAGGCTTTTTTTGAAGAATTGGGCATAGAGGTAATTCCACCTCCTAAAAGTAGCAGAAAAACATTAGAAATGGGAACAAAATATGCTCAGGAAACTATTTGCCTACCTCTTAAAGTAATGATAGGAAATTTCATAGAAAGTATAGAGAAGGGTGCCGATACAATACTTTTAACCGGAAGTTGTGGTCCATGTAGGTATGGATTTTATTCTATATTAGAAAAGAGCATATTGGAGGATTTAGGTTATGATGTTAATTTTATAGTACTAGACCCTATAAGTGAAGGGATAAAAGACCTGAAAGATAATGTGTACAAATTATTCAATGCCAGAAATATAAAGGATGTAATAAAAGCTGCAAGGCTAGGATGGCAACTTATTAAGAAAGCAGATTATATAACGGACCTGTCTAATAAAAAAAGAGCTTATGCAGTTAATAGTTATGAAGTTGACTTAATAGTAGACAGATATTATAAACAAGGGGAAAAGACTTTTGGAGCAAAAGAATTAATGGATTTAATGGATGATACCATAAATAAACTAAATAAAGTAAAACTAAAAGATGATTTTAATCCTATAAAAATAGGATTAATAGGAGAAATATATACTATCATTGAACCTTTTGTAAATATGGAAATAGAGAGAAAATTAGGCCATATGGGAGTTTTAGTAGAAAAATCATTAACTCCAACTATATGGGTTGAGCATCATGTAAAATTTTATCCCTTTGGTTCAAAAACTGAAAGGATTAAATACGAAAAAGCAAAACCCTATTTGAAAACTCTAGTAGGTGGCCATGGTAGAGAAACTATAGGTTCTGCAGTGTATTATGCAGAAAGTGGGTTTGATGGTGTGATACAGTTACTACCTTTAAATTGTATGCCAGAAATAGTAGCCAAAAGTATTTTAACTACTGTTAGTGAAGATTATAAATTTCCTATTATGACCTTAATTCTAGATGAAATGACTGGGGAGGCAGGATATATGACAAGACTTGAAGCCTTTGTTGATTTATTGCATAGAAAGAGGGAGGAAAACAAATGGCAGAATATTATTTAGGTATAGATGTTGGTTCTGTTAGCACCAATATTATATTAATGGATGAGAGTAATAAGGTACGCTACAAGAAGTATTTGAGAACACAAGGAAAGCCTATAGAAATTATTAAAAAAGGGATAGAGGATATAGTAAAGGAATTAGGAGAAGTTGAAATAAAGGGAGTAGGTACAACAGGAAGTGGTAGGTATCTGGCGGATATAATAGTTGGGGCAGATATCGTAAAAAATGAAATAACTGCCCATGCAATTGCAGGACTTAATTTCAATCCTAATGTAAGGACTATAATAGAAATAGGAGGTCAAGAC
This sequence comes from Tissierellia bacterium, assembly GCA_012735405.1. Classification (GTDB taxonomy): domain Bacteria; phylum Bacillota; class Clostridia; order Tissierellales; family Tepidimicrobiaceae; genus JAAYFE01. The sequence continues at coordinate 12,403 of JAAYHM010000007.1, read as the reverse complement.
TCAAAAATAATAATATTAAGAGATGGCATAGTTGTTGATTTTGCCATGAATACAGTTTGTGCAGCAGGTACTGGTTCTTTTTTAGATAGGCAGGCTATAAGATTAGGTATAGATATAAGTGAATTTGGAAGCCTGGCTCTCAAGTCTAAAAGTCCTGTACGAATTGCAGGTAGATGTGCAGTATTTGCAGAATCAGATATGATACATAAACAACAGTTAGGTCACAATCAGGCTGATATTGCAAAAGGATTATGTGAAGCCCTTGTAAGAAATTATTTAAATAATGTAGGAAAAGGCAAGGAAATACTAGAACCTATTTTATTTCAAGGAGGAGTTGCAGCTAATATAGGTATTAAACAAGCATTTATAGAAGCATTGAATATGAATGTTGAGGTACCACCAAATCATGATGTTATGGGTGCCATTGGAGCAGCTATTTTAGCTAAAGAGGAGGTAAAGAAAAAAGGAAGAACTAATTTTAAAGGTTTTTCAATAGGACGTTTAAAATATAATGTAAATAGCTTTGAATGTAGCGATTGTTCTAATAGGTGTGAAATAGTAGAAATTAAAAGTAATAATGGGGTTTTAGCAAGATATGGAGACAAATGTGGCAAGTGGTCTAATATAATTAAAAAGGAAGATTCTAAGCTTGCATAAAAAAACAGGAGTAAAACTCCTGTTTTTTATGGTCGGGATGACTGGATTTGAACCAGCGACCCCAAGTCCCCCAGACTTGTGCGCTACCAGACTGCGCCACATCCCGATAAAGCTTTATTAATTTTTACAGTTGGTAAACTAATATTTACAAAACATGTTCATTTTATTAACACATTAAATTATACTATATATTTAAAGAAATTGCAACATTTACAAAGATAATCATTATTTTGTTAATATTTAAAAAAAGGAGTTTGTAAAAATATGTCGAATTAACAATTTAATAGTTTATTTGTATTGGATAAATATGAAATCTAATGATATAATTTTTATTCAAGTCTATGGCATTATGAGATTATAAGGAGGAAATTTAATGGATCCTAATTTATCAGAAACAAATGTAGCTTTAAATAACAGAGAATTAAACATATTAATTAACAATCTTGATGCAGGTATACATATTATTGATAAGGATGGGTATACCCTTTTTTACAATTCAGTTGCTGAGAAAATTGATGGCATTAAAAAATCAGATATAATAGGAAAAAATTTAAAGGATTTTGTTGAAAAAGGAGTATTTTCTAGATCAATAGGTTTAATAGCGATTGAAAAAAAGGAAAAGATTATGATGACTCAAGTTGTAAATGGTAGATTAGTTTTATCAGCAGGTATACCCATTTTTGATGGTGGAAAATTATCAAAAGTAATAGTAATTGTCAGAGATATAGATCGACTTGAAAAATTGGAACAGCAACTCAATGTTTTAAAAAGAGAGAATAAAAGATTGGCGGAATGTCTTAGTAGCTTAAGTATAAAGCACCTAAGAAATAATCAGTTGATATATAGAAGTAAATCAATGTATAATGTTGTGCAACTAGCCAATAGGGTTGCAAAGGTGGATTCTACTGTTTTAATAGAAGGAGAATCTGGTGTTGGGAAAGGGATGATAGCAAAATATATTCATGAAAATTCCCATAGAAGTAAATACCCATTTGTAAAAGTAGAGTGTTCTTCTATACCTGAAACCTTGATAGAATCTGAATTGTTTGGATATGAAGAAGGTGCTTTCACTGGTGCCCTTAAAGGCGGTAAAAAAGGTTTAGCTGTTAGTGCTAATAAAGGAACTTTATTTCTAGATGAAATTGGTGAAATTTCTTTGCCAATGCAGGTAAAGCTTTTGTCTTTAATACAGGATAAAAAAGTACAACCTGTTGGATCTACAAAAAAAGAATCTGTTGATATTAGAATAATTGCTGCAACTAATAAAAATCTTTACAACATGGTAAAGGAAGGAAAATTTAGGGAGGATTTATATTATAGGTTATGTGTAATACCTGTTAAAATACCTCCATTAAGGCAAAGAAAAGGGGATATTGTTCCTTTAACAAAACTATTTCTTGATAAATTAAACTCATATTACGGGTTAAATAAGAGTATTTCACCTAAAGCTATGAAGGTACTGCTAGATTATAATTGGCCTGGCAATGTACGAGAATTGGAAAATATAATAGAAAGGCTTGTAGTTACTGTAGAAGGTGACATAATAGAGGAGAAGGATGTATTGGATAATCTTAATAGGGAGCATATTGTTGAGGGCAAAGGTTTAACTTTTAGAGAACAAATATTAAATTTTGAAAAAAAATTAATATTAAATTACATGCAGAGGTCTAAAAGTGTAAAAGAAATGGCAAAATTAGCTGGTATCAATGAAAGTACCCTTAGGAAAAAAGCAAAAAGGCTTGGCATAGAGTTAGAATTTAACAGGAAAAAATTCCAATAAAGGAGGAAATAATTCCAATATTCATAAACCTGTGATTATATGGAGGATAGAGGAATTATCCAAAAAAACAGTATGGAAATAATTCCTTTATTCCCTTTTTTATAATCATCAATTGTGTAAAATATAAGGTTAAAAAATTGGCCTCATATTTGCATTATTAAGTAGTAAAAAAATATGAGGAGGTTTTACAAATGAAAGAAAAAAAGATTATTCAACCAGCAACAGCATTTGCTTCACCAAGATTTGTCAATACAGGTAATTTTATGAGAATGCAAAGATTTGAAGATGCAGAGGGATTGGATTTTGCTATCTATGGCATACCATTCGATACTGCTTGTTCCTATAGAACAGGAGCAAGATTTGGTCCTCAAGCCATTAGAAATATTTCAGTAATGATGAAGACAAACAATCCAGTTCACGAAGTAAATATATTGGACTACTTAAAAGGTGGAGATTTAGGAGATGTTAATGTAGTTCCTGGTTATATCCATCCAACTTATAAAGCAATTGAAGAGTTTACTTCAAAAATAGTTGAAGCTGGTGCCATACCTATAGCTTTAGGTGGAGACCATTCAATTACTTTAGGTGAACTTAGAGCGATTGCTAAGAAGTATGGGCCTGTAAGCTTATTACATTTTGATTCCCATGCTGACATTAATGATGAAGTATTTGGAGAAAAATACAACCATGGTACTCCATTTAGAAGGGCAATTGAAGAAGGCCTTATAGATCCGCATAAATCTGTGCAAATTGGCATGAGAGGTTCTATATATGATGCAGGTGAATTTAAATTAGCTAAAAAATTAGGACTTACTTTAATACCTACCCATGAAGTTAGAAGAATGGGTATTGATGAAACAGTTAAAATGGCTAGAGAAGTAATAGGTGACAATAAAGTGTTCTTAACCTTTGACATTGATTTTGTTGATCCTGCTTATGCTCCTGCAACGGGAACACCAGAAGTTGGAGGATATACATCTTTTGAAGCTATTCAAATTATCAGAAGCCTTAAAGGACTAAATTTTGTTGGTATGGATATAGTTGAAGTTGCTCCTATTTACGATATAGCAGAGATAACTTCACTTCTTGCAGCCAATATTGTTTTTGAATTCCTATCTATTCTAGCAATTGATAAAAAAGAAAAGGATGAGAATGGCAATGCTTAATCAAGTGAGTGGGAAAAGAATTTTTACAAAACAGGAGATTCTCGAGAAGAATCTGGACATAGAGGATCTTCCTGTTCTAGATTCTATTTTGTTAAATAAAAAGGATTATTCAGAAGGCCTAATTAAAAGTATTGTTTTCACTGCAATAGCTATATTTATATTTTTCGTTCCATTATCTATTAATGGAGAGATGGATATTACTTTTGGCCATATTTATAATGGAATTATAGATATTACAGGAAATATTGGTTTATGGCTTATAACCTTGCTAATATGTGGTACTGGAATTGCAAGTGTTTATGGAAAATATATAGCTAAAGAAGGCAAAGTTTATGACTATTTTTCTGGTGATTCACCATTACATCCATTGATATACCTAGCTGGAGGAGCTTTTGCCCTATTATATACCTTAACAGCAACCACATCATTTAAAGGGCCAGAAATAATAGTTGGTAGCTCAACAGGTGGAACCATAATTCCCATAGGAGTTCAAGTATTTTGGATAATTCTAGTGAGTTCCTTCTGCATGCCATTTTTATTAAATTATGGCATAATTGATTTCGTAGGTTCATTAATGGAACCATTGATGAGACCAATATTTAAGTTGCCTGGAAGGGCTGCAGTAAATGCAATCGCATCATTTGTATCAAGCTCCTCAGTAGGGGTCTTAATAACAAACAAATTATTTAGAAGAGGTGTATATACAGAAAAGGAAGCAGTTTTAGTTGCAACTGGTTTTAGTGCAGTTTCCATAGGATTTGCTTATATGGTAATTAAAACTGCTGACCTGCAAGATTACTTTATACAAGTATATTTTATATCTCTATTGATGACTTTAATTATTAGTGCAATAATTGCAAGGATACCTCCCTTCAATAAAAAGAGAGATGTATATGCAAATGGCAGACAGCAAACTAAAGAGGATTTAATAGATGCTAGAAGTTCAGAAGCGGGATTTGTAAAGACTGGAGTCGACAGGGCAGTAAAAAAAGCATTTTTAGCTCCTTCTTTAATTGAAGAAATTAAGGCTAGTTTAATGGAAAGTCTTGAAGTAATACCTAAAGTAGTAACAACATTATGTTGTGTAGGTACTATAGCTCTTATTATTGCAGAAAACACACCTGTATTTCAATGGCTAGGTAGTTTATTTGTCCCCTTACTTAATATATTAAAAGTACCTAATGCTGTTGAAATAGCTCCAAGTTTTCCCGTAGGCATTGCAGAAATGTTTCTGCCAGTATTATTAATTGCAGACAAAGTTGCAGCTTTGGACATTGGAGCAAGATTTTTGGTTACTGCTGTTTCAATAAGTCAGATTCTATTCTTCTCAGAAACAATAGTAGTAATGCTTTCAGCAAAGCTACCATTAAAACTTTGGGAACTAGTTGTTGTATTTATAGAAAGAACTATTATAGGAATAATTATTGGCTCAGTGTTTATGCATATTATTTTTATGTAAATTTGAAAACGTATTCAAACTCGGAGATGGCTTTTGCTCATCTCCTTTTTAATTCACCTAGAATATAAAATCCTAAGCACCTGAAATTCAAAATTTGTAAAGTGTGTTTAAACCAATTCAAATATATGGTATACTTAATATAAAATTACTTTATTTTGGAGGTAATATGATTTTGTTAACATATATTTTGAAAGTTTTAATTGTTTTATTTGCAGTAAGTGTTATTGGGTATATTTTTACTGTACTTAAACAAAAATTTTATTTAAAAAACAATATAATAATCATTGAAAATAGGGCTGTGACTCAAGAAGATCTTGATAAAGCTGATATGAAGGAATTTGTTTTAAAAGGTAAAATTGCAAAATCAGGAGATGAAGTAAGGGTTATTACAAATAATAATCATAAGTACGAGGGTACATTAATTGGCATAAGTAGAAAAGAAAGGGCTTTGTTGATGGTAACATATAAAGATGAAATAAAGGAATTAAAAATTGATAATATAGAGAAATTTAAAGTAATTTCTAAGTATGGGCAATTTTTTAACTAACATTAAAAAAAGAAAAAGGTTTATTCAGGTGATAAAATGGGCCAAGAACAGAGGATGAAAAGAAGACAACGAAAAAAGAAAATTAGGTTTACCTTGTTTGGACTGGTATTAATATATATTTTTTTTAGAAGTGTGCCTTCTTTATTTGCCATAGGACTTAAAACAGAATTACCAGAAAGGTACAAGGCAAAAGACATAATAGAAACTGAAGGAATTATTATTAAAGAGGAAATAGTATTTACAGCTGATGGGGAAGGGGAAATAAAGCTTATTGCAAAGGAAGGAGAAAGGGTGCCTGTAGGAGCTAAAGTAGCTGAATTGGCCCTTATAGGTGATACTTCCCAACTAAAAGAAAGATTAGAAGAGATTGAAAATAAAATTGAAGTCCTTTCAAAAACTAAGGGCGAAAATAGTTTCAATAATAGCTATGAGTCAAATGTTAATGAAATTATAAAAGAGATACAAAATTCTATTTCTCAAGGGAAATATGGTTTGGCTAACAAGCTAAAGGACAGGCTGTCTAGTTATAGCAAAAAAGAAGCAGATATATATAATAATACACTTATTGGAAGTAGTTTAGAGGCATTGGAAAAAGAAAAAAGTAAAATTGAAAATCAAATTTCTAATAGTCTTATAGACTATTGCTCTACAAAGGCTGGTATTGTGTCATATAAAATAGATGGATACGAAGATAAGTATTCAATAAATAATTTAGCTAAATATAATTATTCGGATTTTAAAAATATAGAAAATAAACAAACAGTAATTTCACATGGAGCAAGCGTAAAAGTTAGACAACCAATTTTTAAGATAATTAACAATTTTGAATGGTATATACTAATTAAAATAGATAATTTGAAAGATATAGATTCCTTTAAAGAAGGAAACCCTATACTTCTTTCAGGAAAAGATATAATTGGAGAACTAAGGGGCTATATAGAAAGGATAGGCGTGGAAGGAAATAAGGGCATATTGTTGTGTAGGTTTAATAGGGATTTTTATAACTATTATGATAAAAGGCATATAGAATTAGACATAATAAAAAACGAATATGATACCTTTAAAATTAAAAAAAGGTGTATTATTGAAAAGGACGGTATGAAAGGAGTTTACATAAAAGATATAAGTGGAATTGTAAAATTTAGACCAATTGAGATAGTAAGTGAGGATGACGAATATGCCTATATTAGTACAGGAGATAAAAATAGTTATATAACTATTGGAGAGGGTGATGAAAAGTTTAGGACTGTTAGACTATTTGATGAGATACTATTAAATCCTGCAAATGTGGAAGAAGGGATGATAATTGATTGATAGCAAGGAGGGAATTAAAATCAGTATCAGGGATAATTTAAAGGTAATTGAAGAAAATATTAATGAAGCGCTGATTAAATCAGGCAGGGAAAGCGATACAGTTGAAATAATAGCCGTTACTAAAACAGTAGATATAGACAGAATAAAAGAGGCCATAGACTTAGGTCTTAATAATATAGGAGAAAATAGAGTTCAAGAATTAATAAAAAAATACGATATATTAGGTAAGGGGCCAGACTATCATATGATTGGTCACTTACAATCAAATAAAGTAAAATATATAATTGATAAGGTAAAATTAATTCACTCATTAGACCGTATATCTTTAGCTAAAGAGTTAAATAAAAGGGCTAAGAGCCTTAATATTCATGCAAATGCTCTAATTCAGGTAAATGTTGCTGAAGAGGAAACAAAATTTGGCCTTAAGATAGAGGAAGTGATTCCTTTTATAGAAAACATTGTTGCTAAATTTGAAAACATTAGAATAAAGGGACTTATGACCATAGCTCCTTTTGCTGAAAATCCCGAAGATGTTAGATGGGTATTTAGGTCTTTAAGGCAATTAAGGGATAAAATAGCTAATGAAAAATATCCAAATGTGGATATGGATATATTATCCATGGGGATGACAAATGATTATAAAATTGCCATTGAAGAAGGGGCTAATATGATAAGAATAGGAACAGGACTTTTTGGAAAGAGAAATTATTAAGGGGGGATTATTGTGGCTGGTTTTGTTGATAAGTTAAAATATTTTATTGGAATTGATGATTTAGATTATGACGAAGATGAGGAATTTTACGACACTGATGAATATGAGGAACTGCCACTAGCTACTAAAACTAAGAAGCTAAACAATAAAATAGTAAATATTCATACAGCAAGCAATATGAAATTAGCTATACATGAACCTTTAACTTATGAGGATGCACCTAAGATTGTAGACGATTTAAAAATGAGAAAAACAGTTGTTGTTAATTTAGAACAATTAGAACCAGGAATTAAAAGACAAATATTTGATTTTATTAATGGAGGTTTGTACTCCTTAGAAGGAAGCATACAGAAGGTAACAACAGATATATTTGTGCTGGCACCAGCAAATGTTGAAATAGACGGAAATATAAAGAATGAATTACAAAATAGAGGTATATTTAAGTGGTAATTAATATAAGGAAGAGGTAATCCAATGAATAATATTTATGAAGCTATCAGGATATTATTCGAAATAATTGAGCTATTAATATTAGTAAGAGTGATGATGTCATGGTTAAGAATTAGCTTCTATAGTCCTATTGGACGAATTGTATTTGAGCTGACAGAGCCTATACTTTCTCTTGCCAGGGGACTCATAAACAAAATTGGTATAGACACTGGTATATTTGATTTCTCTCCTATAGTAGCATTACTAATATTGAACTTGATTCAGGCAGCTATAAGAAATTTTTTAATTATATTATGGTGATAAATTTGAAATTAGATAAGGAAAAGTATTTAGTACATGTAAAAGATAAAAATCAGATTTTAAATATGCGCAAATTATTGGACAAGGTGGAAATAGTTTTAAATAAAAGTCTTATACAAACAACAGACTTTTTGGATCCTTATGAAAGAAGGCTTTCTAAGTCAATACTAAATAGATTTTTAGATATTGAGTATGAAGAAGTAGGAGGAATAGATGAAGCTGAAAGAAAAATTATAATCATTTCTCCTCCTTATGTTCAAATAGAAGATATAAATAATTATATAAATGCCCTTTCCATAGAAGTAGACAATGTCAATCTTTCCCATAGGGATTTTCTAGGAGGGATTTTAAATTTAGGAATAAACCGCAGTAAAGTAGGGGATATTTTAATACATGAGGGGTATGCTCAGACTGTTGTAAAAAGAGAAATATCAGATTATATACTAGCAAATTTAACCAAAATAGGGAAGCATAAAGTGAAGGTTAAAGAAATACCTCTAGACAGTCTCAAAAAAGCAGAGGTAGACTATTTAATTAGAAAAACCACCTTATCTTCCCTTAGATTAGATGTATTAATTAGTGGTGCATTAAATTTATCTAGAAGTATTAGCCAAAAGCTTATTAGCTCTGGAAGGGTTAAAGTTAACTGGGAACCTATAGATAAAACAGCAAAAGATATAGAAGAAGGAGATATAATATCTGTTAAAGGATTTGGCAGATTTATATTAAATTCTATAGAAGGAACCAGCAAAAAAGGAAGAATTAAAGTTGAACTGAAATTATTAAAATAAATGGAGTGAGGGCTATGATTACACCCCTTGATATTCAAAATAAGGACTTCAAAAGATCCATAAGGGGATATAAAGAATCTGAGGTAGATGAATTTCTAGATGAGGTAATTAAAGATTATGAAAAGATTTACAAAGAAAATATAGAATTAAAGGATAAAATAGTACTTCTTAATGAGCAAATTGAAAAGTACAGAGCCTTAGAGAATACATTAAAGGAAACACTGATTGTTGCCCAAAACACTGCAGATGAAGTGATAATGTCGGCAAAACAAAAGGCCGAATTAATAATTGAAGAGGCCAACAATGAAGCTAAAAAAATAATAGATGAAGCCAGAAATGAAGTAAAAAGAATAAGGAAAGAGTATGAGCATATATTGAAGGAAGTTATAATTTTTAGGACTCGCTATAAATCCCTTATTGAGTCCCAATTATCTGTTTTAGAACAATTTTATACTGAAATTGAAAAAGAGCAGGAAGAAAATAGAAAAGAATTGAATAATTACATAGATGAAATAGATGAAAAAATAGTAGATGAAATTGAAATAAATGATGAGATTGAAGAGGTTGATGATTTGGGAGCTTAACTTTTTTATAAAACAAAATCCTTCTATTTTCATAGTATATAGTAATACATGAAAATGGAGGGATTTTTTTGAATAATATAAATGTTAATAGATATAATGATGATCTTCTTTTGTTTTTTTTATTGCTTACACATATATGGAATGCTAAATATAGTAAGCATAGTCTTCTTTTCTTCCTATTAATTTTAATGAACTATACCTAAAATATTCTAAAATTTTACTTGGATTTTAAGTTCATATATGGGCATATTATTTTAAAATAATAATTAAAGGAGGAAATTATGGAAGAAAAGGAGAGAAAATTTTTCAAACAACTCTTATTAAAAGAGAAGAAGGAAGTTCTAAATATATTAAATAAAATGAAAAATGGGGAGGAATTTGGTTCTATAGACGAATACTATACAGAATTATCTTTATATGACAATCATCCTGCAGACATAGGAACGGAAGTATTCATGATGGAACAGGATAAGGGTTTGATAAATAAGTTAAATAATACTCTTTTGGAAATTGAAACTTCTTTAGATGCAATTGATAGAGGAGATTATGGAAAATGCACTTCCTGTGGGAAGGAGATAGATAAGAGTCGCCTTGAACTTATTCCATATTTGAAACTTTGTATAGATTGTTCAGAAAATAAAATTCCACTAGAAAAGAAAATGGAATTTAGACCAGAAGAAGAAGATAGCATAAGTCCCTTTAGCAATTATAAAAATAAAAAAGATATAAATGGGTATGATAGGGGAGATAGCTACCAGGATGTTGCAAGATATAATAAAATAGACAAAGACCCCTCTTTTAATACTGGAGATGATTTAGGTGTATTTGATGAGGAAAATAGTGGTTCAGTAGAGGAAGTGGAAGAAATATCACAGGATTATTATAAGGATACTTTAAAGTAAAGATTAAAGGCTTACTTAAAATATTAGTAAGTCTTTATTTTTTAAAAGCAAATGTTATGTTGTAATAATTATACTTATGCTTTAAAATAGTAATATAGCTTACTTAGTTAGGAGGAATATATATTGGTGTATTTTATCATAGTATTAGTTATAGTACTGTTAGACCAGATTTCTAAATTAGCAGCTATAAAATACCTAAAAGGTAATAGGCCACTTGTTTTAATAGAAGATTTTTTTCAACTTTACTACGTTGAAAATACTGGAGCAGCCTTTGGTATTTTTAAAAATGGGAGATACTTTTTTATTATAGTTTCAATATTAGTCATAGTATTTGTAGTTTTATTTATCATAAAGTATTTCCACTCTCTAACCTTAACAATGAAAATAGCCCTATCTGTATTTATTGGTGGAGCAATTGGAAATCTTATAGATAGAATTAGATTGGGATATGTTGTGGACTTTTTAAGCTTTAAGTTACCTTGGGGCTATGATTTTCCGGTATTTAATATTGCAGATACTTTTATAGTGATTTCCACAATAATTATAATGTCAATGTTACTTTTCAATAAATATGAGAATTGAGGGTTAATATGGACTTATATAAATTTATAGTTGAGGAAGAGTCAGGAGAAAGGCTTGACGTATATATTGCGGATCAGATAGAAGATCTTTCAAGAAGCTTTATATCCAAACTTATTAAAAAAGGATTAATCCTTGTAAATGGAGAGGTAAAAAAACCAAAATACATAGTTAAAAAGGGAGATTTAATACAGGTAGATATTCCGGAAAGAAAAGACTTAGAGCCATATCCAGAAGATATACCCCTTGATATTATATATGAGGATGATGATATTATAGTTGTGAATAAACCAAAGGGGATGGTTGTCCATCCAGCTCCGGGAAGTCCTAATAAAACATTAGTAAATGCCTTATTAAACTATACTAATGATTTATCAGATATAAATGGGAAAATTAGACCTGGTATAGTTCATAGGTTAGATAAGGATACATCAGGAGTTTTAGTTGTTGCAAAAAACAATAAGGCCCATATGGATATAGCAAAACAACTTAAAGAAAGAAGTATTAAAAGAATATACATTGCTTTAGTTCATGGAGTATTAAATAAAGATGAGGGAGTTATTGATGCGCCTATTGGTAGAAATCCAAGAAATAGGCTTAAAATGGCTGTAACACATATAAATAGCAAAGAAGCAATTACCAGATTTAAGGTATTGGAAAGGTTTAGTAAGTATACATTAGTGGAACTTTCCCTTTATACAGGTAGAACCCACCAAATTAGGGTTCATTTATCCTATATAAATCATCCTGTAGTAGGTGATAGCTTATATACTAATAGGAAAAATGAATTTGGCATAAAAACTCAAATGCTTCATGCTCTAAAACTGGGCCTTAAGAGTCCTAGTACCGGGGAATACATGGAGTTTGAAGCTAAACCACTAGATGAATTTACTAAAGTTTTAGAAATGTTAAGAAAAAATGATAGGTAGGTGTTTTAGATGAAAACAAAAGCTATCATATTAGATGATAAAGCAATTCAAAGAGCTATTACCAGAATAGCTCATGAAATAATTGAAAGAAATAAAGGTGTTAAAGATGTAGTTTTAGCAGGCATCAAAACTAGAGGAGTTCCCTTTGCAGAAAGATTAGCAAGAAAAATAGAATCTATTGAAGGGGTAAAGGTGCCAGTCATAGTCCTGGATATTACATTTTACAGGGATGA
>JAAYHM010000006.1 GCA_012735405.1 Tissierellia bacterium | reverse complement strand
GGTGTGCCTGAAACACTATATGCCCTTGACTTTATACCCTCTAGTTTAACTTCCTTTACAATTAGAGGTTTCCTCAGGGTAAGGGCATGGCTTTGAGCACTTCTCTCATCATTAGGTGCTACTATTGTAACTTCATGTTTCTTTTCTAATTCCATAGCCAATTTATTTATTCCTTCAGCATGTATTCCATCATCGTTTACTAGTAATAATCTCATTTTAAACCTCCATTATTCCTATATTTATTTGTTGTATTCTATTATACAACAAGGTACTTAGGTGGTTTTTCGCAATAGTTACATCTACGGGGACTTGCCCAGTCTGTAAAAGATACCTGCTCTAGTTCATATATGTCAGGTGGTTGTTCATATACCTCAACAAATTCCTCAATAGCATCCTCCAAATGCTCATTGCATACAACATACATAATATCAGCTCCAGGCCTTTTATTATAGAATAACATGAAATATCACATTATATACAATATTTTTAGAAAACTACCTAGCGTGTGAAAAAACCAAATCTACATCAATATATCTTCCATCCCTTACAATTGTAACATTAGCCCTATCTCCTATTTTGTATCTATATAATACCCTCTTTAAGCGATTCATATTTTCTATATATTCATTGTCTATCTTAACTACAATGTCTCCTGCCCTAATTCCTGCCTTATCTGCAGGCGAACCTTCCACTACTTCCCATACTATTATTCCACTATCAAGGCCAGTATTAACCCCATACTGTCTTTCATACACTTCTACTTCCACGCCATAAATACCCATATAGACAGTTTCAAAATTCCCTGTACTAATTACCTCTTCTATTATTGGCTTTATCATATTTATGGGAATTGCAAAACCCAGCCCTTCTCCTGTTTGGACCTTGGCTGTATTTATACCTATTACTTCTCCCTTGCTGTTTAAAAGTGGCCCTCCACTATTGCCGGGATTAATGGATGCATCTGTTTGAATTAAATTTTCCATAAGATTGCCATCCTGTGTCCTAATGGAACGGTTTAAACCTGAAATAACCCCTGCAGTTACAGTTCTTTGAAATTCCAATCCCAATGGATTCCCAATAGCTACTGCAATTTCACCTACTTCCAATATATCTGAATCTCCTAAATCCGCCACCGGCAGACCCCTTGCATCGACCTTTACTATGGCTATATCTAAAGTAGGATCATTCCATAAAACCCTGCCCTCGGCTGTATCTCCATTTTCAAATAATACATTTATACTTTTAGCCCTTCCATCTGCCACCACATGGGAGTTTGTAAGAATATAGCCATTGGAATCTACAATAACCCCTGAACCTATTCCTTCTACTTCTGTTTCCCATATGAATTGCCTTTGAACCTGAATAATGGTAATTCCCACAACAGAACTCATGGCTTTTTTAGCCACTGCCTGTACTGTTGATATTTCATCACTGGGGCTTATATTTATATTCTGTACACTTGTACTTGAAGGGAAGTTTTGTTTATAAATATCTGGCAGTGGTAAAATCTTTCCGTATAGATAATTAGGTGCAATATAAGCTGTAATTATACCTCCTATTATAGCCCCAATTAAGGCTACAAAAAGATAGGAAAGAGGACTCCTTCTCTTAGGTGGCCTTTCAAAATACATGCCTACACCTCCCAAAACTACAGGAAATATACTTTTCCAGCCCTATCCCTGTAAGTTAAATCCAGGGTTAAATTTTTCTCCACCCTTAGTCCATAGTCTTCTATGTACTCTTTAACTGTATTATAAGCCAGTTCAGGTATATTGTTCTCCTTGCTTAAATGGCCTAATAGCACTATTTCTCCCTTTCCCATTAGAAGGTCTGCCAATACTCTGGCAGCATCTGCATTTGATAAGTGCCCCTTGGTGCTTAATATCCTCTGTTTTAAATACCAGGGATAGCTGCCTTCCTTAAGCATTTTTACATCATGATTAGATTCAATTAAATATAAGGATGAATCCTTGATGGTTTTTTTCATCTTATCATTTACCCAGCCAGTGTCTGTCATAATGGAAATTTTAGCTTTTTTATAATATATACTAAATCCCACTGGTTCTGCAGCATCATGGAATATTTTGAAGGGATAAATGCCTAAATCACCTAATTCAAAGGCCCTTTCAGATTCAAACACTTTTATATTTTTGGGATCAATTTTACCTATTAATTCTTTCATGGAAGCCCATGTTTTTTCATTGGCAAGTATGGGTATATCATATCTCCTGGATAAAACTCCTACACCCTTTACATGATCAATATGCTCATGGGTTACAAGTATATAATCTATTTCTTCAGGCTTAACATCAATGGATAATAATAGGGATTCTATTCTTTTCCCACTTAAACCTGCATCTATTAATATTTTGGTCCTGGAAGTACCAAGGTACTGACAATTACCACTGCTACCACTAGATAAAGAACAAAATTTAAGCTCCATATATATTCCTCCAAATTTTATGCTAATAAGTATATTATATAATATGCTGCAAAAAAACACCAATTAAATGCTGTAGTAAATAAAAAACAGTATGGCCCTTTAGCCATACTGTTAGCATTAAATACTTATTCCAGCCTAATTAGCAATTGATCTAATTCTACATTTTGCCCTTCCTTAACAAAGATTGATTTAACCTTGCCTTCTGTAGCTGCAGTTACATGGGTTTCCATTTTCATAGCCTCTATTACAGCTACAACTTGATTCTTTTCTACCTTATCCCCTTCCTTGACTAGTATTTTAGCCACTAGCCCAGGTATACTAGCCCCAATTTCCAATTTATTATCCGGATCAGCTTTTTGGGTAAATTCTTCTTTTCTTACAATATTGCTTCCCTTATCAAATATCTTTATAGCCCTTCTGCTATCATTTACTTCAAAATACAAGGTTCTATATCCTTCATCATCTAATTTCCCTATTTCAAGAAGCTTAATAACCAAGACCTTTCCTTCTTCAATTCCTACTTCTGCCGTTTCTCCTTCCTTTATGCCATAGAAAAACACATCGCTGCTAACCCTGCTGAAATCTCCTTCTTCCCTAATGGATTGTAAGTATTCTTCAAACACCTTAGGATAGAAGGCATAGGATAGTATTTCCTTCATGGAAGGCTCCATATCATACTTTTCCTTTAGGTAATTATAAATCCTGTCAAAATCCTCATCTTCCAACAATTCTCCAGGCCTACAAGTTATAGGCTTTTCACCCTTCAGTACTAATTTTTGTAATCTTTCCGGAAAGCCTCCCATAGGCTGCCCCATCATGCCCTTAAAATAAGATACTACTGAATCCGGGAAGGCCATGTTCTTAGCCTTATCATATATATTTTCAGGTGTTAAATCATTTTGAACCATAAAAATAGCCAAATCTCCTACTACCTTAGATGTAGGGGTCACCTTAACTATATCCCCTAGCATTTGGTTAACAGTCCTGTACATTTCTTTAACTTCATCAAACCTGTGTCCCAGGCCAAAGCTTTCCACCTGAGGCCTTAAATTTGAATACTGTCCACCAGGAATCTCATACTTGTATATCTCTGCTGTTCCAAACTTTAATCCAGATTCAAACTGGCTGTATATAGGCCTTATATCCTCCCAGTAGTCGGAAATTTTTTGTAAGTTATCCAAATTTAAGCCAGTAGACCTTTCTGTATGCTCTAAGGCAGCAACTACGGAGTTTAAGGCAGGTTGACTTGTCAATCCTGCCATGCTGTTGAAGGCAGTGTCTACTATATCTACTCCAGCTTGGGCTGCCATTAAAATCGTAGCCACACCATTTCCACTGGTATCATGGGTATGGAGATGGATTGGAATTTCTATTTCTTCCTTCAAGGCACTAATAAGCTTATAGGCAGCCTGGGGCTTTAATAGGGATGACATGTCCTTGATACCCAATATATGGGCACCCCTCTTTTCTATTTCCCTGGCAGTTTTAATATAGTAATCCAAGGTGTACTTATCCCTTTTATTATCTAATATATCCCCAGTGTAGCAAATACAAGCTTCAACTACCTTACCCTGCTTTAACACTTCATCTATGGCTACTTCCATTCCCTTTATCCAGTTTAAGGAGTCAAATATTCTAAAAACATCTATTCCCCTATCTGCTGCCTCTTTAATAAAAGCCCTTATTACATTATCCGGATAATTTGTATAGCCAACACCATTGGCACCTCTAAGTAGCATTTGGAATAATATGTTAGGTATCCTTTCCCTTAATAACTCCAGTCTTTTCCAAGGACATTCCCTCAAGAACCTATAGCTTACATCAAAGGTTGCCCCTCCCCACATTTCCAGGGAGAAAAGGTCCTTAGCCAGTACAGATGTGGCTTCTGCAATCCTCAGCATGTCTACAGTCCTCATTCTGGTAGCCATTAAGGATTGATGGGCATCCCTCATAGTTGTATCTGTCAAAAGAAGTTTTTCATTATCCCTGATCCACTGGACCAGGCCTTCAGGTCCTTTTTCATCCAGTATTTGCTTTGTGCCATATAGTTTATCAGGTTTATTAATAGCTGGTATCCTGGGAATATTAAAATCAGGCTTATATCCCTTGGTTTCATTTATTACCTTTTCACCAATATATTTTAGTACCTTAAGTTCCTTGTCTTCCTTAGTCTCTATTTCAAATAACTCTGGATTGTAGGTAATAAATCCTGTATCACATTTTCCACTTAAAAACTCTTCATGGTTTAATACATTAATTAAAAATGGAATATTGGTCTTTACTCCCCTTATTTTTATCTCCTTAAGAGCTCTTATAAGCTTCCTACTTGCATCTTCAAAGGTCCTGGACCAGCCTGTAACCTTTACTAAAAGGCTGTCATAATAGGGACCTATGTTAGCTCCTGTGAAGCCATTGCCTCCATCCAGTCGTATTCCAAAGCCAGATCCAGTTCTATATTTGTCTATTATACCTGTATCCGGCATAAAATCCCTTAATGGGTCCTCTGTAGTTACCCTGCACTGGATTGCATATCCTCGAGGTTGAATATCATCCTGGCTTCTTATGCCTATTTCTTTTGAGTCTAAGGGATAGCCTTCAGCTACTAAAATTTGAGCCTGAACTATATCTATCCCTGTAGTTAATTCAGTTATGGTATGTTCCACCTGTATTCTGGGGTTGACTTCAATAAAGTAGTGGTTGCCATGCTTATCCAGTAGAAACTCAACAGTTCCAGCTCCTCTGTAATTAATGACCCTTCCTATTTTTACTGCATCATTGCAAATATTTTGCCTTTGCTCTTCTGTAAGGGTAAAGGCAGGTGTAAACTCTATAATCTTTTGATGCCTTCTTTGTATGGAACAGTCCCTTTCATACAGATGTACAATATTTCCATACCTGTCCCCTAAAATTTGCACTTCTATGTGCTTTGGTTTTTCCAAATATTTTTCTACAAATATGTCACCAACACCAAAGGCCTTTTTAGCTTCGTCTCTTGCACTTTCAAATTGTTCCCTTAATTCTTCTTCCCTTCTAACTACCCTCATGCCTCTGCCGCCGCCTCCTGCAGCAGCCTTTAGCATTATAGGATAGCCATGTTCCCTTGCAAATTCTATAATTTCATCCAGGGAATTAACTGCCTTTTCTATTCCTGGAATTATGGGTACACCTAAACTAGCTGCTAGTTTTTTGGATTTTATCTTATCACCTAAATTTAACATCATATCATAGGTTGGACCTATAAATTCTATTCCTACCTCTTCACATTTTCTAGCAAAGTCTGGATTTTCTGATAGGAAACCATATCCAGGATGTATGGCATCTACACCTTTTTTTAGGGCTAGATCTATTATTTCATCAATGCTCAAATAGGCCTCAATAGGTCCCTTATTCCTTCCAATTAAATAGGATTCATCAGCCTTAACCCTAAAAAGAGAATTCTTATCTTCATTAGAATATACTGCAACAGTTCTAATGCCTAGTTCACTACAAGCCCTAAAAATCCTGATGGCAATTTCTCCTCTATTAGCTACTAATACCTTTTTAAATCTCTTTTGCATATCCATCACCTTCAACTTGTTTATAGCTATATATTTTTTCTATGATTTTTTCTGTAAACTCCCTTGTACCTAGTATGCCTCCCAAATCCCTGGTCCTACTCTCCTTATCCTTCAATACATCCTCTATGGCATCTTCTATCATTCCAGCTTCCTTTAATCTTCCCATATGTTTTAACATCATGGCACCTGATAGTATTGCCGATATAGGGTTGGCCATATTCATATTGGCTATATCTAAAGCAGAACCATGGACTGGTTCAAATATGGCAATATCTTCACCAATATTAGCACTGGGTGCCAGACCTAAGCCTCCAACCAGGCCAGCTGCTAAATCTGATAATATATCTCCGTATAAATTTGGGGCCACAATTACCTGGTAGTCTTGAGGATTTTGAACTAATTTCATACTCATAGCATCTACAATCACTTCTTCAAATTCTATATGAGGATGGTCTTTAGCCACCTTCCTGCCAGTTTCCAAGAATAGACCATCAGTTAATTTGAGAATATTAGCCTTATGAACCAGGGTCACTTTTTTCCTATTTAAGTTTTCAGCCAGGTAAAAGGCATATTTACAAATTCTTTCACTGGCCCCTTTAGTAATTACCTTAATACTTTCAGCCCTATTATCATCTATCATCCTTTCCTGTCCTATGTAAAGGTCTTCTGTATTTTCCCTGACGATAATTAAATCAACATCCTTATGAAGACTCTCTACACCATCAAAGGATCTAACAGGCCTTATATTTGCAAATAGGTCAAATTCTTTTCTTAAAGCTACATTTAAACTCCTGAACCCATAACCAATGGGGGTGGTTAAAGGGCCCTTTAAGGCAATTTTGTTTTTTCTGATACTTTCAATAACATAGGCAGGTAGAGGTGTGCCCTCTTTTTCCATAGCCTGGCCTCCAGCCTCTACCCTTTCCCAATTTATATGAACTCCTGTAGCCTCAATAACATCCACTGCGGCAGAAATTACCTCTGGTCCTATGCCATCTCCAGGAATTAAAGTCACCTTATATGCCATGTCTATTCCCCTTTCACATAGTTTAAAAGGCCACCAGATTTAAGGATATTCCTTTGTCTTTCAGTAATATCTAAAAGCAGAGTATAATCTTCATTCTTTGTTATATTTTTTACCATTATAGTGTCTTTATCCAATTGGGTCAATACATTTTCTATAATCAATTCATCATATGGATCAATACGGTCATAGTCTTCCTCCTTGGAAAAGGTTAAGGGAAGTATGCCGTTATTTATTAAATTTTGTTTATGGATCCTTGCAAAGGATTTTGCCAAAACAGCTTTTATTCCCAGATATAGTGGCACTAAGGCTGCATGTTCCCTGCTTGAACCCTGTCCATAATTATGGCCTCCTATTATAAGGCCTCCCCCCTGCTTTCTGGCCCTATTTGGAAATTCCGGGTCACAGGGTACCAGACAATAATCTGATAAGTATGGAATATTGGACCTATAGGGCAGCAGTTTAGCATTGGAGGGCATTATGTGGTCAGTAGTTATGTCATCTCCTACTTTTATAAGAACCTTGCCTTGTATGTCCTCTCCAATAGCCTTAGGTCTAGGAAAAGGCTTAATATTTGGCCCCCTTATAACTTCTACTTCCTCTCCATCCTCTGCAGGCTTAATTATCAGATTATCATTGATTAAAAATCTATCTGGCATTTCCACCCTTATATCTACATCCTTCAAATATTCCACAGGATCTGTAATATAGCCAGTTAAGGCAGAAACGGCTGCAACTTCAGGACTTGCCAAATAAACATTGGCTGAAGGTGTCCCTGATCTTCCCTTAAAATTCCTGTTAAAGGTTCTTAAGGAAACTCCTCCTGTATTAGGAGACTGTCCCATACCAATGCAGGGGCCACAGGCTGATTCTAAAATTCTAGCACCTGCTGCTATAAGCTTTGCCAAGGCACCATTTGCAGCTAGCATGCTTAGTACCTGCTTTGAACCGGGAGAAATGACTAAGGATACATCTTCAGCTATGGTCCTGCCCTCTAGTATATTGGCTACCTTCATTAAATCCATATAGGAGGAGTTGGTACAACTGCCTATAGCCACCTGATTAACCTTAATCCTATCTAAAGAAGATACAGCTACTACATTGTCAGGGCTGTGGGGACAGGCAACTAAGGGTTCTAATTTATCTAAATCTATGATTATTTCTTCATCATAATAGGCATCCTCATCGGCTTCTATTCTTACAAAGTCCTCTTTTCTTCCCTGGGCCTTTAAAAACTTGTAGGTTTCCTCGTCAGAAGGGAATATGGATGTAGTTGCCCCCAATTCTGCCCCCATATTGGTTATGGTAGCCCTTTCAGGGACTGTAAGGTACTTTACTCCTTCACCAGTATATTCAAATACCTTGTTTAGTCCCCCTTTAACCTTGTACTTTCTAAGTACCTCCAATATAATATCCTTAGCAGATACCCCTTTTTTCAGCTTTCCTCTTAACTCCACCCTTACTATTTTAGGCATAGTTATATAATACTCTCCACCTGCCATGGCCACTGCCACATCTAAGCCTCCTGCTCCAAAGCCAAGCATACCTAAGCCTCCGCAGGTAGGAGTATGGCTGTCCGATCCCAAAAGGGTCTGGCCTGGTACACCAAATCTTTCTAAATGAACCTGATGGCATATTCCATTGCCTGCCTTAGAAAAATATATTCCATGTTTCTTGGCAACACTTTGGATGTACAGGTGATCATCTGCATTTTCAGGTCCTGTTTGCAGCATATTGTGATCTATATAGGCTACAGACCTTTTAGTCCTTACCCTGTCAATTCCTAAGGCCTCAAACTGTAAATAGGCCATGGTACCTGTTGAATCCTGGGTTAAGGTCTGTTCTATCCTTAAGCCTATTTCTTCACCCCTTACTAATTTTCCTGATACTAAATGTTCTTTAAGTATTTTCTCTGTAACTGTTAAGCCCATTTCTATCCTCCTGTCCTACTTAAATTGCCTTTGAATCTTCCCTATCTAAAATATTGGGAATATACTTAAACACCAATTCCTTTAATTCCTCATTTCTAATTGTAGAAGTACGCCCTTTGGCATATTCATTGTCTATCCACTTCTTTATTGGTAAAATCCTTGGATCCTTCTTATCTATTTTTTTTGGACCCTCTAACCTGAAATAACCATTAATCCATGCAGCAATACCAGCTAAACCAGAATAGGAGTTTACCGCCACTAATGGTGGCCTGCCCAGTATTTTTTCTGTATCAAAGCTATTATATATTTCCTCATTCTTCAACAAACCATCTGCATGAATGCCAGCCCTGGTAACATTAAACTCACTGCCAACAAAGGGAGTCCTCTCTGGTACCTTATAACCCAGTTCCTTTTCAAAATACTCCACTATTTCCATAATGACACTAAGATTCATATTTTTTGTATTGCCCTTTATTTGCCCATATTCAATGACCATAGACTCCAAGGGACAGTTGCCCGTCCTTTCTCCAATGCCAAACAAGGTTGTATTAACTGAAGCCCCGCCGTAGAGCCAGGATGTGGTAGAATTTACAACTACATTGTTATAATCATTGTGTCCGTGCCATTCTATGTATTCAGAAGGTACATTGCAGTAATACCTTAATCCATGAATCAAGGCAGGCACAGATCTGGGTAATTCTACACCAACATAGGGTAAGCCAACGCCTAGGGTGTCACAGGCCCTTATTTTTACAGGCATATTGTATTTTTTAGACAGCTCCATCAGATTTTTAGCCAAGGGTACCACAAATCCAAAGAAATCCGCCCTGGTAATATCCTCAAAATGGCATCTGGGAATTATTCCATTTTCCAAGGCCCTCTCTGCTATGGAAAGGTATTTTTCCATAGCTTCCTTCCTGGTCATATTTAATTTATGGAATATATGGTAATCGGAAGAGGACATGAGAATTCCCGTTTCCTTTATGCCCATTTCCTTTACCAATTTAAAATCCTCTTCATTAGCCCTTATCCATGAAGTAATCTGTGGATAATCATATCCTCTAGCCATACACTTTTCCACAGCTTCCCTATCCTTTTGTGAATAAAGGAAAAATTCAGTTTGCCTAATAATGCCAGAACCATTATCCAACTCATGTAGATAATCATATATCCTTACCATTTGTTCCACAGTCATAGCAGACATAGATTGCTGCCCATCTCTAAAAGTTGTATCTGTAATCCATATGTCTTCGGAAATTTCCATTGGTAACTGAATATTATTAAATTTTATCTTTGGAAGTTCTTCATAAGGAAATACATCCTTGAAAAGATTTGGTCTTAAGGTATCAACTCCATAATAAAACACTACAGATCCCCCCTATAAATTTTGCAAGTTTTAATTTGGTTCCTTCGTTTTTCTTTAAATCCCCTTTTTCCTGTATTTAGCTTTGTTTTGCCTATCAAAGCTAAAGTAATTGAGATGATTTTACCACAAAAATAAAAAACTTGCAATAGATAATTGCAAGTTTTTTATATCATAATTTCATTTTGCAGAAATTTGAAAGTAACATAACAAAACTTTTAATTTCTTTTAATATTCGTCAATAAATACCTTATAGCCATCTTCAAACTGTACCCTCCATGCAGGAACTGCCTTTCCCTGTTTAGCTTCTCCCGGTTCTTCAATATACTCATGTTTCTCTGGCTCAAAATAATAGCAGAGGGAGATATCTGTAATAGTCTTATTATAAATATCCTTCATGCCCAGTAGATTCAATAAGGATTTTGGAGCTGTACTTATATATATCTTTGTATCTCCTAATTCTTTAACATTTAGCCAAAGCCTTTCAAATTTTTTAACCCCTCTTTTATCTATCTGAAAATTAGTATAGGCCCTTTCAACAAAAGTGTCTTCATATACCTTAGAATACTCCAAGTAAAATACTTCTTTTTCCTCCTTTGCATATGTAAGCTTCATATCAGATGTATCAAATTCTCCAGTTTCCAAAAATTCCTGAGCTATTTCAATAGCCTTGTCCATATTAAGAGTAGGATATTTGTTGCTGCTATTCTTATTTTCATAAATAATTAATCTATCATTTATTATAAGAATTGACTCTAAGCCCTTAACTATTTCACTTAAGCCTTGCCCCTGTTGAATACGGCCTTTATTATTAAAATATGCCTTATTTAAAAAGTGGCTATTTGCCCTTTCAAATTCCACAATCATAGAATTTAAATAGGGAATTTCTTCCGGAATACTGGCTTCAATATGGATATTCTTTTCCTCCAGTAATTGTTCTACATTGGAAATAAAGTCCCTTGATAAGGTTGGTTCTCCTTTTGGTCTATTGTTTAAAATTACTATAGAAATAAATAAATTAGTAATAATAAATGCTATAATCAATATGGTCTTAGCCTTTGACCAATCCATGAATTTCACCATCCAAGCAGTCATTATTGTTCTTTTTTAACAACTAAATTACCATTGTATACATCAAATGCATATATATAATCTTCCATTTTCAATATCCAGACACCTATAAGCCTTTCTCCTGTTTTGTTTTCACAGGGGTCAACATAGGCAATGTATATATCCTCTATCCTTGACAGTATTTCTTTCTTTATGAATTCCTCATCTTCATCTTGTATATTATATTTAGCTATGTGATCCTGTCTAATAAGCTCATAATTCATATTTATAATATCATAAGCAGATAACATTACCCTATTGTCCATAGCATCATATGTTCCATCCATTTGTCTCCTTATAAATCTTTTATAGTTTGTAACATACTTATTAAATACTTCCAATTGAATAAAATCCTCTACTACATCGCTTTTAAGTATTACCGGTAAACCACCTATTCTATATTTAAAAGTAAATCTATACCCTAAATTTTCTCCAGATTCAATTTCTTCAATCTTGCTTAAATACAAGTTCTTTGGCAAGGCTAAATTAGAAAATAAAAAGTCAGAGGCTGTAACTAAGCTTATATATAAATTTCTTTCATTAACTGTCTCCTCTAAAGGAGCAATATATTCCAAAAATCCCCTATAGTTTATCTTTAACACCTTATCATCATGTAAATATATTACAGAACCATTATTTTCAACTATCTCTCTTATATAATCAATATCTTTCTGGAAAAATAGTTCTGCTATATTTCTTAAATCTTCAATATTATCCGTATTTATTTCATTTTCAACATAAACCACTGGGATAGATTTACTCATTTTAACGGGAATATATATATTGTTGTTGACGTCTACAGTATCCCTCATAGGATAGTAATAGGTAATATTACCTATATTTTCCATAGCACTAATCTTTGATTTTAGAGCTTCAAGCTTTATGGTAGGTTCAAATATTTTAAGATGAAAATCTTCCTTGCTAAGTATTAGAAAAGGCTCATCATTTCCTAAATGAAAATATATACTGTCTACCTCTTGTATCTTTTCAACAATATCATTAGGCTGTGGCACATCTAGAAATCTGGCCAGTATATACACATTAAATTGTTCAGGAAAATAAAAAACTATGGACCTTTTGTCATGGTATGAAATATATTCTTCCTTGGAGATCTCTTCTGTCTCTACCTCATCAGAAGACAGAATACTTGCCAAAGAAGAATAAGCAGTTGTCCATAGATTATTATCTATATCACTATAAAATATTGTATGGCTATCTTCATTAAAATTAACTAAATATTTATTAGGCCTAATAAGATCTATAGATAAGTAGCTTTCCAATTCTTTTATTTCTTCCTCTCGAAAGTCAAAACTAGTCCCGTAAGGAAACTCAACCCATACCTTAGTGACTAAATATAGGCTCAAACATACCAGTGACAGAAGCAGAATAGTTTTAAATCTTTCTTTAGACACTATATTCATCCCCTTCTATCAATGGTAATTAATTAGCTGTAGAAATCATTAATATATTTCTTATGTTATCAAATATGTGTTGAGCCTCATAGTAGTAAACTATTTTCTCTACAGGGGGTACCCCATCCACATTAAATTTAATGACAATTTTATTAATACCATTTATTAATTCAATCTCTTCAGCAAATCCTAAAGGTCCTGAGTTAGTATCCACTACTGATAAAAGGGTATAATCTTCTTCCTCTGGTAAGTTTACAAGGGAATACTTATTGCCTGTAAAATCTATTATTCCATATAATTCTATTGTAATACCTGTATCAACTGGAGCTTTGCCAGATACTAATATTACCTTATTCTTATGTGTAGTAACAGCTTTTTCAGGTAAAATAACCTGATATTTTAAAATACTTTCGTCATCTGCATGTACAATAGATGATAGGCTAGATATAATTATTAGGACAAACAATAAGGATGCAATTTTCTTCCACATCTTCTATCCTCCTTTAACCTCCAATAAGGGCAGTTATATTATACACCAGAAATATTACAATTATATTACAGTGAAATTAAAATAAAATTACATTAGGAAATGGGTAGAATTATGTCAACTTCTGTACCTATACCAAGTTCAGAACTTAGCTTTATCTGACCACCATTTGCTTCAACTATCTCCTTAGCAATGGAAAGACCCAATCCTGTACCTCCTAAGTCTCTGCTTCTTCCCTTATCAACCCTATAAAACCTTTCAAAAATTCTATCTATATCTTCTTCCGGTATACCTATTCCATTGTCCTTTACATTAACCACTACTTTTCCATCCTTATTTGTAACAGATACTTCAATATGGCCTCCCTGGGGAGTGTATTTTATAGCATTTGATATTACATTTAGTATAACCTGTTCTATACCATCTTTATCAACAAAAATATGTGGCAGATTTTCATCTATGTTTAAAGTAAGCTTATGGTTCTTTTCCTTAATGGAGAATTCTAACTTTAATATAATATCTTCAATAAACTCCTTAACTTCACATTCTTCTTTACTCCATTCAGTTTTATTATAGTCCAGATTAGATAACTGCAACAAGTCCCTTACTATCCTAGTCATCCTATCACATTCATTGTCTATTACAGTAAGGAATTTATGTGATAATTCTGGCTCCATTTCCATATAATCCATTAAGGTTTCAGTATAGGACTTAATTGTAGTTATAGGGGTTTTTAGCTCATGGGACACATTAGCCACAAATTCCTTTCTCATATTATCCAGTTTATGATGTTCTGTTATGTCTTGAAATACTATAATTATCCCGCCTACATTATTTTTTTCATTGCGGAAAGGGGCGTATTTTAATTGATATACGGAATCCTTTATTTTTACCATCTTACTGCCTTCATGAGTATCTGGATTATCAAAGTCTATATTATCTAAATTAATTATTTCCATGGGAAAGGGCCTTTGTTTATAAAAGAGCTCATCCTTAATTTTTTCTAAATCTAGTATTTTTATTGCTACAGGATTTGCATGGATTAACTGACCATTTGTGTCAACTGCTATTACTCCATCAGCCATGTAATTAAATATGGTATTTAATTTGCTTTTTTCCAAATCCATTTCCTGGATTGTATCCTTTAATTTTAAGGTTAAATAGTTAAACATGCTGGCCAGTTGACCTATTTCATCATCAGACTTTACTTCAACAAACTGCTCAAAATCTCCCTTTGCCATTTTTTCAGCCTTTTTAGTCACATCCCTTATTGGTCCAGTAATACTGCTTGCAATTAAAAAACCCAATATTACAGTTATAACCAAGGCTAACATGGTAGCACTAATTAATATGGTTTTAGTGGCATTAATAGTCCTGTAAACATCCTGAATATCATCAGTCATATACAAAATACCCTTAACCTGGCCAATTTCATTAACTACTGGATAGGCTACATGTTGAAATCTTGTATTTTCATTATAATCTTCCTTTGTAGCATCTGCAATTTCACCATTGTAGGCAGCATATATTAAAGATGGGTCTAAGAATTTGTAGGCTAGAGCATTTGCCCCGTTTATTTCATCATATTTAATATGGGAGGTAGCTATAATTCTAGGTATATCAATGTCATAAATTATGTAAAGAACCTCAGTACCACTAAATCTCCATCTGTTTAAAGTATTTTGTATATCCTCTATATATTCTAACCAGTCATCCTCTGATAAATAATCAGAGCTACTAATTAAAGTTTCTATCTGCTTTATTAAGGTGTTCTTTCTATTTTCCAACTGTTGAGCTTCAAATCTTTGTACTATAAATACCCCTACTATTATCATGGCCATAAGTACCAGTAATAGGTATACTGTAACAAATTTCCACTTAATACTTGAGAACATTAACTAGCCCCTCCTGAAATAATATCCTACCCCTCTTTTGGTCATTATATATTTGTACTGTCCATCCTTTTCTTCTATTTTTTCCCTTAACCTTCTAATGGTAACATCAACAGTCCTTACATCCCCATAATATTCGTATCCCCATACCTTTTCTAAAAGCTGCTCTCTTGTAAAGACCTGATCAATATTTGATGCTAAAAACTTAAGTAGCTCATATTCCCTTAAGGTTAAATCTATAATCTTTCCATTTTTTCTTACTTCATATTTATTCTGGTTAATGGTTAAATCTCCAACCCTTAGTATCTCAGCATTGTTCAAGTCCCCATTGTTCATTTCAATCCTTCTTAAATTAGCCTTAACCCTGGCAACTAATTCCCTCATACTAAAGGGTTTTGTTATGTAATCATCGGCACCTAATTCCAATCCCAGTACCTTGTCCACCTCTTCTTCCTTTGCTGTAAGCATGAGAACTGGTGTAGTAATGCTTGTCCTTATTTCCCTTAATACTTCAAATCCATCCTTTTTAGGAAGCATTATATCCAATATTATAAGGTCCGGATTTCCATTATAAATTTTTTCAATGGCATCCTCACCATCATAGGATAGTTCAACAGTAAAGCCTTCCTTTTCTAGATTAAATTTTATTATATCTGCAATAGACTTTTCATCATCAACCACTAATATCTTTCTATTCATAAGATCACACCCATTTAAATTTTTGTATAAGGACATATTACTTCATAATAAATTATCTAATAATAAATTAATATTGTCAAATGTTTAAGCTGGCGTCCAATGGCTGTAAAAAAATAAAAAAGCATGGAAAATTAACCATGCTTAGGTCAAAGGCTGGATCATTGGCCCTTGTTCAATTCTTCTAATGCATCTAATAAATGTTGATTTAATTCAGCATATCTTGGGTTTGCTCTATCCCTTATCCTGGGAATATCCACCTGAATATCTACTTCAATTGCTCCTTGATTTCTGCTCATTAGAATTATTCTATCCGCCAAATAAACTGCTTCATCCACACTATGAGTTATAAATACTATTGTTTTTTTATACTTTTCCCAAATTCTTAACAGTTCTTTTTGTAACTGTATCCTTGTATAGGCATCTAAGGCACCAAAGGGCTCGTCCATCAGTAGTACATCCGGATTATTTGCCAGGGACCTTGCAATTGCAACCCTTTGCTGCATACCTCCTGAAAGCTCATATGGCTTTGAATACCTGAATTTAGTCAATCCTATCATCTCTAAATATTCATTAACCCTTTCCTTCTGCCTTTCCTTAGGCATATTTTGAAACTTTAAGCCTAAGGCAATATTTTCTTCAACAGTCAGCCAAGGCATAAGGGAATAGTTTTGGAATACCATGCCAATATCCTTGGTTGGCTTTCTTAATACTTTACCCCTGTAGTAAATTTCCCCTTCAGTTGGCAGTTCTAAGCCTGCTAAAATTCTTAACAAGGTAGATTTCCCGCATCCGGAAGGTCCTACTATACATAAAAATTCATTTTCCTTAATTTCTAAATTAAGATTTTTAATTACTGTCAGTTCATTTTTTTCATTTTCATTATAAACTTTTCCTATATTATTAAGTTTAAAAACTATATTATTCATTTCACATCACCTTACTAGCCTTTGCCATGAAAAATACTTATCAGATATACGACTGTATATACCATCAAACAGTGCACCAATTACCCCTATACATATTATTCCTGCCACTATTAAATCCATCCTGGCAAGCTCATATGCATGAGATATAAGGTAACCAAGACCACTCATACTTCCCGGAAGCATCTCTGCAGCAACTAAGCAACTCCAGGCTGCGGTTAGCCCAGATTTTAATCCATTTACAATATTAGGCCCTGCACCAGGTAACAATACATGAAAAAATATATCTTTTTTTGATGCACCTAAAACTAATGCACTTTCCACTAATACTTGCTGTACATTGCTAACACCAAACATTGTATTTCCCCAAATTGGAAAAAAGGCACTTAAAAATATTAAAAATATCATTGATAGTTTAAAGTTATCCATAATGGCATAGGTTGGTCCATAGTCCAAGTCAAATATTGTTGCCACACTCATTACCCCAAACCAGCCTAATACCAGGGGCCTCCATGCAATTGCTGGCACTGGCTGAAATAAGCTTATGAAAAGATTTAATGCTCCCTTAACTCTTCTTGAATACCCCATTAGGAGCCCTAGGGGCAGGCCAGCAATAATTGCCAAAATATACCCAATAAAAACCCTAACCAGGCTATAGAGAATATTCTTTGGAATACTTCCTATACCTATTACATCTGCATTGATGTTTATAAAATGTTTTGCAACTGTTGTCACCTGAGGAAGAATGGCATTGTTGCCAACTTTTCTGGCAAATAGTTCCCAAAGAATTATAAATAGAAGGGGAATTATAGTTGGGGCTACAAAAGAAATGGATCTTCTTATTTTATTTTCCATTGTATTATTTTTTATCATATTGATCATCCTTAACCATGTAAGGCCCTGCTCCTTTCTAATTTTTTCCATATTAATCAAAGTATTTGAGCTAATGCCCAAATACTTTGATTCCCAAAAAACTGCAAACTATTTACCGGATATCTTCTCTATGAAAGAAAAGTCAAATACCCTATCCTTAATCTCATCAAAATCCTTTCCTGCAAATTCACCTGAAAATTTACCCATTTCAGTCATGGCTTCATAATAGATTTTCATACCATTTATAAAGTTTTCATTTACTTGGGTAGAATATGTCGTGTTATTGTTTAATAATACCTCTTTGTCAAGTCCCATAAATCCAGCCAAGGCCTCTGCTGTCTCTTCCCTATTGTTTTGTGCAAAATTATGAATATCTGTAGTAGCTTGTAGCAAAGCTTCAACTACTTCTGGATAATTTTCTATCACATCATTATGAACATTCATGGTACAGCATGGGAAATCAACCCATTTTCCACCTGGTAGTTCATCTAAGGTTGCAATAATTTTTCCAATTCCTTGGGCTTCAGCATTTTGAGGATGAGGAACTGGGCCTGCCCATAGCTCAACTTGTCCGGAGCTTAGTGAAGGAATTAGGTTGCTTAGCCCCTTTAGGTCTATCATTACTACATCTGCCTCAAAATCTGATGTATCCTCCGTTACCTTTACTCCAGCGTCCTTTAAAGCATATTCCAAGACTATTCTAGGACTTGAAACAGCAGAATGGTAACCAGCTAATATTGGTTTTTCTGTATTTTTTGCATATTCAACTAATTCTTCAAAAGTATCATATTCTGCATCTATATCTGCTACTATAGAAACTCCACCGCTCTGAACCGGACAAAGAATCCTAACATCTAATCCCTGATCTGCTGCCGTCATATAAGCAGTGCTGGATCCAAAAGCTATATCCATATGTCCCTGAGTCATAAGGGTTACTGATTCAGATGCACCTTTAACCAATGTAAATTCAAAAATGGCTATTACCTGACCATCTTTCACTAGTTCCAATTGCTGATTACTTATTGGTCTTAGATAAATCTCATTGTTTTCAAATAAATCAGGTCTTTCAAAAGCTAAATGCATATTTCCGGTATGTAGTTCATTATTCCAACCTATCCTAAATTTTGGAATTTCTTCACTGGATTTTTCTGTTTCATTTTCTCCACTTTCCTCAGCTACTTCCACACTATCACTATCTTGGGCTGTTTCCTTGCCAGTACAGCCCACAAGGGAGCTAAGGATAAGTGCAGCTACTAATAGTAGTAAAAAGATTCTTTTCATATAAATTCTCCTTTCCACATTAAAGTTTTCTTATTAGAACTATAGCTAAATTATGATATTTACTAGTAAGATTACTAAACAAGCCTGTACCAAAAAGCATTCTACCACTCCAATATGTCTTTTTCCAATTAAAAATATCTATCCTTAGGCTTTATATCATAAATTTTAGTTATAGTCATATGCATCTTTACACATACATCCCTTTGTTTGTATGATAAAATAGTATAATTTGGACTAAAATCCAATAAATAAAAATATTTATATGGTTTATATTGAAATATAAAAGAAATTATTATATAATATAAGCTGCAAAGGGGAGTAGCTTGCAAGTAGTTAGCCGTCAGTACGGATTTATTCCCGGTTAACTAGCCTGATTTAGGTAGCAAGACCTTTGTTTAGGCAAGAGTCTAAACAAAGGTCTTTTTTGTTTTATATGTTTAATTTAAGTTATTTTTTAGTTGCTAAGTGGTATACTAAATCAAATTAAGAAAGGATGATTATCTATTATGGAGTGGTACAAAAAAAGCAAAGAAGAAGTTGTTTCCCAATTAAGTACCAGTACCGACAAAGGTCTAAGCAATGAAGAAGCACAAAAAAGGCTGGAAAAATATGGACCTAATGCATTAAAAGAAGAAGGAAAACAAAGTATGCTATCAAAAATTATAGCACAATTTAATGACTTCCTTATTCTAATATTAATTGTTGCTGCTGTTATATCCTACTTTGTAGGAGAAAAAGTAGATGCTGTAGTTATAATAGCCATAGTTATTGTTAATGCAGCCTTGGGAATTTATCAGGAGGGTAAAGCGGAAAAATCTTTGGAAGCATTGAAAAAAATGGCAGCTCCCAGTGCCAAGATATTAAGAAATGGGAATGTTGAAGTTATACCATCAAATAATGTTGTTCCAGGGGATATTGTTATTTTAGAAACTGGTGATGTTATACCAGCCGATTTAAGACTAATTGAATCTTCTAATTTAAAGGTAGAAGAAGCCTCCTTAACTGGAGAATCCGTACCAGTTGAAAAGGATTCAAATATAACCTTTGATGAAGATGTTTCATTAGGAGATAGGGTAAACATGGCCTACTCCAGTACCATAGTTTCTTATGGTAGGGGTAAGGGAGTTGTTGTAGGCACAGGCCATGATACTGAAATTGGAAAAATTGCTACTATGATTCAAACCTACGACAATGAACCTACTCCATTACAGAGAAAGCTAAATCAATTAGGTAAGTTTTTGGGTATTGTGGTTATAGTTGTATGTTTAGTAGTATTTGGCCTTGGTTTATATCAAGGTAGGGATGTTCTAAGCATGTTTATGACATCTATTAGTTTAGCAGTAGCTGCTATACCAGAAGGATTAGCTGCAATAGTTACAATAGTATTAGCTTTAGGTATGAACAGAATGGTTGAACGTAATGCTATTGTAAAAAAACTGCTATCTGTTGAAACCTTAGGTACCACAACCTATATATGCTCAGATAAAACAGGTACCCTAACCCAAAATGAAATGACTGTAGTAAAGGTTTATACTGATGATAAAATTATTGATGTTTCTGGAATTGGATATGAGCCTAAGGGCAAATTCACAATAGATGGAGTAGAAGTGGAAAATGTAACAGGGTCAGTTAATATAAATACATTATTGTCAATAGGAACACTATGTAGTGATGCTAAATTAACTGAAACAGATGAAGGATATAAGATTCTTGGAGATCCAACAGAAGGAGCCTTAGTTACACTGGCTGAAAAAGCAGGCATAAGGCAGGAGGAAATTAACCAAAAATATCCAAGGATTGAAGAACTGCCCTTTGATTCTGATAGAAAGATGATGACTACCTTCCATGAAAACTTTATTCCTGGTAAAGTAGTGTCCTTTACAAAAGGTGCACCGGACATATTA
Organism: Tissierellia bacterium; assembly: GCA_012735405.1. Classification (GTDB taxonomy): domain Bacteria; phylum Bacillota; class Clostridia; order Tissierellales; family Tepidimicrobiaceae; genus JAAYFE01. Next base: position 12,332 of record JAAYHM010000006.1, on the reverse strand, counting down.
ATCAGCAAAAGTAGCAGTATTTATCTAAATGGTGAAATTGTACCTTTTACTGAAGATTTAAAGAAAAAGGTATTAGATGTAAACTCTAAATTTTCAAGGGAGGCCTTAAGGGTTCTGGCAATGGCCTTTAGACAATATGATAGCCTTCCAAATGAAATTACTACTGAAACTATAGAAAATAACCTGATATTTGTAGGTTTAGTCGGAATGATAGACCCACCGAGAGAAGAAGCAAAGGAAGCTATTAAGAAATGTAAAAATGCAGGAATTAAAACTGTCATGATTACAGGAGATTATAAGGAAACTGCCTTTGCCATTGCAAAACAATTAGGCATGGCAGATCATGAAAGCCAGGCTATGATGGGGCAGGAATTGGATAATTTAACTGATGAAGAATTAAGGGAAGTAGTTAAGGAAAAAAGAGTATATGCCAGAGTTTCCCCAGAACATAAGGTAAGAATTGTAGATGCCTTAAAGAAAAATGGTGAAATTGCTGCTATGACTGGTGATGGTGTAAATGATGCCCTAGCCCTTAAAAAAGCTGATATTGGTATTTCCATGGGAATTACCGGTACAGATGTGGCTAAAAATACTGCTGAAGTTATTTTAACAGATGATAATTTTGCCAGCATTGTTGCAGCAGTAGAAGAGGGTAGAATTATATATAGTAACATAAAGAAATTCGTATTCTTCCTGCTTTCATGTAATATAGGAGAGGTATTGGTAATATTCTTAAGTATATTATTAGGCTTTGAAGTTCCCCTACTTCCAATACAGCTATTGTGGTTAAACCTTGTAACAGATAGTTTTCCAGCCCTAGCCTTAGGTATGGAAAAAGGCGACCCGGAAATAATGGATATACCACCAAGGGATCCTGATGAGCCAATACTTGATAAAGATATGATTAAGGCCTTAGTAGTACAAAGTATTGCCATATCTGCTGCTACCCTAGGTGCATATATTTGGGGAATGAGAACCTATGGAACTGTAAATCTATACTATGCAAGGACAATTACCTTTGCTACACTAATTACAGCAGAACTTTTAAGAGCATATTCAAGCAGGTCCTTAAACCACAGTATACTTAAAATAGGCGTATTTTCAAATAAAACCATGGTTAGATCAACCCTACTTGCTTTTACCCTGTTATTAGTGGTAATATATGTTCCAGCCCTACAGCCTATATTTGACACCTTTGCAATGGGACTGGGGGATTGGAGCATGGTTTTGTTATTTTCCATAATACCATTAGTATTTGGTGAATTATATAAGGTAGCAAAAAAATAAATAGTAAATTTAAAAAGCCCTACGGGGCTTTTCTTTTTTTGAGCACTTTTTGTCTTTTACTGCATAAAATAGAACAAGGAAGGGGGTCGACTATGAGAGGACTAAACAGTTCTAAATTATGCCCAATATTAGGAGCTAAAATTATGTCCCAATCCAATGAAGAACTGCCTGTTATAATTCAATTAAAGAGGAATGATGCTAGATTAGAAGAAGGCATTATGAATCTTGCCACTAAGGTTAAAAAAAGGCTTTCAATAATAAGGGGCATTGCGTGCAATCTTGATACAGAAACTATTTACAGATTGGCTAATGATCCAGATATAGAATATATCAGTTTTGATGTAAAAGTATATGCCCTATTAGATATATCTGTACCAACAATGGAAGCCCATTTTCCACACGAACAAGGGTATAAAGGAGAAGGTATAACAGTTGCTGTAATAGATACAGGGGTTGCTCCCCATTACGATTTAACCAGACCAGTAAACAGGATAATTGGATTTAAAGATTTTATTAATAACAAAACATCACCCTACGATGATAATGGACATGGTACCCATGTGGCTGGAATTATAGCAGGTAATGGATACTCCTCAAGAGGAAAATATGCAGGTATTGCGCCTGAAGCTAATATTCTAGGTATTAAGGCTTTAAATAATAGGGGCAGCGGAAATATGTCTGATATTATAGCTGCTATTGAATATGCTGTTAAGACAAAAGATGAATACAATACAAAAATATTAAATCTGTCCTTTGGTAGCCCTGCAAATAACAGTTATCAGAAGGATCCTTTATGTAAGGCTGTAAAAGAAGCTAAAAATGCTGGCTTAATAGTTGTGGCCGCAGCAGGAAATAGTGGGCCTGAACCAAGGACCATTGTATCTCCCGGAATTAGTCCAGATGTTATTACTGTAGGTGCTATAGATGATAAAAGGACTATAGATCCATCAGATGATGAAATAGCGAGATTTTCCAGCCGTGGACCAACAAATGAAGGGTTAACAAAGCCAGATTTGGTAGCACCAGGAGTAAATATAAATTCCCTATCCCATATTGAAGAAGACGGGTATATATCCATGAGTGGAACATCTATGGCTACTCCTTTAATTTCCGGTACTGTAGCCTTACTCCTTAATAAATATGGGAACTTATCACCTGATCAGGTTAAGGAAAAATTAATAAATGCCTGTATAGACTTAAAGGACTCTAAAAATAATCAGGGTTCAGGCCTTGTAAATTTACAGAAGCTTTTCAATGAAGATGAAACAGAAGAAATTGAAGATAAAAAAGGTTTAAAAAGGTCCGGCTCCTCCTTTTTAGGTAAGGATATATTGGAAGAGCTTTTAACTATATTGCTAATTTACTATCTGCTGGATAAAAATGCATAAATAAGAGGAAGGCTATCCTTCCTCTTATTTTACATATCCAGATGGATTAACATTTACACCATTTTTAAGTACTTCAAAATGCAGGTGAGATCCTGTAGACCTGCCAGTATTTCCAACTCTGGCTATGATTTGACCCTTGTATACTCTGTCACCAACCTTAACTTCAATTTTACTGCAGTGGGCATATCTAGTTTTATAGCCATTTTCATGATCTATTTCAACCATATACCCATAGGAACCCTTCCAGCCTGCGTAAACTACTTTTCCTCCATCTGCTGCCTTTATAGCTGTTCCTGATGGTGCTGCTATATCTATTCCATAATGCATTCTTCCGCCTCTCATTCCATACCTGGAAGATAATCTTCCCCTTGTAGGCATTATGAAAGCACCAGTTGCAGCAGTCTTTGGCAGTTCCTTGGTACCTTGCACCACTACTTGGTCAACAGGCTTTTTAATAACCTCTTCCTTTAATATCTCTTCATTTACAACTATGCCATTGTGCTTGGTAACCTTGGCCAGATATTTTGTTTCTCCCTTTTCACCCTTTACCTTGACCTTGCTTTGGGTTTTATACATATTGTCATCATATTCAGTTTTTATATCAAAATCAACATCTGCAGTGTATTCAACCTCTTCAACAACTTCAACTGTAATTAAGGGCTTTGGGACTGTAAGCTTAATTTCATCACCAATTTGTAATCTTTCAGGATCCTTGTCTGAATTAGCTACAATTAAATCGTCAACAGATACATCATATATTTTTGCTATAGTCCACAGACTTTCTCCTACTTCTACAGTGTGGGTCCTAATTTCTTCCGAACCTTCTAAAATATATTGTAATATTTCTTCTCCATCCTTTATTCTATTCAAAGGAAATTCCTTTTCTACAATTTTAACATCCTCAACAAACCCTACATTCAATATATTGTTCTCTTCTTCTTCATTTAAATATGGTTCTTTAATTGTTTCCAAAATATTTTCCAGTTCTTCTTTGGAATTACTGTAGCCTAATTCTTTACCATCAACTACTAGTACATATCCCTTTACATTGTAGGTCAAATTGGATTTAATATTTGCTTTTAATTCCTCCAAGGAAGTCAACATACTGTCCTTAGCATGAGTCTCTTCAAATTTTAAAGTATCCTTTAGGACAATGTTGCTATTATATGTATTACACAGCTCAGCTTGTAATCGCTGTAATATTTCTTCTGCCTTTTCCTTATCCCTTAATATTCCTACTTCATTGTTGCCATAGTAAACTATGTAAGCTCTGGTTCTAATTTCATTGATTTTATAGATACTGAAAACACACACCCCTATAACTACAAGCATAAGGGTTAAGACTAGTTTTTTAAAACTGTATCTTTTGTTTATTGACTCTTTTAGAAACCCTAGTTTCTCATTACCATTAGTCCCCGTGTTTGGAGTGGATGGCTGAGAAGCTGGGTTGTTTGATTCTGACATGGTTTTAATACCTCCTCATCATTGGATTAAATAAAACCATATTAATTTTGTTGAGGTATTGTAACTATTTTGTAACCTTTAAAATCTATGTGCTTATTATATCACAGAAAATTATTTTTTCAATAATATTAGCCTGTCTAAATAGTATATCCTTATATTCCCAAAATATTATAACTGTCCTAAAATATTTAAATTTTAAAGCTTTATCTTATTTTATTCATTTTATACATTACTTATTAAATTATTAAGAATTGTTAAGAATTCTTAATAATTTAAATCAATTTTCTAAATAACAAAAACTTGTAATCTTGTATTTGTTTTCATATATCTGGTAATACTTCTATTATATCCAACAGGTTCATATATTATATAGAATCTAAATTTTAATATGATTCATTGGAGGTAAGGAATGATAGACATTGTTACTAATAACTATGTAGATAGTTCTTGCCCCTTTGCTATTACTAAATTTTCAAATTTGATAATTAAATATTTAGAAGAAAATTTAGAAGACAGCCAGGAAATAATTATTTTATGTATAGGTACAGATAGGTCTACAGGCGACTCCCTTGGACCTTTAGTAGGCTATAAGCTTAAGCCCCATATTAATTCCTATAAAGGGGTCCATCTTATGGGAACATTAGATGAACCAGTTCATGCGAAAAATTTAAATGAAAAAATAAGGGAGATAAACACATATTATAATAAGGCTTTAGTAATTGCCATTGATGCATCACTAGGAAGCATGGACAGGATAGGATACATTAATGTTAGAAAAGGACCTTTAAAGCCTGGTTTAGGTGTAAACAAAAATCTCCCAAAGATAGGCCATATAAGCATCACCGGAGTTGTAAATTTCAAGGGTATAATGGAGTATATGATACTTCAAAATACCAGATTAAGTCTGGTAATGCATATGGCAGATATTATTGCAAAAAGCTTAAACAGAGCCTTATTTAAACTATTTAATTCAAATTATAAAAAGGAACTGACTTAAAGATTTAAATCAGTTCCTTCATCATCCATCTCATCCTTATTTTTTATTTCCAAAAAAGGTTCCTCATGCATAAATACTATATTATCCAAGCTATCACCCAATTCCATATCTGTTATTATATATCCTTTATGCCAGGGAGATTTATCTTTCATATAGTATCCCTCCTAGAGGATTTCCTTAATCACCTGCAATAACTGATAGCTTAGTATTATTTATGCTAAATAGGGCTTCTTTATTAATATCTACTATCTCTCCATCTATATTAATATATGCCTTATCCTTTGTTCTTACCCTTACATTTTTTGCTTTATATATACTAACATACTTCTTCTGATTTATATGGCTTCCATTTATTATGGTGGGAAGTAAGAAAAACAATTTCAATTTAGGCACTTTCTTTACTACACATACATGGAAATAGCCGTCATCTAGACTTGCCATAGGAAGTATATTTATTCCTCCACCATAATAATTGCCATTTCCAATAGCAATAAGCAGTATATCACTTTCAATTGATGAATTATCAATTTCCATTTCTGCCTTAATAAATTTAAACTTAAAAAGAGCTATAAATAGAGCTATTACATAAGATATACTTGATTTAATTTTTGTTTTTATATTTTCAGTAATTTTGGCTACCTCTGCATCAAATCCAATGCTGGAAATATTCAAAAATAGCCCATTATTTACAGAACATACATCTATATTCTTTGTCCTACCATTTAATATTTTCTCCAATGCATCCTTTGGGTTTAAAGGTATATTTAAGGCTCTGGCTAAATCATTGCCTGTCCCACTTGGCAGTATCCCTAAGGTACCCTTTCCCACTATACCAAATGCAACCTCATTTACAGTACCATCTCCACCAACTGCAACAATTTTACTATATCCCTTGTCAATTCCTTTACTGGCTAAGTCTGTACCTTCCTTGGGCCTAGTAGTAAAAACTATGTCATATTCTATATTATTTTGGCCCATAATGTCATTTATTAGAGGAACTAATTTCTTAGTTCTTCCTCCTCCTGCTACAGGGTTGATTATAAAAAGTATCCTTTCCATAGCGCCTCCTAATTTTACAAATTAGTAAATAAATCTCCCTTAATAGCCCTATCTATTGATTGAATTTCCTCTGCTGATAAGGGATATATGGATTTTCCATTTTTAATTGGTTTGGCATAGCAAATAGAATTTTCACGACCATATATACTTGTTAATACAAAACCATTCAAGAAATCATCCAAAAAAGCAATAGAAAAACTAAGCTCAGAACCCATTTCTCCAAAAGCATTATATCTAACAAATCCCACTTTTTGAACTGCAAAGGCCAGCTTATTATCCATTTTTCTCAATGCTTCTTCAAAGGCTGCAATTTCTTCTTTTATATCATCAATTTCTTCACCATGTCTTATTAATATGTCTTCAATGTTTGTTTTATCCATTCCCCTCACAAGTAATTCATACCTCTTTTTTATTTTGGAAACTCTAATTCCAAAAATAATATTTATTAATAATAAAATAATAATAGCAAGGGCCAAACCCAATATGATCTCAACGCTATATAATGATACTACTTCCCTAATACTCTCCATGTGCATTACCCCTCTTATACCTCCTTAGCTATTTCTCTTATTGCCTTTAAAGCATAGTCAATCTGGTCATGAGTATTAAAAGGTCCAAAGCTAAATCTAACTACTCCCTGTTCAAAAGTACCTATGGTCTTATGGGCTAAAGGTGCACAGTGGAGACCTGGCCTAACTTGTATATCATATTTTTCATCTAAAATAAAGCTTATTTCAGAAGAATCTTCATCACCTATATTTATAGATACTACAGCTCCCTGTTCCTTTTCATTTAATGGGCCATATACCTTCACCTTATCAATTTGCATTAATCCCTCTATAAAGTGTTTAGTTAGCTCCTCTTCATGTTTTCTTATATTTTCTATACCCTTATTTAAAATATATCTTATACCTGCACCAAGTCCGACTATGCCTGGACCATTTAAGGTTCCGCTTTCATATCTGTCTGGTAATATATCTGGCATGTCTAGTACATGAGAAAAGCTTCCTGTCCCACCTTGTTTTATTTCCTTTAACAAGAGTCCTTCTCTGATATAAAGGCCTCCAGTTCCTTGGGGTCCCAACAAGCCCTTGTGACCAGGAAAAGCCAACATATCTATATTCATCTTTTTTACATCTATATCATAAACTCCTGCTGATTGAGCAGCATCCACAAGGAGGAGTATGCCCTTTTCCTTAGCTATCCTGCCTATTTCTTCTATAGGCATAATTGTACCAGTTAAATTAGAAACATGGGTAATTACTATTAGCTTAGTATTGCTCCTAATGCTATTAGCAATATCCTCTACTTTTATCTTCCCTGTAGGGTCTCCTTTTACAATGGTTAATTCTACTCCTTCTTTTTCTAAAGCCGCTAAAGGACGAAGTACTGAATTATGCTCCATAGAAGAAGTAATAACATGATCCCCTTTACTTAATATCCCTTTGATTGCCAGGTTTAGGCTTTCTGTACAATTGGAGGTAAATATAATATTCATAGGATTATCTATATTAAAAAGTTTAGCTAGCAACTCCCTTGTTTCATAAATTTCCCTTCCCATTCTTATAGCTAATTTATGGCCTGATCTACCTGGGTTAGCACCATATTCTTTCATGGCTTTCATTATTGCATCATAAACTTCATCAGGTTTTGGAAAGGTTGTAGCTCCATTGTCAAAATATATCATTCCATACCACCCTTATCTATTAAGTATACCTTATTATTATACCATATTCCTTTTCATTTATATAGAAAAAAAGAAGCCCTTTGGCTTCTTCTATCCCAATCTTTCATATACAATTTCCATTATCTCATCTTTTAATTTATAACCGTCAGATATTAAAAACTCTATTCTTTCTTCTATTTTTTTCTTAAATTCAGCATCTTTTATGCTCTTTAGATTTATTTTAACATTCAATATTGCACTTTCAACAGCAGCAGCTGCAAGTAAAGCTCCTACACCAACATCTGTAATTGCATTTACATTTCCATGATCAGCAAATACTCTTGACAATTTCAATACTTGATAACATTCTTCAGCACATCTTAAAGGAACCTCTAAGGCCACTTTATACCCTTCTTGAATTGCTTCAGATCTGGCCTTCTTTTCTTCTTCAGTTTCCTTTGGCATCTTTAGGGCTTCCATTACCTTATCAAAGGCTTTAGTGTCTTCATCAACTATTCCATTTAGTCTTTCAATGCTATTGTATAATTCCTTAAAGTTTTTATCCATAACCTCTTTTACTTCTTCATCCAATTCCTCATATATTTTTCTGCCAATGGTCAAGCAGCCAACCATTGCTGTTAAAGCAGCTCCTAAGCTACCAGCCAATGCTGCAACACTACCTCCACCTGGAGTTGGTTCCTTTGATGCTACTGAGTCAATATATTCTTTTAAAGATTTTTCAATAAACATTAAATCACCACCATTTCTATGTATTTTAATTATATTATATCAAATGGATGAAAGAAATAAATGATATTATTCATTTCCCAGTAAATAATATTCACCTTTTAATGTAACCAATAAAGGTCAATTATATTATAAATGTTCCACGTGGAACATTTATAAATCTGTAATAATTTCAAGTATCCTCTGTAAGTCATCATCTGTATAAAATTCTATTTCAATTTTTCCACCCTTTTTACCAGGTATTAGGCTTACCTTTGTCCCCAGTGCGCTCATAAGTCTTTCCTCAATTTCTACAATAATTGGATCCTTTTCTACACTACTCTTTTTTGTCTTCTTTGTTTTAGTCTTTGACACTAGTTTTTCCGTTTCCCTTACATTTAACTTTTTGTCTATTATTGATTGTGCAACTGATAATCTGTCCTTTTTGTTCCTTATTCCTAGCAGGGCCTTTCCATGGCCGCTTGTTATTTTACCTTCTGCTATATAGTCCTGTATTTCCTTTTCAAGATTTAGAAGTCTTAAGGAGTTTGCTACATAGGACCTGCTTTTTCCAACTGCTTCAGCAACTTCCTCCTGTGTAAGATTATAGCTATCCATTAAATTTTTGAAGGCATTAGCCTCTTCCATAGGATTTAAGTCCTCTCTTTGAAGGTTTTCAATTAGGGCAAGTTTAATAGCTTCCTTATCATCCACTTCTTTTATTATGCAAGGTAATTTCTCAAGACTTGCCTCCTTGGCTGCCCTCCATCTTCTTTCTCCTGCAATTATCTCATACTTTTCTTCAAGCTTTCTAACTACAATTGGCTGAATTACCCCATATTGCTCAATTGAGTTTTTTAACTCCTTAAGGCTTTCCTTTTCAAATTCCTTCCTGGGTTGATTTTTATTTGGAATAATTAAATCTATATCCAACTCTACTATTTGTTCCTTTTTTTCTTCAGGATTAAAAAAGTTTGCCTCCAAATCATCTGGTATCAATGCAGACAATCCTCTACCTAAACCTCTTTTTTTTGAAGCCACTTAAGTCTCCTGGTTTAAACGAATTTATGTCACAACCAGGATTTTCACCACCTTTCCCTTATTTTAATAATCTACAGCATCCTCCAGCAAATATAGAAACTCTTCTGCTAAATCAGTATAGGCCTCTGCACCTCTGGATTTAGGATCATAATCAATTACAGATAGGCCATGGCTGGGAGCCTCAGCCAACCTTACATTTCGAGGAATAATTGATGTGTAGACCTTATCCTTAAAATATTTTTTTACCTCTTCTACCACCTGTATAGAAAGGTTTGTCCTACCATCAAACATACTTAAAATAACACCCTCAATTTCCAAATCTGGATTTAAGCTTCTCTTTACAAGTAGTATGGTTTCCATTAGCTGGCTTACACCTTCCAAGGCATAGTACTCACATTGTATAGGAACTATAACACTGTCTGAAGCAGCTAGTCCGTTTATACTTAACAAGCCTAAGGATGGTGGGCAATCTATAAATAGAAAATCATAGTCATCCTTAACTGACACTAAAGATTTTTTTAAAGACAATTCCCTATCTTCTTTTTCTATTAGTTCAATTTCTGCACCGGCCAGATCTACATTGGAAGGCACAATATCAACATTTTCTGCTGATGTAGACATTATAACAGTTTTCATATCTAAATTATTTATAATTACATCATATATGGATTCCCTCAGGCTATTTTTGTCTATACCCAAACCACTGGTTGCATTTCCTTGTGGATCTATATCTATTACTAATATTTTTTTTCCCATTTTACCCAGTGCAGCAGATAAATTTATTACAGAAGTGGTTTTTCCAACCCCTCCCTTCTGATTAAATACAGAAATTATACGACCCATCCTACCACCTCAAATGTATACTTTATTATATAATAACAGATAATTTAAAAAAAATGTAATATTTTAATTATATAATACTATATATACTTTATTTCTTTTATAAACAGACTATTAAACTTAGTAAAACAAAAAATGTTCCACGTGGAACATTTTTTATCCATTATCCCCTATTTAACAAGACTGTCATCCTTCATCTTTCTCAAGGAATCATTAATTTTATTCTATAAATATAATTATCCTAATTTATCTCCCTTTTCAACAGGCTGCTCAGGTTGAATTAATACTACACCTTGCTTAGCATAGACTCCCAATATTAATACTTCAGATACAAAATCAGCAATTTGTTTTGGTGGAAAGTTTACTACCCCCAAAACCTGCTTACCAATTAGATCTTCTTTTTTATAACACTCTGTAATTTGAGCACTGGATTTCTTTATGCCTATTTCATCCCCAAAATCTATCCATAGTTTATAAGCAGGTTTTCTAGCTTTTTCAAAGGACTCTACTTTTATAACCTCTCCAACTCTAATATCTAATTTTAAGAAATCTTCAAAGGTAGCCATACTGAGATCCTCCTATGTAACAATTTATACATATTAAAATTTTTGCAATTCCTGTTTTTATTTTTAAGAGATATTCAGCACCTATGTTAATATAAATTAGCTTTGTTACACATAAATCAACTAAATGCATTTTATAAATATTATACCTTAAGAGCTGTCCTTTTTTCTTAATTCTCTCAAAATAAGTGATGTCGATACTCCTACAATAGCTGAAAGATAAAGTATTGAAAATATAATCCCATAATAATATGAAGATTGTCCAGTTGTATCAAAAATTCCAGCACTTATAACTGTTATTATAAAACCCAAAATATAAATACCTATGCCTAGCATTAATAAATTCATAAAATCCTCCCATTCCAGTAAACATATTTAACCAAATCACTAATGTATGTAAGGAAAATAGCATCATAAAATATAGTTAATTTATGTATTACTCCACATTTCATTTAATGGAATTCCATTAATTGAGGCATTATTAATAAGGTCATCAGCAGATTTAAAATATTGCTTTGTTTGATTATCATCGCCATATATTCCACTTAACATCAGTTTTATGGCTTACAAAATAGGAATTCCTATCACATCTAAATCCAATTTCTCTTCCTGTCCTTATGGCATTTTAATTTTTCTCTATTCATATTCTGACATCGCTAAATACAATACTTTTAGTTTACATAATCTACTGTAATAATGTGTTGTTTAATAAAGCAAAAAAATCTCATTTTCCTTTTGTAACTATAATGCATTCAGGAAAATCAAAGCTATCCTTGTTAAACAATTTTTCTATATCCAAACAAGTTAATTGTTCAATTGGTATATGATGCATTTTTGTCTTTGGTTTTAACTTTTTTGTAGCTATACCTAACCATGTATTCCAAAGTTCAATTTCATCAGCCTCATTTAAATGGTCTTTTATATACTCTATTAACTTCTTTGCCCTGCATTCAGTATATTCCCACTCTAATTGTGCTAGATATTTCTTCTTTGAATAAATATCATAGAGTAGATCATCTCTGGAAAATGCTCTAATTGATATTTCCCCAAAATTTTTATCATCATCTGCCCATAAAATTACATTGGGTTTGTCTCTATCAAAAGATGGTTCTAATAAAAAATCAGCAACTTCAATTCCCATTTCTAACGCTTGATTTACAGACAATGTTTTTACATGTGGATTTTCAACTTCTTTAAGGGGATAATCACTTGCAATATATGTAAATACGCTCATTTTCCCACTCCTTCCTATATCTTATAAACGTTTTTTATTCGTATTTTACTACTGATGTACCTTTTAT
>JAAYHM010000178.1 GCA_012735405.1 Tissierellia bacterium | reverse complement strand
GATTTGTGGGAGGATTAAATTAGGACCAGGGATACCTGGTCTTTTTTATAAACTTGGCAATAAGTTTCCTAAATTATATAAGTAAGGGTGAATTGTCAGAAAATATTTGATATAATTTCACTAGTTTATTAATGCTTTTTTATTAATTTTTATCGAAGCTTTAGGATACTGTGATAAAAATATTAGTATATTATAGATATATAAAGGAGTGAGTACATGAATCGAGAGTCTTTTTATAGGTGGTTACAGACTATTAAAAAATACGATCAAAGGACTTGTAATTCGAGAATATCAAATTGTTTGAGGATAGAGAAATACTACGGTGATTTAGATGAAATATATGCTATAGACAAATGTGAAAACCTTAAAAAAGAGTTCCAATATTCAATGGAAGAGTTTAGAAAAGGTATTTCTCCTAAACATAGGATACCTATAAAGGGTGATTCTTATAATGGAACAGCCACGCTAAGAAAAGCATTAAATCTTTATTTAGAATTTAAACATAATGATATACTCCAGGATATTATGACAATGGATGATGTTATTCCTGACAAACATGATGGCTCCTATGAATTGGTAAGGGAAACTGTTGAATCACTTTCAAAGGTTAACTTAGAAAAAATAGATATTCCAGATCTAGATTTACTTTATTTTATGGCTGTAGGCTTATGGAAGGGCGGAATAGAATTTAGGCTGAAAAAAATTGAAGAAAGTAATTTGCCTATAGAAGAAAAAAATAGACTAAAAATAATTTTTAATAATGTCGTAGAAAAAGCTAAAAATTACGAATATGAGAATAGAGATAATAATAATTGGACCGTTGGAATGTTTGGAACTGGTTTTTACACCTTTAGTGGAAAATCTGACAGAGAAAATGTTCAAAAATTTATATCCCTATGTATTAGGATAAAAGATCTGGAAGATGAAGAGGTAATTCTTACAATTGTTGAAGAATCATTAAAAGATGGTATAAAAGGAATGCAGACAGCTTCTGCATCAATAATACTCCATTGCTTAAAGCCAAATGTATTTCCTATAATCAATAATGCTATGATAGAGGCTGCCATTATATTAGAAAGTCAGGGAGTAATCCTTAATAAGCCTCATCAATTGACTACATATGTTGAAAATGCGAGAAAGATAAAAAAGTTCCGTGATAAAAAATGTAGATTTAAAAACTATAGAGCTTTAGATATTAAGTTATGGAGGTTAGCAGAATTAGAAGAGGATGTTCAATATAGAGACCCCATAGATATTTCAAAGGAACAATGGATAGAAATGTTATCAAATCCAGATGTTTTTAAGGAAGAAGATATCAAACTTATTAAAAAAATATACGAAATGGGAGGCCAGGCAACAGCTTCTGAATTGGCAGAAATAGAAAACAAACATCCATCATCATACAATGCTAAGGTAGTTGCCCTATCAAAAAGGATACAGAGTTATACAAACTGTACTGTACCTTTAAGAAGGGATGGTAAGGAGAGATGGTGGCATGTACCTTTTTATGGAACTTATAAAGATGATGGGACTTTCAATTGGATACTTAGACCTGAATTGAAAGATGCTATAAGGGAGTTATATAGCGAAATTGAAGATGGAGTAGAAGAGAAAGTAAATACTGCAGATGATTCTGTTAATTACTGGTGGCTTAATGCCAATCCAAAAATATGGAGTTTTGGTGATCTTGAAGTTGGAGAAGTCTTTGACTATACATCTAGAAATGAAAGGGGAAACAAAAGAAGGATATATAAAAATTTTGAGGATGTAAAAAAAGAAGATATAGTTATAATATATGAGCTTTCCCCCACAAAAGCAATAGTTGGAATGGGACATATTTATAAAGAACATGATGGAGAGAGAATCTGGATAACTAAAGACGAGAATTTTATAGAACCTGTAGAATATAGTTGTTTCAGCACAATAGAAGAATTGAAGAATATGGAATTTTTAGTTAATCCTCAAGGAAGTCTTTTTAAACTTACAAAAGAAGAATATGAAATAATTATGGATATTATAAGAGAGCAAAATCCAATTACGAAAGTTAAGACTTATGAAACTTATACGAAAGAAGATTTCTTAGAAGAAGTTTTTATGGAAGAAAGCCAGTATAATAATATAGTTGATTTATTGAAATATAAAAAGAATATTATCCTTCAAGGTCCTCCAGGGGTAGGCAAAACCTTTATAGCTAAAAGAATAGCTTATTCTATCATGGAAGAAAAAGATGATTCAAGAATAGAAATGGTTCAATTCCATCAAAGCTATTCCTATGAAGATTTCATTATGGGCTATAGACCAGATGAAGAAGGTTTCAAATTGAAATATGGAATATTTTATAAGTTTTGTAAAAGAGCATTAAATGACTTAAATAGACTTTATTTCTTTATTATAGATGAAATAAACAGGGGGAATATAAGTAAAATATTTGGCGAACTTATGATGTTGATTGAATCAGATAAAAGAGGACATGAATATGCTATGCCTTTGACCTATACCGAAAACAAATTCTATGTACCAGAAAACATATATATAATTGGAACTATGAATACGGCCGATAGAAGTATTGCAATTCTTGACTATGCACTAAGAAGAAGATTTTGCTTTGTAGATATTGAACCTGCTTATAACAATAATAATTTTAAAGGTTATTTAGAGAAAAAGAGTGGGGAACTATCCAAAACAATAATTAATAAAATAACAGGTCTCAATAAGGCTATAGAGAATGATGTATCTCTGGGTAGGGGATTTTGTATAGGGCATAGCTATTTCTGCTCAGAAAAGGATACTATAACAGAAGAAGATTATAGAAATATTGTTAAATATGAAATATTACCATTATTGTCTGAATACTGGTTTGATGATTATGACAAGGTAATGGAATGGAAAAAGGAACTATTGGAGTGGTAATATGATTCCTGTAAAGAATGTATATTATATGCTGTGCTATGCTTGGGAAAACACGTTAAAGTCAGAGGATGTAGCCTTTTTAGACACCGAGGCCTTTGAAAATATCTACAATCTTCTATCATACATCTTAATTAGGGAAGTATCTAAACTTATAAAAAGTGGAATTTCTAGAGGTTACATAAATTGTACTGAAAGCATACCAATTGTTAGGGGAAAGATAAATTTAGATAATACTCTTAAAGAACAGTCATTAATTAGAAGACAAATTGTTTGTGACTTCGATGAGTTTTCAGAAAACATATTGTTGAATAGGATTATTAAATCCACAATGGATACATTATTAGCTTGCGATGAAGTTGATATAAAATATAAAATCAAGCTTAAGATGCTTTTAAGAAACTTTTCAAATATAGATCAAATAGAAATAAATAATGTTTCCTGGAATCGTATTAATTACAACAGAAATAATAAGAAATACTGGCTAATAATAAATGTGTGTAAACTAATTTGTACTGGCCTAATTTCAAAAGAAGAAAGGGGTAAAAATAGATTTATTAAATTTATTAAAGATAAAGCCATGGCAAAGCTATATGAAAAGTTTATTCTAAACTTTTATAAGTATGAATTAAAAGATGTAAAGACAATGTCACCTATAATAAAATGGCAGCTAGATGAAACTCCTAGTGATAGTTTACTTCCAAATATGGAGACGGATATAGTGTTAGAAAGAAGAGGTAAGCAATTAATAATTGATACAAAATATTATGCTAATGCCTTAGTTAAAAACAATTTTTCAGAAACGAAGAAATTAATATCAAGTAATTTATACCAGGTATTTGCCTATGTTAAGAATACAGAATACGATGGGGAAGTAAGTGGCATGCTATTATATCCAACAGTTGACTATGATTTAAACCAGAAATACAAAATGTCAGGTAATGATATTTATGTGAAAACTGTTAATTTAGGAGAAGATTTTCAAAGAATAAAAAGTAGATTATTAAATATAGCAGATATTATACTATATGGTTAAAAAACCCAGAGAACCCATCATAAATTTGATGGGTCCTCTTAGTATGTTTGCAAGGCAGCAGTTTATTGGTGAAAATTTACTATATACTCGTTGCTACAAGTTATTAGCTAAGGACAAGATGTCATGGTAATTTAGAATCTCTTTATGTGATATAGTTTTAAGATAGAAGAAGGAAATTTAAAGTTTTTGCAGAATTTTATAACCAATAAGAAAAAATTTATTGGGAAAATTTCAAAGAATAG
>JAAYHM010000177.1 GCA_012735405.1 Tissierellia bacterium | reverse complement strand
TCATTAAATGCTGCCTTGACTGGCACTTCAAATAGAGCTATTTTATCCAGAAAGGTATTGGAAACAATAGTTGAATATAATCCAGAGGTTATTGCCATACAGGAAACAAAGCTGCCAAGTACTGGACCCAGTAAAAAACATTTACAAGTATTGGGGGAGATGTTTCCAAATTATGAAGTTGTTTGGAATTCCTCAGTAGAGCCTGCACGCAAGGGTTACGCTGGTACCATGTTCTTATACAAAAATTATTTGTCACCTGTTGTGACTTTCCCTAAAATTGGTGCACCAGGTACCATGGATTATGAAGGTAGGATCATTACCTTAGAATTTGACAACTTTTACTTAACACAGGTTTATACCCCTAATGCAGGGGAAGGCTTGAATCGTCTAGAAGAACGTCAAATATGGGATAAAAAATATGCTGATTACTTGTCAGAGCTGGACAAAAAGAAGCCTGTTATAGCAGCAGGGGATTTTAATGTAGCTCACAAGGAAATAGACCTGGCTCATCCTGAAAGCAACCGTCAATCTGCTGGCTTCACCGATGAAGAGCGTGAGGGCTTTACTAATTTACTGGCTAGGGGTTTTACAGATACCTTCAGGTATATCCATGGCGATGTAACAGGGGTTTATACCTGGTGGGCTCAGCGGGCTAAAACCAGTAAAATTAACAATTCTGGCTGGAGAATTGATTATTGGCTGGTAAGTGATCGTATTGCTGATAAGGTTATTAGATCTGAAATGATTGATTCAGGACCAAGGCAAGACCATACACCAATATTACTTGAGCTTGATATGGAATGGCAATGATTTTAAGCCAGTTAGGATAAATTAAGTCCTAACTGGCTTTATTTGTCAGAATTTAATAGTCAGAAAATTTAAAAATAAGATTATTGACATATGCCCAAAACTGTGTATATAATATATATAAAATGAACATAAACCCAAAACTATAGAAAGGAGGTTCTAAAATGTCTGGATGGGGTAGAACAATGGCAGCTGGACTGGGATGGGGTCACTGTGGCAGAGGTTTTAGAGGAAGATTTTATAAACATTGTAGACCTTATCCTTTTATACCTTATGAAGTAGATGAAAAAACAAGAAAAGCTTTTTTGGAAGAAGAAAAGGCCATGCTGGAAGCTAGACTTGAACATATTAGTGAGTTATTGGAGGAAACAGAAAAAGAAGATGAATAGGAAGGGGAGAATATGTATAAACAGATAGTTTTTGTAAATGACCACCCTAAGGGTGGCTTTTTTAATGAGAGATTAATTAAGGATTTTCACATATTTTGACATAAGGAATATATATTATTGAACAAGCCTATAAATTTTTTGGAAGGGAAGTGTTTTTATGGCGGTAATTGATGTAACACCCCAGGTGGATATAACTGCCCTAATAGACTCTGATGATGTGACAGAAGGAGACGTGCTCCTATTAAAAGAAGGCATATATTTTCAAACTGTGAATATTTCTAAGAACTATATTCGTCTTATAGCTAAAAGTCCAGAGGTCATCTTTGATGGCAAAGGCTTTCTTCTTTCTGCCTTTATACTGTCTGAAGTAGTTGGAGTGACTATAGAAGGAATGAGTATAAGGCATTATAGGGATGATGCATAATAATTCAGTCAGGATCAGGTAATAGGATTATAGGCAATAGATTAAACAATGTGTTAAGTGATGCTATAGTATTAATAAGCTCCAGCGGCAACTTAATCTGGAAAAATAAAATATGGAACTGTTCCGATGGTATAAAATTAAGCTCAGGCAGTACAAACAACTGGATTATAGGAAATATAGTTAAAGATGGGTTTGTAGATGCTTTTGAAACGTCTTTACCCTCAGATAGTAACAATGCCTTCATATCTAATATAGCCATAAACCACAGAGACCGGGCTTTCAATATATTTGGAAGCAACAATCTATTTTTAAACAATATATTAATAGACCATGCAGAAGGGATAGTGATAGATGAAGGAATGGGTTCCCTAGCCATAGGAAATATAATTAAAGATAATAGGTTACGTGGCCACATAGTATTTAATGTATATAGTAACTACTTTGGAGCTGAAAACTATGTGGTATGTAATGATAGGGTGGGTATGAGTAATATTGGAGATTTTGGAATATTTCTAGATAATGAAGTAGCATATAATGGAGGTACTGGATTTACTCTAGATGTACTGTCTACAGCAAATCTTGTAATGGATAATAAATTAATATGTAATATACCACAGAATATAGATGATAATGGAACAAATAATAATCTAATAAATAATATAAGTAAGTCATGTAGACCCTGTGAATCACCCAGTGATCTTTGTTCCAAGACATAGTTAAGTTTACTGCCAATATTTAATATTACAAAATGGCCACCTAAAAGGTGGCCATTATAATAGAAGCTTAACTATAGAGTTTTTACATATTCACCTATTTTCTTGTCCATGGATTTTATGTGATTTATGAGCCAGTCTAAAACCATTTTGTTTGCATTAATTATAACTGTGATATTTCCACCAGACTCATTAAAGTCACTTTTTAATTTAGCAAGGTTATTGACAAAGCTTGCATGTGCTTTCTTTTGAGAGTCAAGCCCAGGATATCCTATTTTTTCCATATAAGCTTCTTCGTCCTTAAAATGCTTTTTAGAATACTCATCCAAAAAATCGATCATAGTATTTATGTATTCCTTTGCTCTTCCTTCTTTTCCTGCTTCAAATAATTCATTGGCCTTTTCAAACCATATTTTGTGTTGTTCATCAATATGGTCAACACCAACTGATAAATCAGGAGTCCACATTATTGCCATAAACATCCCCCTTTCAGATTACCTGTTACATTGATTTTATAGCTTTTTATACATAAATTCAACATATTTTCACAATATCAGCCCATTTTTTCCAAATATTAAAAGTAACGGTGAAAGACAGATCCTCAAGCCTCAACATAAATCCAAGGCTTGGTTTTTTATTGCTTTTTTTAAGCTTCACTTCAGACATATGTAGTATTATTATATTAGAAATAGCCTGGAGGTGAGAGCCTTGAGGATTTTGATTATTGAAGATGAAGAATTGCTTGCCAATTCTATTAAGTCCCTGTTGACTAAAAAGGGTTTTGAGGTGGATGTGGCCTACGACGGAGAAACTGGAAAGGAATATGCAGAATTGGGCATCTATGATCTAATAATACTAGACATAATGCTGCCTAAAATGGATGGCTATGAAGTAGCCAGAAGGCTTCGCCAAAAGCGCATAGGAACTCCCATCTTGATGCTGACTGCCAAGGGAGAATTGGAAGATCGCATTACAGGTCTCAATTCCGGTGGGGACTATTATCTAACCAAGCCTTTTGACATAAGGGAACTGCTGGCTTGCATCAATGCCCTACTACGTAGGCAGGGTGCTCATGTGGATGAAGTTAGGCTTGGCAACACAGTACTGGATCTTTCATCTGCCATGCTGGTTTGTGGAGACAACTCTGTCCGTCTTTCCGCCAAGGAATTTGAAGTTATGCGCTATCTTTTTCAGGCTGGCGGAAAAATACTTTCCAAGGAAATGATTTTAACTAAGGTGTGGGGCTATGACTCGGATGCAGTAGAAAACCATGTAGAAGTCTATATTGGTTTTTTAAGGAAGAAGCTGACCAGTATTGGCTCCAATGTCCGAATTGAAACAGCCCGCAGATTAGGATATTATCTGGAGGTAAGTGAACATGATTCGAAAGCTGCAAATTAAATTTGTAGTTATTAATATGAGCATTGTAACCATTATGCTATGCATTATTTTAGGCCTGGTATATTACTTTACAAAAGCCAATCTGGAGGCTGAAAGTATCAATATGATGGAAAACCTTGCTAAGCAGCCTTTCCGCTTGGAAAATCCTAATGAGCTTAGGAAGGATGTCCGCTTGCCATATTTTGTCGTGCAGCTAGGTCTACGTGGAGAACTGGTGGCAACAGGAGGAGGCTATTATGATCTTTCAGATAGGGACTTTTTGGACGACCTTATAAGGGTAGTTAATAGCTCCCCTAAAAGATTTGCTGTAATAGAGGAATACAATTTACGCTATTATCGCTTTGTTACGCCACACAACTATTATCTGGTTTTTTCAGATATTTCTAGTGAACGTGCTACACTTGATAACATGATGAAAAACTGTATTATCATTGGTATAATCAGCTTTTTTGCCTTTTTAATCATAAGTATTCAGCTATCAAAATGGGCTGTAAAACCAGTGGATTTAGCCTGGAAACAACAGCGCCAATTTGTAGCAGATGCTTCCCATGAGCTAAAAACCCCTCTAACAGTTATTATGACAAATGCAGAATTAGCCCAGTGCCCTGAATATGATGAGGAAAGCAGGCAGGTTTTTTTGAATAGTATCTTAACCATGTCCCGGCAAATGAGAAGCCTAATAGAGAAAATGTTGGAGCTGGCCAGGGCAGATGATACAGACATTAGAAAGATTTTTACTGTAGTAGATTTTTCAAGTCTCGTTTCAAAGGCCATCCTTCCCTTTGAACCAGTATTCTTTGAAAGAGATCTAACCCTGGTCTCCCAAATAGATGAAGGTATCTGGGTAAAGGGGGAGGAATTCCAGCTGGGTCAAATGGTAGATGTTTTACTGGATAATGCTCAAAAATACTCCAAGGAAGCTGGAACCACCTGGATAAGCTTGAAAAAAGTTGGCAAGAAACGCTGCTTACTAAAGGTAGCTAATGAAGGGGAATCTATTTCTCCAGAAGAAGCACAAAATATATTCAAACGCTTTTACAGAGGCGATAAAGCCCGTTCTAGAACAGGTAGTTTTGGCTTAGGCCTCTCCATAGCAGAAAGCATAGTAAGCAGCCACCGGGGAAAGATTTGGGTTGAAAGCAAAAATGGTATCAACAGCTTTTATGTAGAATTGCCCCTTGCTTGAAAGTAATATAATTTTCAGTTTCATTTAAGAATTAAATAATATAATCATCATAGCACTATAGAGAAAGCAAGAGGTGGTTAAGGATGATATCAGTTGAACATTTAACAAAATGTTACGGCGATATTGTAGCTGTTGATGATGTATCCTTTAAGATTGATGAAGGCCATGTATATGGCTTTTTAGGTCCCAATGGTGCCGGGAAAACCACCATTATGAACATTATGACAGGCTGTTTGTCAGCTACAGAAGGAAGGGTTCTGATTGGTGGTTATGATATTTTTGAAGAACCTTGCCAGGCCAAGAAACTAATTGGATATCTTCCTGAACAGCCCCCCTTGTATATGACTGATACCCCACTAGAATATCTAAAATTTGTAGGTGAAGCAAAGGGACTAGGGGGTTCTGAACTAAAGGAGCAGATTGACAAGGTAATAGAGCAGACCAAAATTGAAAATGTTAAAAACCGCCCTATTTCATCACTTTCCAAGGGGTACAAGCAAAGGGTTGGCATAGCCCAGGCCCTTTTAGGAAATCCAAAAGTCATTATACTGGACGAGCCAACTGTTGGTCTTGACCCTATCCAAATAGTAGAAATACGGGATTTAATAAAGGAGCTGGGAAGGGAACATACAGTCATATTCAGCTCACATATTTTGTCGGAAGTACAGGCCATTTGCGACCAGGTACTGATTATTTCCAAGGGAAAACTTGTTGCCTTTGACCAACCTGAGAATCTTGAAAAACTATTGCTGGCACCAAATGAGATTATCATTACCACTGATGCCAGGGATAAGGAAATAAGGGACATATTAGCAAAAATCAATCACATAGTGGACTTTACTATTAAAGAAGAAGGGGCCTATACTAAAGCCCAAATAAAAACAGACCATAAGGATGTCTATGAGGTATCCCGTCAGATCTTCCTTGGATTTGCTGAAAAAAACAAGACTCTCTTGGAAATGGCTTTGAAAAAGACAGATTTGGAAGATATATTCATTGAACTTACTGAAAAGAGCAATTCTAATGAAGCTACAGAAAGTGAGGGGATTAAGCAATGATAGCTGTACTTAAGCATGAGTTGAAAACCTACTTTCATTCTTTGGCAACCTATGTGTTTGGAGCCCTTCTGTTGGCTTTTGTAGGAATTGGCTCTGTTTTATATAACATACAGGCTGCAGTCAGCAATTTTGAATTTGTACTTAGCTTTGGCAGCCTCATATTTGTAATCATAGTACCAATATTAACCATGCGGGTTCTGGCTGAAGAAAGGAAGCAAAAAACAGACCAGCTCTTGTACTCCTTACCAATTACTGCTAGCCAGGTAATCCTGGGGAAATATATAGCCTTGCTACTTATATACCTAATTCCTTTAAGCCTAATTTGCTTCTACCCCTTAATTTTTTCACGCTTTGGAGAGGTTTATCTGCTAACAGCCTATGGCTCTATTTTAGCCTTCTTTGTCATGGGCTCTGCCTTAATTTCCATTGGAGTATTTATATCTTCCTTAACTGAAAACCAGGGATTTGCTGCAGGTATCGGTATTGCTATAATCCTATTTAATTACTACAGTGTTAGGATATCAGAATACGTATCTTCTACAGCTATAGGATCAGTCATAGCTATGCTGCTACTTATACTTGTACTTGGAACCATCATTAGGTATTTAACTAAAAACAACTACCTGGCCTATGGAGTTTCTGGCTTACTTGGGGCTGGTATTTTAATTGTATACCTGGTTGACAGTACTAAACTGGAAGGCCTACTGCCTGCCATCATGAGAAAACTATCCTTGTTTGAACGCTTTAATGCCTTTGTAAATGGAGTATTTGACATGACAGCCATAGTTTACTACTTGACAGTTATAGTATTCTTCCTCTTTCTGTCTGTACAGTCCTTGGAGAAAAGGAGGTATAACTAATGGAAAAACTAGAACTCCTTAAATCTTCGTGGCAAGCAGAAAGAAAAAAGATTGCCTTTAGAGGGGGTTCCTATTCCCTCTTTATGACTGCCATAGTCTTGGCCATATTGATTATGGTGAACATCTTAGTATCCTCCTTGCCTGCCACCCTTACTAAATATGATATTAGTGCATCCAAGCTCTATTCAATTACCAGCAATACCAAGGTGGTGGTTAACGCCCTGGAGGATGATGTAACCATATACTGGATAGTGCAGGCTAATGAAGAGGATAAGGTTATTGAAAATCTATTGAGCAAATATGATAGCCTATCTGACCGCATAAAGGTTGAAAAGATTAATCCTGATGTTTATCCTACCTTTGCCAAGCAGTATACAGACAAGGAAGTTAAAAACAATAGCTTAATTGTAGAAAGCGGAGATCGCAGCCGCTTTATAAGCTATGATGATATATACATTGAGGAACCAGACTTTTATACCTTTACCACTAAGACCTATTTTGATGGAGAAGGAGCCATTACATCAGCCATAGACTATGTCACCAGGGAAGAGCTGCCCAAGCTATATCTTTTGGAAGGCCACGGTGAAGGGGAGCTTCCACCTACTTTTAAGAATCAAATAGAAAAGGATAATATAGAGCTTGAAAGATTTTCCCTGCTAAAGGAAGATTCTGTTCCAGAGGATGCGGCTGCAGTAATGATTTTTGGACCATCTAGCGATATATCTGATAAGGAAAAGGAAATTTTAGTAGACTACGTAAATGAGGGTGGAAAGCTTCTAGTGGCTGCCGGACCTACAGAGGATGGAGTTTTGGAAAATCTATATAGCCTACTGGCAGACTTTGGCGTAGAAGCCAATGAAGGTATAGTGGTTGAGGCAGACAGGGAGCATTTTGCTTTCAATGCACCCTTTATGCTGCTTCCAGATATGAAGAGGGATGTGATTACAGATTCTCTCATTGAAGAAAACTATTATCCTATAATGCCACTTTCTCTAGGCCTGACTGTGAAGGAAACACCTGAAAATGTAAGAGTAACTCCCTTGCTGACTACTTCTCCTTCAGCATTTAGCAAAATAGATGGATACAATATTTCCACCTATGAAAAAGAGGAAGGGGATATTGATGGGCCCTTTACTTTGGCACTTTCAATAGATAATAAAAATGAGGGTAAGCTTGTTTGGTTTGCATCTTCAAGCTTCTTAGAAGATAACTACAATGCCTATTCATCCGGTGCCAATGTTAATTTAGCCATGAATGCCCTAGCTTCCCTAATAGGAGAAAGTGAAGCAGTGGCTATTCGCAGCAAGTCACTGAATTATGAATACTTAGCTATTAGCGATTCAACCTCCTTTATGTTGAAGGTCATAATGATTGGTGTATTTCCACTTCTATATCTGGCAGTTGGAATTTATATAATCATAAGGAGAAGGAGGATGCAGAGTGAAGCGATCTAAAAGAATATACCTGCTATTATTTATTCTACTTCTTACCTCCATTGCTACCTATGCTGTTAAGCAATATGAAGAGCATAAGGAAAATATTAAAAACAGGGAAGAGATAATTTTACAAATACCCAGTGATTCTGTAAAGACTTTATCCTGGAAGCATGAAGGGGAAAGCCTATCCTTCCATAAGGAGGAAAGGTGGCTTTATGATGAAGACGAGGCATTTCCAGTAGATGAAGAGAAAATAGGTGAGCTTTTAGGAATTTTTGAGGAATTTAAGGCCTCCTTCATAATAGAAGATGTGGAGGATTATGGTCAATATGGCTTAGATAACCCTATATGTACCATAAATATAACAACAGATGAAGAATCCTATGAAATCTTGGTAGGGGACTACAGCATTATGGATGCCCAGCGTTATGTATCCATTGGTGACGGCAATGTATATTTGGTGAAAAATGACCCAATGGATCACTTTGAACTGGTCCTAAGTGACCTAATTGACCATGATGAAACACCATTTTTTAGCAATAATGTGACCAAAATTCAATTTACTGGTGTAGAAAACTACACAATTGTGTATGAGGAAGAAAGTGAAGATACCTATGCTGAAGATGTTTACTTTATTAAGGGAAAGGGAGAGAATATTCCCTTGGATACCAGCAGGGTAAATAGCTATTTAAGCAAAATTAGCCACCTAAGCCTAACAGAATATATAACCTATAAGGCAACAGAGAAAGATATAGAAAAATACGGCCTGGATGATCCAGAATTAACGGTAACAGTAGACTATACTTCCAAGGATGAAGAGGGGGAAGAAGTATCAGAGTCCTTTGTACTTAATATTAGCAGGGATCCAAAGGAAAGGAAGGATGCTGATAAGGATTCTGAGGAGGAGGAAATTACAGCCTATGTAAGAGTTGGCAATTCTAAAATAATATATAGGATAACCTCAGATGACTATAAGGATTTAATGGTTGCATCTTATGACGATTTTAGGCATCTTGAGCTATTCTATGGTGATTTTGAAGATATTGAAAAAATTGATATTTCCCTGGAAGGCAAGGACTATACTATAACAGCTAAGAAAAGATTCAACAAGCGCACCTATCATTATGAGGATGAAGAAATAGAAATACTTGATTTAAAAAATGCATTGATGGATTTGAAAGCAGAAAGTTTTACTGATGAAATGCCTAAGGATAAAAAGGAAATTGGCTTAATCCTCCATCTAGACAAGGAAAACTTTCCTCAAATCAAAATTGATTTATACCGATATGATGGAGGCCATTGTCTGGCAGTGGTTGATGGAGAGCCTGTATCCCTTATAAAACGTTCCAGGGTAGTTGATTTGATTGAGGCTGTGTATGCAATTGTGCTTGGTTAATTGTAATTTGTTATATAAGATGACCTATGTTTAGGTAAAAACAAATGCTGGCTAGGCTTAGACCCTTTATTGAATTAATCACCAAAATGGAAAGTGGGTTTGTGGTGAATAATTCAATAGTCAAGCCTAGCCAATATTTTATTTTGCAGATTATAGAAATATATATGAGGAAAAATGGAATCCAAACTTGTCAAAGCTTTATTAAAAATATAAACTTTTATGGGGGAACAAAAAATATTTTCACCAGAATATAAAGCTTTCTGTCCCATGGATAGTTAAATGACGTACCTTTGAAGGGCCAATAGAATGAGTTCCTAAAAACTGTAATATAAGTGTTGTAAAAAGAATCTGTCCATGGGGAGCTTTAAACTGCAGCGGGGTTTATAAATAAACTAAAACATAACTACAATTTAAGGTAAAGAGGTGGGAAAGGAATTAAAATTATAATATAGGGAGAAAAGCCATGTGTTTGTTGCCATGATGAATTAAATGAAATGTACAGGTTACATAGGGAAGTTTAAGATAGTCTCTATTTTTGTATGATTATAATTTGTTACTGTGGAGATATTTATTATATGTATTGTCAAATATATTAAAGGAATTTATTGAATTAATTGGTTTAATATATAATAAAATAAAACTAAAATTAATAAAGCCAATTTAATTATAATTATGCTATAATTCAATTTATAACTAAAGATAATTTAAGGAGGAAACTATATGGATAAAAATAATGGATCAGATCAAGGATATCAGGCTGGTGATAAGCTACTAATAGGTTTATTGTTAGCTGTTTTAACCTTTGG
>JAAYHM010000176.1 GCA_012735405.1 Tissierellia bacterium | reverse complement strand
CTTTAATTTTTATTAAAATTGAGTGGTAATATTGTACTAATTTAATCAACTTTTAATAAACTTCTTATTGGGGAAGCTACCATAGAAATCTATATATATGGCAGCTTAATATAAAACGGGGTATAATAAATATTTTGAGTTTGGCAGATTAATATGATATTATAAAATATATACCTATTCATTATAAAGGGTGATCTTATGCTCGACAGAGATGAAATCAATACAGTTTATAGTAAGTTAAAAGAATATAGCATTTTAAACTATCATGTACTGGAAAGCATGGCTGATTGGGTAAGATTGGTAGACCATGATGGTAATATTTTATATGCCAATGAAGCTATGAAAAAGGCCTTGGGATACGATATAGTTGGTAAGAAATGCTATGAAACCACTGGGAAAACAAGGAGATGTGACTTTTGTATAGCCAGAAGAAGTATTATTAACAATGAGGTAGTACAAAAGGAAGAAATTATAAATGGAAGATATTATTCAGTGATTAGTTCTCCAGTAAAGGACTTGGATGGAAATATAATAGGAGCCGTGGAAGTTTTAAGGGATGTTACAAGGGAGAGAAAACTGGAACTAGAACTAATTGAGCGAAATACTAAAATGATTAATGATATAAAGTTTGCAGAAAAGATTCAAAGAAGGATACTGCCTAAAAAAGGATTATATAAAAATGTTAAAATTGATCACTTATATAAGCCATCAGAAATGCTTAGTGGAGACATATTTGATGTATTTATTATTGATGAAGACAAATTAGGGGTTTATATATGTGATGTAGTTGGACATGGTATTACAGCTTCCATGATGACTATGTTTGTTAGACAAACTATGAGATCTATTAAGGACTTTATTGTACAACCTTCCGTTGCCCTAACAGAGCTCCAGAAAAGCTTTAGCTCTTTAGATTTAGGGGTGGACAAATATTTTACAATATTCTATGGAGTATTTAATGCTAAAACAAATCAGTTCATATATGCCAATGCAGGACATAACTGTATCCCCATTAGATACAATTCAAATGGTATAGAAATGCTAAAAACAAAGGGTCTTCCCATATCCTTAATTTTTAGTGAAATATATTATGAAGAAAATGAAATAGTATTGGAAGAAGGGGATAAAATATTATTATATACCGATGGCATCAGTGAAGTTAAAAATGCTAAAGGTGAAGAATTTGGTATAGATAGAATAATAAATATTATTAAGGAAGAAAATAAGGATGTATTAAATAGGATAATTGAAGAGGTAGAAGACTTTAGATGGGGAGAACAAAAAGATGATTATGCCATGCTTCTAATGGAAATATTGGAGAGTACAGAGTCCTAGGAAGTATTCCTAAGACTCTTATTTTTCACAAAAAATAGGAGGGTAGTACTGGATGGACAATATAAGCTTAGATTATTCAAAATCCCTTGTGGAAGAATATGAGTTGGAAAATATATGGCCCTATGTAAAAACTGCCCATAAACTATTACATAGTAAAAGTGGCCAGGGAAGTGAGTATACTGGCTGGCTGGATTTAAAAAATTCCATTGATAATGAAGAAATTAGGAGGATAAAGGAAACTGCCTGCAGTATAAGGGAAAATTCAGACATATTTATTTCAATAGGCGTAGGAGGCTCCTATTTGGGAGCCAGGGCATGTATTGAAGCCTTAAACCATAATTTTTACAATGAACTGCCAAGGGAAGAAAGAGGGGGCCCAAAAATTTTTTTTGTAGGAAACAACCTGAGCAGCAGCTATATTATGGATTTATTAGACTTGCTGGATGGCAGGGAAATTGCTATAAATGTCATATCAAAATCCGGCACAACCCTGGAGCCGGCCTTGGCCTTTAGAATATTTAGGGAATATATGATAAATAGATATGGACCTAAGGAAGCAGTAAAAAGGATATACATTACTACAGATAAATCAAAAGGTATTTTAAGAAGTTTAGCCCAAAGGGAAGGCTATACTTCCTTTACTGTGCCGGAGGATATAGGAGGCAGGTATTCTGCATTGACACCTGTAGGGTTACTGCCTATGGCAGTTGCCGGTATTGATATAGATAAGCTTTTACAGGGGGCCTTAGATGGAGCAGAGGAATATTCCATGGACAGTGAAGAAAATATTAGCTATAAATATGCAGCCCTTAGAAACATTCTTTATAAAAAGGGGAAGTTTATAGAGATTTTAGCCCAATATGAACCTAATTTACACTATTTTGCTGAATGGTGGAAGCAATTATTTGGTGAAAGTGAAGGAAAGGATAAAAAAGGTATATATCCTTCTTCCGTTACCTTTACTACAGATTTGCATTCCCTGGGACAGTTGATACAGGATGGAGGCAGGAATATATTTGAAACTACTTTAAATATATTAAATCCAAGAAGGGATATGGCAGTTAAAAAGGATGAGGAAGATTTAGATGGATTAAATTACCTTGCCGGTAAAAGCATAGATTATGTAAATAAAAAGGCCTTTGAAGGAACCTTGCTTGCCCATTTTGAAGGAGGGGTGCCTAATTTAGTTATTAACATACCTTATATGGATGAATACCATTTGGGAAAATTAATATATTTTTTTAAAAAGGCCTGTGCCATAAGTGGCTATATATTAGGAGTCAACCCCTTCAATCAGCCTGGGGTGGAGGAATACAAGAAGAATATGTTTAGATTGTTGCGAAAGTAAGAAAAACCTTCTTTTTTGGGTTATCCAAAAAAGAAGGTTATTTTTTTATATAAATGCTTTCATTGGGAAAAATATAATCTAAGGAAATAAAAATAAAGGGGATTATCACATGAAAATATTTTGGAAAGTAT
>JAAYHM010000175.1 GCA_012735405.1 Tissierellia bacterium | reverse complement strand
GTGGCTTTGATACTACAGGAAAATGGTGCAGATGAAGAGATGATTGCAGCAGGGCTTTTACATGATGTATTGGAGGATGGAGAATTAGATTTAGACTATATAAAAAATGAAATAAAAACCAAGCTAAACGGCAGAGTTCTTGAATATGTTATTGGGGCATCGGAAAGGCTTGAAAATAGGGACAAAACCCCCTGGAGGGAGCGGAAATGGCATACTATAGAATATCTTAAGGATAAAAATACTCCCAGAGAAATAAAGATGATATCCTGTGCTGATAAGTTAAGTAATGCAAGAAGCCTTTTTAGGGACCTAAAGACAGAAGGAAATAATCTATGGAACCGCTTCAATGCAGGTTATGAAATGCAAAAGAAGTACTATGAGGGATTAGTGGAAAGCTTGAAGGATCTGGAAGGACTTAAAATGTATGAGGAGTTTAAGGAAGTGGTAAGGACTATATTTGGTTGATACAAATGGTATAATGTATATGGATATTATTTTCTGATGGAGGATTTACATGGATAATTTTAAAGCTAACAACCTTATGGATAAGAAAAAGTTATTAGAAATATTTGATTATTTAAATGAGAGATTAAAGGAAAACCAATTGCAGCTTGAAATAACCATTTATGGCGGCGCTGTTATGACTATGGTTTATGACAATAGGCCGGCTACTAGAGATATAGATTGTGTATTTAGTGAAACAAATTTTAAGTTACTGGAAAATATATTAAATACCACAAAGTTTGCATTTAATTTACCAGATGGATGGATAAATGAAGAAATTAAAGAACCGTTAAAGTCAATTATTAAAGAAGATAAGGAAACTTATAAAATATATTCCAACTTAAAAATATTAAAACCAAAGGCAGAACAGCTACTGGCCATGAAGGTATTAGCTGCAAGGCCTGAACCTGCTAAAGATTTTATAGATGCTTATATATTGTGTAAAGACTTAAATATTACAACAAAAGAACAGCTTATGGATATAGTCTCACAATATGTACCCATTAAGTTATTAGGAGAAAGACAAATGAATTTCATTAAGTATTTGGGAGAGGATTTGGGTTATGATTGGGAATAAGTATCTTGAAGAGTTATTTAATTATCCAGATGAAGATACAGCTTTAAACCAATTGCTGGAAATGTTAAAAAACAAGGATGAGAAGTTTATAAATAGTCTAAACGAGCCTATAGATTTAACATTATGTGATAAAAAGGAGATAGAATTTTTAACGAAAGTATCCGCTTTAATAGACTATTATCTACAAATTCATGGCCTAGAAGTACCAGATTGGCTTAGGGATGACAAGTTGAGCTTTAAAACACCTTACTATCATCCAAGAAGAATAAGTGATTTTGACAAGATAAAGCTACAAATTACATGTCCTGGTCCTTTTAGAGCTAGAAATGTGTATTTTGATATGAGTGGATTGGAAAGGGTATAGTAGGGTGAGCTCATGAGAAGTAAAGATCAGAGCTTTAAGGCTAATATGTCAAAAGTATACTCCTGACAAAATGAATTATTTTAATTTATCAGGCCTAAAAAAAACCAATATATATAAAATAGAAATGGAAGAGATTAAAGCTAAAGGAAGAAATAGGATACAAGTGGAGAAGAGATGAAATGGGGAAGGATGGAATAGAGCAAGTTTCATACAAGGATTTATCATTAACAGACAAACTCCATTAAATATGAAACTTCCAACTAAAAAGACTAGCAAATAAGTCATAAAGTTGGCTGCAAATTTTTCTGCATTCATTGTGCAGCAAATTAAATATGCAAACCCAACATTATTTAGAACTTTTGGGGCCATGGGGTGTAATATTATTAGTATGGAAATTGCTATTGCCAAGGGTATCATGTAGCCTAAAAAGCCACCTATCAGAGGAGTCAGTTTTACTATTCCAATTATCAATAGATAGGCAAGGATAATACCAACCAAGCCTCCCAGTGTTACTGTTGCCAGCTTTTCCTTAAAATCATTGCCAGGTAGAGTAAAAAAGAATATATTGCCTATGAAAATAAGCCATCCATATTCAAAATCAACCAAATGAAATATTGCATTGGCCACAAGCACCAAAACTAATATAGCCACTCGAAAGTAGGCCATAAATTTTTCAGTAACATCTTTTTGCACAATATACCTCCTTATTAGATTTATTTGAAAATCTACTTTTTCCTGCATTTAACCAAATCCGGGGTAAATTAAGAGACCTAAATTGGTGCCTAAACAGGCACCAATTTAGTCTGAGGCTATAACAATTTGATACTTGAAGGGTTGTTCCCGTTGACCATATCCTTTATCCTATGGCCTGCAGGGTATATGGATTCAGGATGGGTAAATATATAAAACCTATTTTCTTCCAAGGCAGTAAATACGGTCATACCTACAGAATCTATAGGCATTCCAGCCAATACTGAACGTTTGGATCGTATATAGCCTGCCTTAAATTCCTGGCTTTGATAGTATGGATCATCCAAAGAAGCATAGCGTTCAGGGCGATATCTGTCGCTTTCGTGGATATTAGTCTGAATAAAGGCTGGACACAATACATGGACCTGAACATTGTTTATACCTCTGGCCTTTAAACCAAGATATGTGGTTTCTGCCAAAGCTACATCGGCTGCTTTTGTACTGTGATACATGGGTGCATTAGGAGAAATCATTATGCCTGCTGTAGATGCTACATTTATAACTGCAGCTTCAGTTCCCTGCTCAATCATCTTTGGAATGAATACACGCATACCATAGGCGCGGCTTAGGAAGTTTACTTCTGTAATCCAATTAATATCTTGAATAGGTATTTCCCATATAGGTCCAGAAACTGCTACCCCTGCATTGTTTACAAGAATATCCACTCTTCCGTAGGTATCCATAGTTAAATCATAAAGTTCCTGTACATTTTCTATTAGGGATATGTCCGCTGTGTGGGTAACACCTTCCCCTCCCATGTCTTTTATCTCTTCCAGTGTTTTTTGCACACTTTTATTATCAATGTCATTAAGAACCACCTTCATACCATGGAGCACAGCCTCTTTAGCTATGGCTGCACCTATACCGCTACCGGCTCCGGTAACAACAATAACTTTATCCTTAAAGTCCTTCATCTCAATCCCCCTCCTTTAAAATACAAATGCTTTGTCGTTTGCTTCCTTTATAGCATCGCCAATCAAACCAGGCTTTACAACATCTCCCACGCAAGTAACCTTATCAAAGGCTTCTTCAAAGTGGCTTACTATTTCCCTGCGTGGTTTAACACCTAGGGCAAGTACAACTGCATCTGCCTCCCTTTCAACTTCAAAGGCTGTTGATGTAACCCTTAAACCTATTTTTCCATCCTTTACTGATTCTAGATAGTGATCTGTAATAATTTCAACTCCTGCTTCATTTAGACGCTTTAACAGAAGGGCACGTACGCTTGGATAAAGGTTAGTTCCTACATCATTCATCATTTCTATTACAGTTACCCTATTGTCTCTGGCCAACAGCTCTGCTGTCTCTAGACCTGTGGAGCCTCCGCCTATGACAGCAATGTTCTTACCCTTTAGTTCAACCTTACCTGCCAGTACATCCTCTGCTGTACAAACGTTAGGGCTATCAATTCCTGGAATATTTGGAATTATAGGAGTGCCTCCTACAGCCACAATTACACCATAAGGATTTAATTCTTTTACCATTTCAACATTAGCCTCTGTATTCAAACGAATTTCTACTCCAAGGGCTTCAAGCTCTGCTGTTTGAGTTTCTATTAATTCTGTAATAAGCTGCTTATGAGGAGCCTTATCAGCCATTTTCATAGTTCCACCTAAGGAAGCTTCCTTTTCAAATAATACAACTTTAAAACCACGCTTGGCTAATACATAGGCTGCCTGCATTCCTCCTGGACCTCCACCTATGACGGCTACAGTTCTTCCATTACCGTCTTTTACCAGCTTATCATCTCCTAAAAATGCTTCCCTGCCAAGTAGAGGATTGACAGTACATTCAACAGGACGGCTGCTATTTAAAACCTTAAAACAGTTCATACAGCCTATACACTTGCGCAATAATTTTTCCTGACCATATTTTGCCTTGTTAGCCCATGCAGGATCTGCCAAATGACCACGTCCAATTCCAACAAAGTCACTTACCCCTTCTTCTAAAAGTGCTTCTGCTACTTCAGGATGCTTTATATTGTTAACGGCAATTACCGGTATCTTCACATTAGCCTTAATGGTCTTTGCCAAATCTTTCTTCCATCCTTCAGGTATACAAGCTGGCTCTATTATGGTATGGCCTGACTCATAAGTACCACAACTTACATTTATGGCATCTATACCTAAGCTTTCTAAGTATCTGGCTATTTTGACACTGTCTTCAAGTGTCAAGCCCCCTTCTATAAATTCATTGGCACTTATACGGACTGAAATTGGAAAATCCTTGCCGCAGGCAAAGCGGATACCCTGAATAATTTCTGTTACAAAACGCATCCTGTTGAAAAAGTTTCCGCCATACTTATCCGTTCTTTTGTTTGTGTAAGGGCTTATGAACTGGTTAATAAGATAACCATGGGCTGCATGTATTTCCACTCCATCGATACCTGCAGTCTTAGCTATGACTGCCCCAGTGACAAATTTTTTTACTAATGCTTCACATTCAGCAGTAGTCAATTCACGGGGCATCTCTCCTATTACTTTGCAGGCAATAGGGCTTGGAGCTACAATTTGTTTGCCGTTTAGCAATCTTCCATATGTTTGTCTGCCTGGATGATGAAGCTGAATAAATATTTTTGAATCATGACGATGTATTGCATCTGCTAATTTGACCAGCCTGGGAATATGTTTTCCGCTGGTTACGCTAAGTTGGTTGCTCATGCCTACACCAGTTTCATCATCTATACGGGTGATTTCTGTTATAATAAGACCACATCCACCCTTAGCTCTTTCCTCATAATATCTGATTATTTCATCAGAAGCTTCTCCAGTAGATGCTGCGAAGCTGGTACCCATGGCAGGCATTACAATTCTGTTTTTTAACTCTAGTTTGCCAATCCTGCCCTTTGAAAAAAGCCTTTCATACTTCATAAGATTCACCTTCCTTTTTCTTAATCCTTATATTTGTGTTAAATTTTTAGCTACTCTTATCTTAATTTTAACAATATTCCTAAAAGAATGACAGGTTTATAAGGAATAAAAAGGTTTGTGGTTTTTGTGCATATTGTATAAAATATAGGTGAGGTGAATTTATGAAATATTCAGAAATGATAAAACTAATAAAAAGTAAATATTTGGTGGATTCTATTACAATAAACCAGGACTCTGAATTTGTAGACATTGCTCTACTTAATAGTGAAATATCTTCTTATAGGGAGGATACCTTATATATTGGTCACATAGCACAAGTAAACCATCAAATTAAACCTCCACTTTTCCTCCTGTATTTTGGATATAATACACAAAAAAATGTTAAATATTTATTTAATAGTGCTCAAATAAGAGAAGATGATTTTCCGGCTGTATTTAACTTAATTAAGCAGGAATTGATTAAATCTTTAAAGGTGGAGAAGGCTTATTCAAGAATGTTAAAAATGATACTGGATGGAAAAGGCCTATCATCTATCTTGTGTGAGACATCAAGAATTTGCGGGAATCCTCTTGTTGTTATTGATATAAGTGGAAAGATACTTGCTTACTCCGAACCCTTTGACATTTCGGATCCCATGTGGATTCGAAGTGTAGAAAGAGGCTACTGCCCCTATGAATTTATGAAGTATATAGAAAGGGTAAGATCCAAAAAAATATCACCTCCTAATTCAGAGCCTTTTATAAGTGTCTGCCCTGAAAATCAATTGGTTTATCTATGTAGCAAGATTTTGGCTCAAGATCGCCTATTAGGTTATGTATTTATGTTTCAAAACAATTTACCTATCAATTCTTATAGCAAGGAATTGCTTCCACTGGTAAGCAAGGCTGCCAGTGAAATAATATTACGCAACCATGACAATATAGGTCTTCGTTCCTATCTTTATCAAAGCATCCTTACGGATATGCTTAAGGGGGTAGACCCTAATCAGGCCAGTATTCGTATTAAGGCAAGTAAACTAACCTTTCCCAAGCGGATGAAAGTTCTCATAGTTAGACCTTTATATTATCGTGACCAGAATTACATAAAGGGAGAATTGATGGACAGGCTACAGATGATTTTTAACAAGGCTCCTTTATTTTATTATAAAAAGGAAATAGTCATAATAGCTCCTTTGGATAAAAATTATAATATAGATACTTCATCAATAGAAAAATTGAATTCCTTAGCCAAAGATGTTCATCTCCAGGTTGGTATAAGCAACCCCTTTTATCAAGTTAATGATTTTGTTGATTATTATAAGCAGGCAGATGAGGCCATTCGTTTCGCACAATTTCTAGGCAGTAATGAATATATACATAATTACATGGAATACAGTTTTTACTCTATGCTCAGCACAATTCCACTGGAAGTACAGTTGAGTAAATTTTGCCATCCAGCTTTAGGAAAGCTACGGGACTATGATTATGAAAATGGGACAGATTTTTATAATACCCTTAAAGTATTAACAGAAACATCCTTCAGCACAAAAGAGGCTGCAGATAAACTGCATCTTCATAGAAATACACTTAATTATCGCAGGAAAAGGATAGAAGACATATGTGGACTTGATTTTGATGATTCTAAATTGTTGTTTGAATTGATGTACTCCTTTAAAATTGAACAATTTTTGAAAAAGCAAGTATAGTTTTGATAGAAGACAGGTTAATTAAAAAGGCAAGGTATGGACT
>JAAYHM010000031.1 GCA_012735405.1 Tissierellia bacterium | reverse complement strand
TATTTTAATATTATTATAACCTATTATTTATTAATAACACTATTTATATTTGAATTATAATGAATAGAGCGGGAATATCCCGCTCTTTTTAACCTCTGATTTCTAGCTTTTTAATTAATTCACGGTATCTTTCAATGTCTTTTTTTTCTAAATACCTTAATAAACCCCTTCTTTGACCAATCATCTTAAAAAGCCCTCTTCTTGAATGATGGTCTTTTTTGTGAACTTTTAGGTGCTCTGTCAATTGATTTATTCTATAGGTTAATATTGCTATTTGCACCTCTGGTGAGCCAGTATCATTATCATGAATCTTGTACTCTTCAATAATTTTAGCCTTTTCTTCTTTGCTAAGTGACATAATATATTCCTCCTTAATTTTTAATCTGCCAATAGCTATGTAAATCGCCGAGGAAACGATAAACATAGCTAAAGGTATATGCTTACAAAAGAATGTTATCACATTTTTTGCAAAATGTAAATACTAGTAATTATTTTAATTGTTTTTAATATATAATACATCTTTATGCATTTGATTTTTTAATTCCTCAACAGAATTAAATTTTATATCATCCCTTATAAATTCCATAAATTCAATTTTTATAATAGAATCATATATATCTTCATCAAAATCCAAAATATATGTCTCTATTTTAAGATTTTTTTCATTAAAAGTTGGATTATACCCGATGTTAGTTAAACTCAAGAATTTACTATTATCTACA
Organism: Tissierellia bacterium; assembly: GCA_012735405.1. Classification (GTDB taxonomy): domain Bacteria; phylum Bacillota; class Clostridia; order Tissierellales; family Tepidimicrobiaceae; genus JAAYFE01. Next base: position 21,159 of record JAAYHM010000031.1, on the reverse strand, counting down.
TAAGTAAAAGTTTTATATACTCCTGTTTTAGGAATAACATACCTGTCATTTAATCTAATATTAGCTGTGGGGAAACCTAATTTTCTTCCCCTACTTCTACCTTTTATTACTGTTCCAATTAAACAATAATTTCTTCCTAATAATTTATTTGCTTTTTCTATATAACCATTTATTATTAAATTTCTTATAATAGTACTGCTTACTATCTCGCCTTCAACATACACTGGATCTATTACATTTACAACAAATCCATTTGCTTTTCCTAATTCCTTAAGGTAGTTGCTATCCCCTTGTGCCTTGTATCCAAATCTATAATCAAAACCTACGGTAACAAGTTTAGCATTTAATCTTTCTAACAATATATTCTTTACAAATAACTCAGGAGACAATTTCATAATTTGTTCATTAAAATCCATAACATATACTATTTCTATGCCTAATTCCTTTAAAAGTTGGATTTTTTCTTCAAAAGACGTGAGAATATCTATTTTAAAATTTTCATCCTTTTTTAAAATTGTTTTAGTATGATTTTTAAAAATAAGTACAGAAGGCTTTAAATTTTCCTCTTTTGCCTTTTCTATGTTGCTCTTTAACAAATACTGGTGGCCTATATGAATTCCATCGAAATTACCAAGAGCTACAGCTGTTACATATTTTTTTTCACTGCTATTCATTGCATCAATTATTTTCATATCATCACCTTATATGAGGACTTTATCCATCTTAATATAAAGATCGTGCTTTGACTGATTTATCCTACCTATGCCAATAAATTTATTATCACAATATACTCTCATAGGAATATTAACATTGTATTTATTTATACTTAATTCTTTCATATATATCTTAACACCATTGATTAACTTAGTAAAATATTTTTTATCTAATTTTATTTTGTCTAAATGCATTAATCCTTCATCAATAGGAATAATCATTGATTCCAAGCTATTACTATCTAGTTCCTTTAATTGGTCTAAGCTTATGCTATCCTCAATCCTAAAATTACCTACACCAACCCTAAGCAAAAAAGACATATATCCATAGGTACCTAAATATTCACCAATATCATCACACAGAGTTCTAACATATGTACCCTTCGAACATTTTACATAAAAAATAATTTTTTTATCCACTATTTTTTTTATAATCAATTCGTAAATAGTTGCCTGTCTAGGTTTCCTTTCAACAGTTTTACCTTTTCTGGCCAATTCATACAATTTTTGTCCTTTATATTTTAATGCAGAGTACATAGGAGGTATTTGTTCTATCTCACCTTTAAATTTATTAAAGGCATGATAGATCTCCTCTTCTTTTACCTCCTTATTAGAATATTTTATTATTTTCCCCTCTGCATCCTGTGTATCAGTAGCATACCCTAAGGTCAACTCTCCAATATATTCTTTAGGAAGATCTAGCATATACTCACTTATTCTAGTACCTTTCCCAATACAAACAAGTAAAACTCCTGCAGCATTTGGATCTAGTGTGCCGGTATGCCCAACTTTTTTTATTTTAAATATTTTCCTTATATCTTTTATTACATCGTGTGAAGTTATTCCCTTAGGTTTAAATACATTAATTATTCCATCCATCGAATCACCTAATGTTTGCTAGTATTTCTTTAAGAACCATTTCCTTTGCAGTTTTAAGGTCATCATTAATAGTGCATCCAGCTGCCCTTATGTGGCCTCCACCACCAAATTTTGCTGATATTTTTGAAACATCTACATATTTCTTACTTCTTAAGCTTATTTTAACCTCTTTATATGATACTTCTTTTAATAAACAGGCAGCTTCTATTGTATTAATACCCATTACGAATGATATAATCCCTTCTGTATCTTCCATAGAAGCCTTAGTTTTTTCTAGCATCTCTTGAGTAACAACTACAACCCCAACTTTCCCATTATCATGTAATTCCAATTGATTTAACGCCTCAAGTAATAATCTTGTTCTTTCAATGCTTACATTTTGATAGATATTTATATTAATATCGTTTATGTCTATCCCTGTTTTTATTAGGTCTGCAACAATCATATGGGTCTCATAAGTAGTATTACTGTACATAAATCTTCCTGTATCTGTATTTATACCAGTATATAAACAAGTAGCTATATCCCTATCTATCTCTATATCCATATACTTAATAATTTTATACACAATCTCACATGTAGACCCGGATGAAGGCAATACAATATTTATATCACCAAAAAATTCATTAGTAACATGATGATCTATGTTTATAACTGCCTTCGCTTTCGATAAAAATTCTGCACCAATGCCTAATCTTTCTTTATCACTACTGTCTAAAGCTATAAAAAGTTCAACTTCCTGGTTAACATCCTTTTCTTCAATTATGTCTATATTAGGCAGGAAATTAAAATAAGAAGGAATATTATCGACTTTAACTACATTTATATTGCCTTTTTTCTTTAGTTTTTTTATAGCCATAGCTAAGGCCAAAATGGAGCCTAAGCTATCTCCATCTGGCTGTATATGGGAACATATATATATATTATTATATCTATTAATCAATTCCAGAGCAGATTCTGTTGCTTTCTTTAACTCACCAGTCATTATTATCTCCTCTTTTTTCTTTGTCTTTTTTGTTGACTTCATCAATTAGCTTAGATATATAAAGACTTTGTTCTATAGATTCATCCAAATGAAAAACTGGTTCAGGAGCATGTCTTAAATCTATTTTATTTCCAATTTCTCTTCTTATAAATCCTTTTGCACTTTTTAGGCCTATTAAAGTATTTTCTTTATCTTCTTCATTACCCATAACACTAATATATATATTTGCATAGCTTAAATCATTAGTTACCTCAACCTTAGTAATACTAGTTAAAGGATTAATTCTAGGATCCTTTATTTCTCTTTGTATTAATTGGGATACAACTCTTTTAATTTCTTCCGAAATTCTATTTAATCTCTTCTTGTTCATAAAAATGCACCTCTTATTCAACCTCTTTGATTATATAAGCTTCTAAAATATCTCCTTCCTTAATATCATTGAAATTCTCTAATCCTAAACCACCTTCATAACCTGTAGCTATTTCTCTAACATCATCTTTAAATCGTTTAAGTGATGATACTTTGCCCTCATATACTACTACATCATTTCTTAGCAACCTTATAATACTATTTCTTGTTATTTTACCTTGTTGTACATATATCCCTGCTACTGTGCCTACATTTGGTACTCTAAATGTAGCTCTAACTTCTGCCCTTCCTATTGTTTCTTCTACTAATTTTGGTTCTAGCATACCCTTAATAGCAGCTTCAATATCTTCCAATGCTTCATATATAACCCTATAGGTCCTAATATCTACTTTCTCATTCTTCGCCATATTTTGGGCACTTAAAGTAGGTCTTACGTTAAATCCTATTATAATAGCATTGGATGCTGAAGCTAACAATACATCACTTTCTGTAATTCCTCCTACCCCTTCGTGGATTATATGAACTCTAACTTCTTCACTCTCAAATTTCTCTAAGGATTTTCTTAAAGCATCTATTGTGCCCCTTGTATCAGCTTTAATTATTATGTTAAGTTCCTTCATTTCGCCTTGTTGTATTCTTTCAAATAAATCATCTAGTGAAACCTTCTGAGTAGCTTTAAGATGCTCTTCTCTCATTTTTTCTTTTTTCTTTTCAGCATAACTTTTCGCTATCTTTTCATCTTCTACTGCATATAATTTATCTCCAGATTCCGGCACTTCTGAAAGACCTAAAATTGCAACTGGTATGGAAGGGCCTGCTTTTTTTACATTCTTTCCTTTATCATCAAACATTGCCCTAACCCTACCGTGGGTGCTTCCACATACAACTATATCTCCAACATGTAAAGTGCCTTTTTCTATAATAACAGTGGCCATTGGCCCTTTACCCTTATCTAATTGGGCTTCTATAACTGTACCTACTGCAGGTCTATCTGGATTTGCCTTTAGTTCCTGAATTTCAGCAACCAATAATATCATCTCTAATAATTCATCAATACCTTGGCCCTTTAAAGCAGAAACTGGTACAGTAATTGTATCTCCACCCCAATCTTCAGGTACCAGTCCATGTTCAACTAGCTCTTGTTTAACCCTATCAGGATTTGCTTCTGGTTTATCCATTTTATTTATTGCAACTATAATTGGTACATTAGCAGCTTTAGCGTGGTTAATTGCTTCTATAGTTTGAGGCATAACCCCATCATCTGCAGCTACTACTAAGACTGCAATATCTGTCACCTGTGTTCCTCTAGCTCTCATAGATGTAAATGCTTCATGACCTGGAGTATCTAAGAAAATAATCTTTTTATCTCCTACATTAACTATTGAAGCTCCTATATGCTGAGTTATCCCGCCAGCTTCTTGTTTGGTAACTGAAGTTTTCCTTATAGAATCCAATAAAGATGTTTTACCATGATCAACATGGCCCATTACAGTAACTATAGGCGCCCTTGGTTTTAAATCTTTTGGATCATCTTCATAATCAAAATTAAATTCTTCTTCACTTTCCTGGGTTTCTGATCTAACTACCTTAACACCATATTCTTCAGCAACTATAGCTGCCGTATCATAATCTATAGATTCATTTATAGAAGCCATAATTCCAAAACCTATTAATTTTGTTATTAATTCAGTTGGATTTATATCAATTTTATCAGCTAATTCTCTTACAGTGATATTGTCTTCTATTTCTATTGTTTTTACTTCTTGCTTCTTGCCACTTCTTTTATCTTTACTTTTTGTTTCCTTTTTATCCATTTCTATTTGTTTTTTTGGTTTCCTTTCATTTTTATCTATTTTTTTATTGTTCCTCTTAGATTTTTTTAAATCCCTTTCTTCTTCTATTAGTTCTTTTATCATTTCAGCTTCTTCTTTTTCTAAGGAACTCATATGGCTGCTAATATTTATATCTAATTCTTTTATCTTTGCTACTAGTTCTTTACTAGTCATTTTTAGTTCCTTTGCTAATTCATATACTCTTACTTTGTTCAAACTATACACCCCCTATGTTTTTAAGGTGATAATTGCTTTATTTATTCTTCTCTACTTTTAATAATATCATATAATTGATCAAAAATTTCATCTGGCACTTCAATTTCTAATGTTTTTGAAAGCCTTTTAGATTTTTTTACTTGCTCTAAGCAGTCTAAATCTGGACAAATATAAGCACCTCTACCATTAACCCTACCAGTCAAATCTACTTGTACAACGCCTTCAGTGTTTCTAACAACTCTTATCAATTCTTTCTTTGGCTTGTTTTCATTACAAGCAACACATTTTCTCATAGGAATTTTTTTCTTTCTCACAATATCACCCCATCAAAATTATGATGATTTATTTTGATTCTCTAACATTGCCTTATATTGGCTCTCACTTTTAATATCAATTTTCCAATTTGTTAATTTTGCAGCCAGCCTTGCATTCTGCCCTTCTTTTCCTATAGCTAATGATAATTGGTAATCAGGAACAACTACCAAAGCAGTTTTATTCTTTTCATCAATTTCTACCTTTAACACACTGGAAGGGCTTAAGCTATTAGCTATAAATTCTTCTATATTTTTACTCCAGACTACAATGTCAATTTTTTCTCCATTAAGCTCATCTACTATAGCTTTAACCCTACTTCCTTTTATACCTACACATGCTCCAACAGGTTCCACATTAGGGTCTTTTGAGTATACTGCTATTTTTGTTCTAGAACCAGCTTCTCTTGATATTGCATAAATTTCAACAATACCGTCATGAATTTCTGGCACTTCTAATTCAAATAACCTTTTTACAAGTCCTGGATGAGATCTTGACAAAATTATCTGGGGGCCTTTTGTTGTTTTCTTAACTTCAAGGATATATAACTTTATTCTATCACCTTGATTATAAACTTCCCCTTCTATTTGCTCAGTGGGAGGTAATATGCCTTCTGTTTTACCTAAGTCTACATAAACAATATTTTTGCTAATTCTTTGTACTAATCCTGTTATTATTTCATTTTCCCTATTAACAAATTCCTCATATATTACATCTCTTTCTGCATCTTTTATTCTTTGTATTACAACTTGCTTAGCAGTTTGTGCTGCTATTCTTCCAAAATTTCTAGGTGTAATTTTTATCATAACTATATCACCTAATTTATATTTATCATCTATTTTTTTTGCCTCTTCCAAATCAATTTCTAAAAGAGAATTCTTTACTTCTTCTACCACCGTCTTTTTTGCATACACTTCAACGTTACCAGTTTCTCTATCAACAATAACTTCCACATTTTGTGATGTTCCAAAATTTTTCCTATAACTTGAAATAAGTGCTGCTTCTAAAGCTTCAAATATAACCTCCTTAGGTATCCCCTTGTCCCTTTCAATTTCCTCAAGAGCTTCAATAAACTCTGCATTCATTAAATAAAACCTCCCTTAGAATTTTAACCATAATTTTATATTCGAAACAATATCTCTTTCAATTATCTTTTCTTCTAAATTTTCCGTTTTTATTTTTATATAATCTTCAGTAAAGTCAACTAATTGGCCATAATATTTCTTTTTTCCATCTAAATTCTTATAAAGGCTTACTTCAATGTCTTTTCCCAAATTTCTTTTTAAGTCTTTATCTGTTTTCAATGGCCTATCTAATCCAGGCGATGAAACTTCTAAATAATAGCTTTCTTTTATAGGATCTAGTTCATCTAGCTTTTCACCTATTACTTCGCTTACCCTTTGACAATCATCAATTGTTATTCCTTCTGCTTTCCATATATAGAACCTTAAAAACCTATCATTATTTTCCTTTACATATTCTATATCAACAAGCTCATATCCCAAATCTTCAATCATTGGTTCACAATACTCCCTAATTTTATTTACCAAATTTCTACTCATATTATCACCTCCACAAGATTAATATGTATTTTTTGTATTACAAATATAAATATACTTTTATATCATTTGGATTATTAAACAAATAAGAGTGGGACTTACCCACTCTTTATTCTCTGCACTATTATTGTCTTACAAGTTCTTTCATTACAATTATAGCATAAAACTAACAAAAATCAAATATTAAATAGGCTAATTTGGTTACTCTCCGGTAAATCTTTTAAGCATCCCTGGTCCTTTAAGGCTTCTATAACAGTTTTACTTACTCTTGTTCGTCTAATCAAATCTTCAATAGAAATAAATTTTCCTCTATTTCTTTCCTCTACTATTTTTCTAGCTGCAGTTTCTCCAACACCTTCCAGCGTCTTTAAAGGAGGAATTATTCCATTGTTCCCAATAATGAATTTATCGCTATCAGATTTGTATAAATCTAATGGAGCAAAAGTAAATCCTCTTGCATACATTTCCTGGACTACTTCTAAAACTGTTAATAAATTTTTTTCTTTTGCTGTCATATTATTTCCTAATTTTTCAAGCTCAATGATTTTTTTGTTTACAGCATCCTTTCCCTTGAGTATTAATCCAGCATCAAAATCCTGTGCTTTCGTAGTAAAGTAAGTAGCATAAAAAGCTTCAGGATAATGGACTTTAAAATAAGCAATTCTAAAAGACATCATTACATATGCAACAGCGTGAGCTTTTGGAAACATATATTTAATTTTTTCACACGATTCAATATACCACTCTGGGACGTTAAAACTTCTCATATACTCTTTATCTTCATCAGTAAGGCCTTTTCCTTTCCTTACCCTTTCCATAATTTTAAATGCCCTTTTTTTATCTAATCCCTGATAAATTAAATATAGCATTATGTCATCCCTTGTAGAGATAACTTTACTTAAAGGAGCAATGCCGTTTCTTACTAGATCCTGTGCATTATTTATCCAAACATCTGTACCATGAGATAATCCACTTATTCTAACCAGTTCTGCAAAAGTAGTGGGTCTTGTATCTATTAGCATCTGCCTAACAAACTTGGTTCCAAATTCAGGTATACCTAAGGTACCTATTTCAGTATTTATTTCTTCTTTTAAATTAAGAGGATCAGTACTTGTAAAAATCCTCATAGTTTCCTTATCATCCAATGGTATTTTTCTTGGATCAACTCCAGTTAAATCTTCCAGCATTCTTATAATAGTAGGAACATCATGTCCTAAAACGTCTAACTTCAATATACTACTGCTTATGGCATGATAATCAAAATGTGTAGTAATAACCCCAGATGATTTATCATCAGCTGGATACTGGACAGGTGTAAAATCATGGATATCTTTATGTTTGGGCACAATCATGACTCCTCCAGGATGTTGACCTGATGTCCTTTTTATTCCAGTACATCCTCTTACAAGTCTATTTATTTCTGCTGGGTGCGGACTTATTCCTTTTTGTTCAAAATATTTCTTTACAAACCCATAAGCAGTTTTTTCTGCAATAGTTCCTATGGTACCTGCTCTAAATACATAACCTTCGCCAAACAACTCCTCAGTATATTTGTGTGCCCTTGCTTGGTATTCGCCTGCAAAATTTAGGTCAATATCAGGCTCTTTGTCTCCTTCAAATCCTAAAAATACCTCAAAAGGAATATCATGCCCATCTTTTGTTAGCTTTGTATTGCAAATAGGACAATTCTTATCAGGCATATCTACACCAGAACCTACAGAACCATCTTCTATGAATTCGCTAAATTTACAATTTGGGCATATATAGTGAGGAGGTAATGGATTAACTTCTGTAATGCCACTCATCGTTGCAGCAAAAGAGGAACCAACTGAGCCCCTTGAACCTACTAAATACCCATCATCTAGTGATTTTGATACCAGCTTTTGAGCAATAACATACATTACAGCATAACCATTTTTTATAATTGAATTCAATTCTTTATCTAACCTTTCTTTAACTATTTTGGGCAATGGCTCCCCATATATCTCAATTGCCCTTTCATATGTCATATTCCTTAGTTCTTCTTCTGCGCCATCTATTTCTGGAGGATAAGTACCATCAGGAATAGGTTGTATTTCTTCAATCATATCACATATAATATTTGTATTTTTGACCACAACTTCATAAGCTATATCTTCACCCAGATATTCAAACTCCTTTAACATTTCATCAGTGGTTTTAAAATATAGAGGTGGCTGATATTCAGCATCTGAATAACCTTGACCAGTCATTAAAATTCTCCTATATATTTCATCTTCAGGATCAAGAAAATGAACATCCCCAGTTGCAACAACTATTTTCCCATACTGTTTACCCAATTCTACAATTTTTCTATTTATTTCAATTAAATCTTCTTTTCCTCTTACCAAACCATTTCTAATTAAATGCATATTATTATCTAATGGCTGGATCTCTAAATAATCATAAAATTTTACAATTTCTTTTATTTCATCTCCATCTTTATTGCTAAGTATAGCCCTATATAATTCTCCGGCTTCACACGCGCTTCCTATAATTAAGCCTTCTCTATACTTATTTAACAATGATTTTGGTATTCTAGGCCTTCTGTAAAAATGGTTTATATGGGACTCTGATATCAGCTTATAGAGATTTTTTAATCCTATTAAATTTTTCGCCAGTATCACCACATGAAAAGTTTCTCCCTTGGCATCGCTTTTATCTTCCACTAGTTCATTCACTCTATTAATATTTTTGATTCCTTTTGAAGATAAAATCTCTAAAGACTTAAGAAAAATTTCTGCTGTAGCTTTGGCATCATCAACAGCCCTATGATGATTAATTAAATCTATATTTAAATGCTTTGCAATAATATTTAGTTTATGGCTTTTTAATTGAGGAAAGAGGGCTCTAGAAAGCTCTAAAGTATCTAAAACAGGGTTATTAATCTCCTTCCCTATTCTAGAGAATTTATATCTTATAAATCCAACATCAAAGGAAGCATTATGGGCTACTAGAACTGCATCTTCAATGAATCTTTCAAAATTAGGTAATACTTCCTCAATGGTTGGCTTATCTTTTACCATTTCATCTGTTATTCCTGTTAACTTTACAATATTATCTGGTATTTTTCTTCCAGGGTTAATTAACTGATTAAATTCATCTACTATTTTGCCATCTTCTATTTTTACTGCGCCTATCTCTGTTATCATGTCATTTTTTGGAGATAAACCAGTAGTTTCTATATCAAATACTACAAATGTATCATATTTTTTATTTTCTTGGTAATTAGATAAAATAGGTTTCTTATCATTTAGTAAATATCCTTCTACACCATATATAACCTTTATCCCTACATCCTTTGCAACATTCATAGCCTCAGGGAATCCTTGTACTACTCCATGATCAGTAATGGCAATGGCTCTATGGCCCCATTTTTTGGCTCTTTTCGCTATTTCTTTAAAATTAGAAATTCCATCCATTGCACTCATTTGAGTATGTAAATGAAGTTCCACTCTTTTTTCTTTTGAGGTATCCATTCTTTCTTCTTTTTGCCAAACATTTAAAGCTTTAATCATTAAAACTTGACACCTTAAATAATTGTCATATGCTATATCTCCTTTTACCTTAACATATACTCCCTCTTTAACATTTGACACAAAATCATTAAATTCTTTTTCGTTTAAAAATATTTTACAAGTTATAGAATTAGTAAAATCAGTAATATTAAAAGTAACTACCTTTCTATTGCCTTTTATATCTTTTAATTCCAAATCAAATATTTCACCTGCAATTACGGCTGAACCAGTATCGGAATTTATATCATCAATTTTAATAGGGTACTCACTTATTTCTTTACCAAAAATATAGTTATTTTTTAAATTATTATTTTCTACTGATTTAGAAGTATTTCCATTATTGCTAAGAATGTCTAAACAAATTTTTTTCTCCTCTTTTTCCCTTTCTTCCATAAATTCTATACCATTATCCACTACCTTTGAATCGTCTATTTTTATTTGCACATCAACATCAAATTCACTTTTAATCTTCTCTTTTATTAGATTAGTTATATCATTTACCTGCATTGCATATTTTGTACCTTTAGTATCAGGGTATAAAGTTATTGTGTCCTTATCAAAAGAATATTCTAAATCATTAATCCAAGTTTTACTTGAAGGAATTCTATTTTCGATATATTGTAAAATATTATTCCAATACTTATCCAATATTTTTTCAGCATCATTAGAAACAGCATATTTGAAATTTATATCTATATTAACATCCTTAAATTTACTCTCAAAAAATTCTTTAATATTCAATATTATACTTTCGGATATTAAATCATCTGATGTCATTGTAATCTCTAGTCTATTATCCTTAGTAAATAACTTTACTCCCTCTATATAAATGGAACTCATATAGGATTCTGTTTCAATATTATTTCTTTCAAATAACTTATCCAATGTTATTCTAGATTGAGTCATCCTATTTTATTTGCCCCCTTTATTTGTATTGGGATACTTCCAGTATATCTTCTATAGAAGCTAAGTTTTTTATAACTTCATATTTTTTATCTAATTCCTTAAAAGATACTTCCATTTCTATATTTATTAGCCTTTCATCTCTGTGTTCTATATTTATGCTATTAATATTAACATTATATTCTCCAAGAACTTGCCCTATTTTCCCGATTTGGCCAGGCTTATCTATAGATATAACAGAGATATTTGTTATATGGCCTCTTCTTCTTTTAGCAAAAAAGCTACCAAGTCTTTGAAATGCTATTAATATTATAATTACTAGAATAGTTGTTAAAATTGCACCAAAATAAAATCCAGCACCTACAGTTAAGCCAATGGCTGCTACTGCCCATAGGCTTGCAGCAGTTGTTAAACCTGTTACTCCACCCTTATCTCTTCTCAAAATAGTACCAGCTCCCAAAAAACCTACTCCACTGATTACCTGAGCTGCAAGTCTATCAGTAAATTCATGGGATCCATAAAGCCCATTTAAATAGAAAGTAAGAAGCATAATTAATGTAGATGCTAAAGAGACAAGTACATGGGTTCTTAATCCAGCAGGTTTATTTATGCTTTCCCTATCTAAACCAATTATACTTGATAGTAAAAGAGACAATAGAAGCCTAAGTACTACATCTTTGACCGTTAACATTTCAAAAACACCTCTAAGTTATATATTTTCTATCTCTTTTAATAACTCATCAATTAAGTATTCTTCCTTAACCTTCTTAATTATTTTCCCTTTTTTAAATATTAAACCTTCTCCTTGTCCACCAGCAATACCTATATCAGCTTCTTTTGCTTCACCTGGCCCATTAACTGCACACCCCATAATAGCCACCTTTAGGGGTTTATTAACATTTTTTAGTTTTTCCTCAACTTCTTCAACCATATTGAGCAATTTAATTTTAGTCCTCCCACATGTTGGACAAGAAATTATCTCTACCCCTTCATTAAGTAGACCTAAGGATCTAAGAATTTCTCTACCTACCTTTACTTCTTCCACAGGATTTCCAGTTAAAGAAACTCTAATAGTATCTCCTATACCTTTTGCCAATAATGCTCCTATTCCAACACTAGATTTTATAGTACCCCTCCAGATAGGTCCTGCTTCTGTAACACCTAAATGTAATGGATAATCTATAATCTCTGAAATTTTTTCATAGGCTTCGATAGTCAATCTTACATTACTAGCCTTTAAAGATACTTTTATCTCATTATAGCCCATGTCCTCTAACAATCTAATTTGCTCTAAAGCACTATATACCATGGAATTAGCATTTACACCTTTATATTTTTCCAAAAACTCCTTCTTTATTGATCCTGAATTTACACCTACCCTAATAGGTATATTTCTTTCTTTCAAACATCTAACAACTTCTTTTATTTTTTCTTTAGAACCAATATTGCCGGGATTTATTCTCAAGCAATCAGCACCATATTCTGCTGCTTTTATAGCTAGTTTATAATCAAATTGAATATCTGCAATAAAAGGAATCTTTATTCTCTTTTTAATTTCTCTAATTGCTTTTGCATCCTCAAAATCCGTTATGGCAGCCCTTACTATATGGCATCCTGCTTCTTCAAGCTCTTTAATTTGTTTTACTGTTGATTTTACATCCTTTGTAATCGTGTTTGTCATAGACTGAACAGTTATAGGGCTATCTCCACCTATGGCTACATCCCCAACCATTATCTTCCTGGTCTTTCTTCTATTCATAATATCACCTGCCAAATATGTTGAATCTATTTATATCAGTATAGGTTACTACTGCCATTAGTAACATTAAGAGTATAAATCCTATGAAATGAACGTATCCTTCCTTCTCTGGGCTTATTGGTTTTCCCCTAATTAATTCAATTAAAATAAACACTATCCTGCTACCATCTAAAGCAGGCAATGGAAATAGGTTAAATACACCTAAATTTACACTTATAAATCCTAAAAGGTATAAAAGGTTAATTATCCCATATTTTGCAGCCTCACCAATTGTATAAATAACACCTACAGGCCCAGATAAATCCTTTGTACTAACCTGTCCCTTAAAAAGCATTCTAATAAAATCGAACATTACTTGAAACATTTGTCCAGTTTCCTTAAAACCACCAGCAATAGCTGCTGAAATGGACCTTTCGTATTTAGGTATTATACCAATAATAACCCTATTATCTTCTTCACTTAAAGTAGGAATCATTGAAATAGTAATATTTTCTCCATCTCTTACAATACTTATAGTTATTTCTTCATCAGGACTTGAATTGCTAATTGTATTAACTATAGAATTCCAATCTTTTACTTCTATATTGTTAATACTTTTAATAACATCTCCATTTAATATACCAGCTCTTTCTGCTGGAGAATTCTCTATAGTCTCTTCTACAGTTGTAGTAGGGGTTCCAACATTAAAAGATACTATAATTAATACAATTATAGCTAAAATAAAATTCATTATTGCACCAGCAGAAACTGTAATAATTCTTGCCAATGGTGAAGCTTTGTTAAAACTTCTTGGATCATCACTCTTTTCATCTTCACCTTCCATACTAACATAACCACCTATTGGTAATAATCTAAGGCTATACTTAGTTTCGCCTTTTTTCTTTTGAAATACTTTTGGACCCATACCAATTGAAAATTCATTGACTTTAATACCAACAGATTTTGCAGCAATAAAATGCCCAAACTCATGGAATAAAATTACCATTAAAAAAACAAAAATTGCAGCTATTGCAGTAATCATTTAAACCACTCTCCAATCTATACTATAAGAATAATTTAGATATATAATATGTATAAGGAGCTATAAATAATATACTATCAAATCTATCTAGCACTCCTCCATGGCCAGGCATTATAAAACCAAAATCTTTTATCCCGGTAACTCTCTTTATTTTAGAAGCTGTAAGATCTCCTATTTGTGCTACAATAGAACCAATAAAAGCTATTAGTAAAAATGCCCAATAGGCATCAATTTCTAAATATTTTATATATAAATATGTTAAACCAATAGCTCCTATTATACCACCAATAGAACCCTCTATAGTCTTTTTAGGACTTAAACTTGGGCATAATTTATGCTTTCCAAATAGCATCCCAAAAACGTATGCAAAAGTATCGGTACCCCATGCTATTATAAAAACTAACCATATATAAATTCCATTACTTAAGTATATAATATGTTGTAACAAAAAAGGTATGTAAAAAATACTAAAAAAAGTTGCAATTACATCAGAAAATTTAACTTTTTTATTTGTAAAATAACATACTAATAGAAGAATAGAAACAAAAATAAAAATATAGGATACTTTTGCCCATAGAATACCTATTGAATTCAATAAAAAAATTACGCAAGCAATGTAACCTATCAATTTTATTGGCTTGATATTTATATTCTTTACTGCATCATAAAATTCACTAATTCCTATTATTGATAATAAAAAAACATATCCATACAAATATATATTACCTAACTTTATTGCAAAAATAGTCAATATAACTAAGGTTAAACCGCTAATAGATCTTATAATTAATGATTTCACCTAAACTCCCCCAAATCTTCTGTCCCTTTTTTGATAATCAATAATAGCTTGATATAAGTGTTTCTCTTTAAAATCAGGCCAATAAATATCGGAAAACCAGAACTCAGTATAAGCGACTTGATAAAGCATAAAATTGCTAAGTCTTAATTCTCCGCTAGGTCTTATTAACAAGTCAAGGTCAGGTATATCCTTAGTATAAAGATAGTTTTTAAAATTTTCTTCATTAATATCTTCCTTTTTTATTTTACCCAATTTAAAATCATCTAAAATATTCTTCACAGCTCTTATAATTTCATCTCTTCCTCCATAATTTAGCCCTATGTTTAAAACCATTTTTGTATTATTTTTTGTAAGTTCAACAGCTCTATTGACTTCCTTTATCACAGGTAGTGGAAGTTTTGATAGATCTCCCATAGTTTGTACTTTTATATTATTATTATGAATTTTTTCTATTTCTTTGTCTATATATTGAATCAACAATTTCATCAATGTTTCTATTTCATTTTTTGGTCTTTTCCAATTCTCTGTAGAAAATGCATAAAGTGAAAGGTATTGTACATTAAGATTATAAGCAGCTTCCACTATTTCCGTTACCCTTTTTACCCCTTCTCTATGGCCTGCTGTTCTAGGAAGCCCTCTTTTTTTTGCCCATCTACCATTTCCATCCATAATAATACCAATATGTTTGGGCAACCTATTTACATCAATTTTGTTTTTTAATTCTATAGCATTATCCTTATTCATAAGCATTCCTCCTATTGTTAAATTCCCCTCCTATGTAGAAGGGGAATTTTATACTTCCAACAATTCTTCCTCTTTTTTCTTTGTCAATTCATCAATCATTTCAATGTATTTATCAGTAATCTTCTGAGTCTCATTTTCTGCAGCCTTTCTATCATCTTCACTCAATTCTTTGTTCTTCTCCATCTTTTTTATAACATCGATAGTTTCTCTTCTAATGTTTCTTATTGAAATCTTTGCATTTTCACAGCTTTTCTTTACTAACTTAACTAATTCTTTTCTTCTTTCCTCTGTTAGTAATGGGATAGGAAGCCTAATAACCTTTCCATCATTAGAAGGGTTTAAACCTAAATCAGATTTAAGAATCTCCTTTTCAATAATTGGAATTAAATTTACATCCCAAGGTTGGACAACTAGAAGTCTTGGCTCTGGAGCAGTAATACTAGCAACTTGTTTTAGAGGAGTTCTTGTTCCGTAATAGTCAACAGATATCTGATCTAACAAGGCAGGATTCGCTCTTCCAGCTCTAATACTTTTTAACTCTTCTTTATAAATTTCAATTGTCTTCTTCATTCTCTCTTCAGATTCTTTGTGAACGTCTAAATACATAATTATCCCTCCTTTACATAAGTTCCTATTTTTTTACCCAATACCACATCAACAATATTGCTTGGCTCATCTATGCCAAATACAATTAGTGGTATTTTATTGTCCATACATAAGGAAGTTGCAGTAGAGTCCATAACCCCTAATCCCATATTTAAGATATCTATGTAATTTAGACTATCAAACTTCTTAGCAGTCGAGTTAATATGTGGATCAGAATCATAAACTCCATCCACACCCTTTTTAGCTAATAATATTACATCAGCTTCTATTTCAGCAGCCCTTAATGCTGCAGTAGTATCTGTTGAAAAATAGGGATTCCCGGAACCTGCAGCAAAAATTACAACTCTGCCTTTCTCTAAATGCCTAATAGCCCTTCTCCTAATATAGGGTTCAGCAATTTGTCTCATTTCTATAGCCGTTTGTACCCTAGTAGTAACTCCAATTTTTTCTAATGAATCCTGCAAGGCAAGCGCATTTATAACCGTTCCTAACATCCCCATATAATCTGAAGTTGTCCTATCTATTTTTTTAGCATCTCTGCCCCTCCAAAAATTACCTCCGCCTACTACAATTGCTATTTCTACATTAAGGGAATGTAATTTTTTTACTTGTTCAGCTATTCTATATATAGTATTAATATCAATTCCATAACCCTTGTCTCCTGATAGGGCTTCTCCGCTTAGTTTTAGTACAACTCTTTTATAAATAGGTTCCGCCATAAGAATCCTCCTCGTATTATCTAAAATCCTACTTAAATGGAGAACAACTAGTGTTCTCCATTTAATTACTGTTTCATTTGTTTTGCAACTTCTTCAGCAAAATTTTCCTCTCTTTTTTCAAGTCCTTCTCCAACTTCAAATCTTGCAAATCTTCTTATCCTTATATTTTCACCTATTTTTGCTATCTTTTCATTTAGCAAATCTTTTACCTTCATCTTTGGTTCTCTAATATAAGGCTGCTCTAATAAGCATACTTCTTCATAAAACTTTTCTAATCTTCCTTCAACTATTTTTTCAGCTATATGTTCTGGCTTTCCTTCATTAACAACTTGCTGTTTAAGAATTGCTTTTTCTTTTTCTACCTCTTCAGCTGGTACGTCCTCTTTAGAGATATATTTAGGATTTGCTGCAGCAACTTGCATAGCCATATTCCTTACAAACTCTTTAAATTCTTGATTTTTTGCTACAAAGTCTGTTTCAGAATTTACTTCAATAAGTACACCTATTCTTCCACCCGCATGTATATATGAATCTACTATACCTTCTGCAGCAATTCTACTAGACTTTTTAGCCGCTTGTGATAAACCTTTCTCTCTTAAAATAACAATAGCTTTTTCCATATCTCCATCTGCCTCAACAAGGGCTTTTTTACAATCAAGAACACCTGCTCCAGTCTTTTCTCTAAGTTCTTTAACTTGCTGTGCACTTATACTCATTTTATCCCTCCTATATTGTTAAAAAATGGTAAGAGTAAAAAGAGCTAGCTCCTTAAACCCTTACCTTGTTTACTATTCTTCTTCTGCTATTTCTTTATTTTCATCTGAATCTTCGAATTGTTCGCCTTGCTTGCCTTCTAGTACGGCATTAGCTATAGTTTCAGTTAATAATTTAACAGCTCTAATTGCATCATCATTACCAGGTATTACATAATCTATTTCATCTGGATCACAATTAGTATCTACAATGGCAACTACTGGGATACCTAATATTCTAGCTTCACTTACTGCTATTTTTTCCTTTCTTGGATCAACTACAAACAAGGCATCTGGAAGCTTGTTCATGTTTTTTATTCCACCTAAAAACTTTTCTAATCTTTCTCTTTCATGTTTTAGTTTTATAACTTCTTTTTTAGGTAGTACTTGGAAAATGCCTTCTTCTTCCATTTTTACTAGCTCATGAAGTCTATCAATTCTTTTTCTTATTGTTTTGTAGTTTGTTAACATACCTCCAAGCCATCTTTGATTTACATAATGCATACCACATCTTTTAGCTTCAGATTCTATTGCTTCTTGTGCTTGTTTTTTAGTACCAACAAAAAGTATTTCTCCGCCTTCTGCAACTAAATCTTTTACAAAATTGTAAGCTTCATCAACTAGTTTAACAGTTTTTTGTAAATCAATAATGTAAATACCATTTCTCTCAGTAAAAATATACTGAGCCATTTTAGGATTCCATCTTCTTGTTTGATGGCCAAAATGTACACCAGCTTCTAATAAAGATTTCATTGTAACTACTGACATAAAAAATTCACCTCCATTGTTTTATTCCTCCATATTCCTCATCTATTTAAAGAACCCATCTGGGCACACCTTTAAATATCAGAATATGTGCGTAATCACTCTAGTAGTATAACACAATCTTTTAGTTTATTCAATAATTTATAAAATAATATTAATTATTTTCTAGCATTTTTATTATTATTTCCACTTCCCTAACACCTTTATTTAAAATTTTAGCAATATCTTTACTTGCAATTCCTTTATTTTTTAATTCTATTATTTTGTTAATCACATCCCTACTATTATCTTTAAATTGTTTTTCTCTAGTTATTTCCTTCTTTGGATAGCTATAAATTTTGCAATTACTAATATTATCTTTCATAGTTTTTTCAGAATCATAATTTTCAATTATATTTATACTCCCTTGAAGCGCATTACTTAAACTATCCACAACATTATTTATAGTTCTATAATAATATTTTATATCTTCATATTTATTTTTTATATCTTCGTATATATATTCTTCTCTATTTACTGTCTTTCTTATAATTATTAATGACATCAGTATACATATAATACCAATAACATTTAATAAGGTTGTTATAATAATCACCTCATACTATATTTTTATATCAATATTTGCGCCAGCATCAACAGATCCTTTATTTTTGCCCTTTTTATACTTTTTTTTGTTTTTGTTATTACTGCTGCTTTCTTCCTTACTACCATGACTATCTATTATTTTGTATTCACTTTTATTAGTTTTTTTAATTCTATTTAATTCCGCCTCAATATGCTTTTTCTGATTGATTATACCTTGTTGAAATTGTATATTTGCTTTTTCATTTTCATTATGCCTTATTCTGGTAACTTCCTGTGATTTTGAAATTACATTAATATAATCAATTGGCCTTATAGGCATATTATCACTCCTAATAAGTGCCTATTTTTATCTCTCCACCTTCAATATAAAAGGTACACCTTTTCATCTCTTCTCTAACAGTAAATGAACTATTACCGATAATAACTTTGACCCCTGGATAAACTACATCTAAAACTTTTATTTTACCTTCTGTAATACTCATAATCTGTTTATTTAATTGCATGTACTCATTATTTAACCTTTCTAACTCTTCCATTAATACAATTTTGGTTTTTTCTACCTTTTTGTATAATTGATCTTTTTTATTATCCAATCTATTTGCTTTTTTTAGCCTTTCCAATAACTTGTAAGTTTTTATAATTTTTTTTAATTCATTTTCTTTTACATTAATTTCATGTTTTATGTTTTCAAGTCTATCTTTTATTTCTGGATCTATCCCTACTTCAAGTATTGTAGTTGTATGCATTACAGAACCTACTGTTTTAGCACATATTTCTTTTCCAGATCTTACAACTCCACCTACAATTAATCCTCTCCTACCATATAAATTCACACTTCCTTTGCAAGATACTTCACTATGTAGTATCATTTCTGCATAAATATCTTTTTCTGAAATTATTTTTGCATTCTCAATAAATTTTGATGTTATATTTCCTAAAGATCTTACAACAAGCTTATTATATCCTTGAATGCCCCGCTTTACTATAACATTACCAGTATTTTCTATATAACCTCCTTCTATTATTCCATTTACTTGTACATCTCCTTTTGCTGTAATTTTAAACCCATTTAACACATTTTTCTTAACGATAACTGTCCCATCAAAATTTATATTTCCTACACTATTATCTACATTATCAACTTCGTATACATCTAAAACTACTAGTTTATTATTTATAAAAGTTACTAAACCACTTTTTTTAGCTATTAATGCATTATTATTTTTTGATAAATACACATTTTTCCCATAATTGATTTTAGGTTCCTTTCCTCTTTTATAAGGGATAGTCTCCCCAGTTACTTTTTTACCTGGCTTACCTTCTTGTGGAGGAATTATTTCAGCTAATATCTCACCTACAGCTACATTATTAATAATATCAAGTTCCTTATAGTCAACCGATCCATCTTCTAATATTTTAGGGGTCCCCTTCTTTTTAATGTCAAAATTGTACTTAATATAACCATCTTTTCCGTCTATTGGTGGAATTCCTTCAGCGATTTGAATCCTTTCGTTTGTTATGCCATCATAAAGTACCTTTTTAACTTTCTCTATATTAAGACCTACCTTTATTATGCTTTTTATTTCATCAATTGTCTTTTCAATATTATTGTTATTTTTATCTTTTTCTAATAGAGTCATATAAGCTTTAAGTCCATCCCTAGATATTTCAATTTGGGAATTCATGATAATTTTTTGCATTTTAGCACCCCTCTAATTAATAGCCCTTAATGCCAAATTGCATCAGTTTATTTTTAATATTTAAAATAGCCTTACTATGTATTTGTGAAATTCTTGATTCAGATAAATTCATGATTTTTCCAATCTCTTTATAAGTTAATTCTTCATAATAATACAATGCAATAACTGTTTTTTGGTTTTCGGGTAGTTTATCTATTATGTCACCTAGAATCCTACAAAGTTCTTTTTTTTCAAGAATATTTTCAGGTGTGGTTTTTCCTTTTGAATCATCTATATAATATTCACCTTGATTTATAAGTAGCTCTTCCAAACTGGTTACATTAAAATTAGCTGTTTCTGCCAGGGTGTCCTCTATTTCCTTTAATGAAAGATTTAAATATTCTGCAAGTTCTTCGTTAGTAGGTG
>JAAYHM010000174.1 GCA_012735405.1 Tissierellia bacterium | reverse complement strand
ACTACAACACTACAATTTGCTGTACCTCCACGCATTTCTGGTCCATAGGATGGTAACCAGGAAACATGTTTATTCTCAAGCATACCTGCATAAGTTAATAACTGGCCCATGGCCATTACTCCCTGTCCTCCAAATCCAGCCATAATAACCCTTTCTTCCATTACTCCACCTCCTCTGGCCTTTTAAAGTTTCCTAGAGGATAATAGGGTATCATATTGTCTTCTAGCCATTTTAATGCTTCTGTTGGTGTCAGACCCCAGTTTGTAGGGCAAGTTGACAATACTTCAACTATTCCAAATCCTTTACCTTCTATTTGTACCTTAAAACATTCTTTTATGGCTTTTTTAGCCTTCCTAACATGGGCTGGTGAAGTTACAGTTACCCTTTCCACAAATTTTGCTCCATCTATAGTAGCAAGCATTTCAGCTATTCTTATTGGTTTACCACAATGGGCTTCATCCCTGCCATAGGGGGCAGTTGTGGCTTTTTGCCCTACCAAGGTAGTTGGGGCCATTTGTCCTCCAGTCATACCGTATATAGCATTATTTATAAATATTGTTGATATTTTCTCTCCCCTGTGGGCCGCATGAACAATTTCTGCTGTTCCTATGGAGGCTAAGTCACCATCTCCTTGATAGGTGAATACAAAATTTTCCGGATGCACTCTTTTGATACCCGTAGCAACTGCAGGGGCCCTACCATGGGCTGCTTCGTGCATATCACAATTAAAATATTTATATGCAAGAACTGCACAACCTACTGGTGCAACGCCTATGGCTATATCAAGAACTCCCAGCTCTTCTAAAACTTCTCCTACTAATCTGTGAACAATACCATGGGTGCATCCAGGGCAATAGTGGGTCTCAACATCTGTTAAGCCTCTAGTCTTTTGAAATACTATAGCCATTACATTTCACCTCCATAGATCTTTTTAACCTTATCAATTATTTCATTTGGCGTAGGTACCATTCCTCCGGTCCTTCCATGGAAATATACTGGAAATCTACCTTTAACAGCTATTTTAACATCATCTACCATTTGGCCTGAGTTCATTTCTACAGTTAATATTCCTTTGCACTTGTCATTTATCTTGTCAAATTCATCATATGGATATGGCCACAAGGTAATAGGTCTTATAAGTCCAACCTTATAGCCTTCTTTTTCTAATTGGGATATGGCAGTTTTGGCTATTCTGGAGGTAGTTCCATAGGCTGCAATTACCACATCTGCATCTTCAATCTTATAGGATTCTACCTTTACCTCATTTTCCATTATTTTTCTATACTTTTCCTGTAGCCTCTTGTTGTGGGCTTCTAACTCCTCTGCTGCCAGGTACAAAGAGTTTATTATATTGGGCTTTCTTTTTCCCTTGGTTCCATCTGTTGCCCAATCCTTTGGAGGCAATTCTCTTGGTTTTGGTTTCCTTAACTCAACAGGCTCCATCATTTGACCAATCATTCCGTCTCCTAGTACCATAACCGGATTCCTATATTGGTCTGCTATGTCAAAGCCTTCCATCACTAAATCTACTAGCTCTTGAACATTGGCAGGGGCTAGAACAACTACTCTATAATCACCATTTCCTCCACCCCTGGTTGCTTGAAAATAATCTGTCTGTGATGGTTGAATACTTCCCAGGCCCGGACCCCCTCTCATAATATTAACAATTAAACAGGGAAGCTCAGCACCTGCAATATAGGATATGCCTTCTTGTTTTAAAGAAATCCCTGGACTTGATGATGAAGTCATTACCCTGGCTCCTGCTCCTGCAGCTCCATATACCATATTTATAGCAGCAATCTCACTTTCAGCTTGTAAAAAGACTCCTCCTACCTTGGGTAATTCCCTGGCCATATATTCAGGTAGTTCACTTTGAGGAGTTATAGGATACCCAAAGAAATATCTACAGCCTGCCTCTATAGCAGCTGCTCCTATAGCTTCATTCCCCTTCATGAGAACTTTAGCCATTTAAACCCCTCCTTCACTATAATCTTTCAACAGTTATAACTACATCAGGGCACATTAATGCACAACTGGCACATGCAATACATTTATCCATATCTGTAACTGTAGCTGGATGATATCCTTTTGCATTTATTTTATTGTTATCTAAGCTTATTATATTTACTGGGCATGCATTAACACAAAGGCCACATCCCTTGCATCTATCTTCTTCAAATGTGACTCTGCCTTGAATTTTTGGTTTCGCTTTAGCCATTGAAAACCCCCCTTGTATTTATTAGACCATCCACTCTTCCCTTAAATAGAGTTTAATAGGGAATATTTCACCTTCTAAATTATCTGGTAAATCCTTTACTACCTTTTCAATTACAGATATATATCTAATTGGTATATTTAGTTCCTGAGACAATTTTTCAGCCAGTGCCTGTCCCTTCAATACATCCTTATAAGTTGTAGATTTTAACATATGGGTATTATTTACTATGCCTGTTACCTGAATTCTTGCAGTATTTTCAATTTTTCTTAAGTATTCAATGGATTTTTTAACAGTTTGAGTTTCAGGTCTATTTCCATTCAATACAAAAAACATATCATAATTATCCTTTGTAAAATAGTTACTATACATTCCTAAAACCCGTGCTCCATTAGGGTCTCCTCCTACATCTATAACAAGATCACAACTTTCATCCTGTATAGGTCCATAAATTTCAGAAGAAATAGCTGGTAAATCAGCAGCCAAGCCTTTAATAGAGCTTCCAATTACTTTAATTCCCAGCTTTTTTAACTCCTCTTCCTTTTCCCTACTCCTGAAATATAAATTAACTATATCTAAATCCGCTAAAACTACCTTTTTTTTCACCTGGCTTAATTTAACTGCATAGTTAATGCTAAACTCAGATTTACCACTTCCAAAATGGCCTACTATAATCCTTATTCTTTTATCATTTAATACCATAAAATCACCTATATTTTATTTATATTCTTTAGCCGCTTCTTCACCCTTCAACACCCTTAAGGCCCCTTCTGCTAAAGCTGTAAGCTCATCTTCTCCAGGATAGATATATACTTCAGATATGAAGCTTACCATATCTTTTATCCAATCAGTAAATACTTGGTCATAAGCTATACCACCAGTTAATAGGATCCCATCAACCTGTCCCTTTAAAACTGCTGCACAGGCCCCAATTTCTTTGGCAACTTGATAGGCCATGGCATAGTATACAAGCTTTGCATATTCATCCCCTTTTTTGATTTTTTCGCATACCTCTATGGCACTATTAGTATCTAAATATGAAACTAAACCACCTTTACCAACCAGTTTTTTCTTCATTTCTTCACATGTATACTTCCCCGAATAGCAAAGGTTTACTAAATCTCCTACCGGCAACCCCCCGCTTCTTTCTGGAGAGAAAGGACCATCTCCATTAAGAGCATTTGCCACATCTATAACCCTTCCCTTATAATGGGCCCCTACTGAAATACCTCCTCCAAGATGGACTACTATTAAGTTCAAATCCTCATATTTTTCCCCTTTAATCCTAGCATGACGTCTTGCCACAGCCTTTTGGTTTAAAGCATGGAATATGCTAATTCTTTCTATATCCTTCAGGCCAGAAATCCTTGCCACATCTTGAAGTTCATCTACTACAACTGGATCTACTATATAAGCTTCTACACCAATCTTATTGGCTATTCCATATGCCAGCATACCTCCCAAATCAGAAGCATGTTCTCCTAAATCTAATGAATTTAAATCTTCTATCATTTTGTCATTGACCTTGTATGTACCACCTTCTATAGGTTTTAAAAGTCCCCCACGGCCTACTATTGCTGAAAAAGTGTTAATGTCTATATTGTTCTTTTTTAAAGTATCCAATATAATATCTAATCTAAACTGATATTGATCCTTTACATGCTCATATTTTGATAATTCTTCCACTGAATGCCTTAAGGTTTCACTAAATATAATATTTTCATCTTCAAATACTGCAATTTTTGTTGAGGTTGAACCTGGATTTATAACTAGTAGTTTAAATTTTTCTGCCATAGTTAACCTCCTTATTTAGAACTTAGTAATACAGATAAAGCAATGGAATGTAGCTTTGCTTCCTGGCTGTCAGCCCTAGATGTTAATACAATAGGTGCCCTTGCCCCCAATATAATACCTGCACTTTTGGCTTTAGCTAAAAAGGTTAGGGATTTATAGAGGACATTTCCCGCTTCAATATCTGGCATAAGTAATATATCTGCATCTCCTGCAACTGGTGATTCTATCTTTTTAGTTTTTGCTGATTCCTTTGATACAGCATTGTCCAAGGCAAAGGGTCCATCGACTATACAGCCCTTTATTTGTCCATCCTTATACATATCAGCCAATTTCTTTGCCTCTACAGTAGCTTCCATCTTTTCTGAAACCTTTTCATTGGCTGCAATTACAGCTACCTTGGGCTCTTTTATTCCCATAGAATGGGCTAGTTCTACAGCATTTAGCAATATATCCTTCTTTTGATTTAAATCTGGACTTATATTCATGGCAGCATCTGTTACAAATAAAAGCTTATGGTAGCTTTCTACTTCAAATACAGCCACATGGCTTATAATACTTTCCCCCCTTAAGCCTATTTCCTTATCTAGTACCTGCCTCATAATAATGGGTGTATCAATTAACCCCTTCATTAAAATATCCGCCTTGCTGCTGCTTACCAGTTCTGTAGCCTTTCTGGCTGCTAAGGCTCCATCTTTTTCATCAATAATCTCAATGCTTTTTATGTCTAATCCAATTTCGCGGCTAATTTCTTCAATTTTTTCCTTATTCCCTACCAGAATAGGTACAACTATATTATGTTCCTTTGCCTCCTTAACAGCTCTTAATACTTCTTTATCTTCAGCTACTGCAACAGCTAATCCTTTAGGACCTTTTTCCTTGGCAGCTTCAAGTACCTGGGAAAATGTTTTCACCATAAGCTTAAATCCCCCTTTATTTTCTTATTTACTTGTAGTTTTAAATAAATAGTCTATATTACTTTCAATAAGGAAGAAGGAAAGAGCTTCCCTCCTCCTTATTCACTATTCAAGTCTACCTGAATACTTTCAGGCGATATAGTTAATAGGATAAATTCTTCTTCTTTTACAGTAATTTCCACATTATGGCTTCCTTCTCCTAAGCCTTGTAAATCCAGTATAAGCTCTATATCTTCTGCCTCTAGAGCTTCAACTATAGACCTTCTTCCCTTGATTGTAATTGAAAAAGTTTTATTCATACTTTCTTCAGCTATACTTAGCCCTGGAGAAAGATTTAATATATTTACATTTTCTAAAGTGAAGTTTAGTGTTTTAGTAATTATATCTTCTACATTCAGGGTTACTGTAACCTGTCCTTCTCCCTCTGCAAGCCTTACCCCTTCTGGTATATCTAAATCTACAGTAACATTTTCATTATTCATTAGTTCAAGTATATCTACTGCCTGTGTATTTATTTGATTTATATTTTGAAGCACATCTTTCTTTCCAATAATTGAAACAGTGCTAGGTATTATAGTTATATCCACAATTTCATAGCTTTCTGGCAGCTGATTTTCCGTTCTTAATTCTATAGGTACAGTTTTTACATTATATACGGGAATTGAAATATCTACTACATTTATATTGGAATAAATGCCCCTTACTTCATTTCCTTCATCATCAACTATTCTGATTGGTCTTGTTACATTTATATCATTTGTACTTTGAGATACATCTACTGTGGCAATTACTTTCCATACTGAATTAAGCCATGTCCTAGGTCCTTCTATAGCCACATATTGAGGTTTTACCTCTGGAGTTCCTAGTACAACTCCCTCTGGCACTTGCCCTGTAGTTTCAACAGTTACTGGCATCTCTCTGGTAATTATCCTATCGAAGGTAATTAATATCTCCCTTGGGCTGTAATCATCAATAGTAACTGAACCTGGAGCTTGTACATATACAGGCACCTTCACTTTCCCTTCAGAATATCCACTTAAATCTACTTGGGCCAATATATCCGATTCTTTTATTTTAATTATTTCAGATCTTCTGCCGGATACCCTAACCCTTACAGTTGCATTTTCTGGCTCCAGGACCACTAAGCCCTGCCTTTCTAAAGAGGATTCATTTAAAAATCGTACTTCCACATTAAAATTTTCACTTATTCTGGGATCTACTTCACTCATCACATAGGTCCACAAAATTATGGCTATAAGTAAAGCAAAAATTTTAAGGGTCCATTCATTTTTCTCTTTGCCCATATTTGTTCCTCCATTTCGTCAAAAATGATGGCTGCTGGTCCTTTGGCTTGTACATATCCATCAAAATTTGCTCCAAAGTTTTTATATCTAAATATCTTGCTAAACTACCATTTTCAGCTATAGAAATGGAGCCAGTTTCTTCCGATACTACTATTGCTAGACAATCAGACCTTTCTGAAATGCCAAGGGCTGCCCTATGTCTAGTGCCTAAATCCTTGCTCAGGGAGGTGTTATCAGTTAAGGGTAAAAAGCATCCTGCTGCTTTTACTACATCATCCTTGATAATTACAGCTCCATCATGAAGGGGTGTATTAGGTATAAATATGTTTATTAAAAGGTCACTGGAAACCTTACCTTCAATTTTAGTACCTGTTTCAGCCACTTCATTTAAGCCAGTTTCTCTTTCAATGACAATTAAAGCTCCAATTTTCTGCCTGGATAAGGAAGCTACAGCATCTACAATTTCACTAAATATTTCCTTTAAGCTTTCCCCTTTAATCTCCAGAAAGGATTTAGTAAAAAACCTACTTCTACCAATATATTCTAAAGCTCTCCTTAATTCAGGCTGAAACACAATTAAAATTGCTATTACCCCTACTGTCATCATGGTCTCTAATATCCAGTTGAGGGTATAAAACTCAAGCCATTCACTTACCTTAGTAAGGGCAAATAAAACAAAAATACCTTTAGTTAATTGCTCTGCCCTAGTTTCCCTTATTAACATGAAAAGTTTATAAAATGCTATTGCTACTATTAAAATATCAAAAATATCCCTTATTCTTATATTTAAAAATAAATCCTTAAAATATTGCAAGGCTTACCCACCTTTTCCAAAATTTCATAATATCATTATATAACAAAAATATTATATTTAAAACGCTTGAATATAGTTTAATAATCAACCATCATTTCCATAGTATCTTCAAAGGATTCATAAATTCTTAGCTTTTCATTTTCATTAAGCTTAGTATAAAGCTCCTCATTATCAAGAAAATTTTTTATAGGTACTATTGCATATTTTAAATTATTTCCTTCATTATACCTCCTAACCCAAGTAGGTATATAATCTATATTCTTTATAATGGTTTCACCCTTGTCCACATCTTTTTCCAGCTCTATCCTTACCATTATGCCATCCTCAGTATATTTGTTTCCCATACTTTCAAAACGCTGATTGGATAAAAAATTGCCCAAGGAATATATTATAAAATTGTCTTTCCCATTTTTTTCGATAATTTCAGCCCTTTGAATTACATGGGGATGGGAGCCAAATACTATATTTGCACCCCAATTTATCATATTTCTTCCTAAACTAACCTGATATTCTGAAGGTTCCCTATCATATTCATTTCCCCAATGAATGTAAACTACTATAATATCAGACTGTAAAGCCTTTGCCTTATCTATGTCCTTTTTAATCTTTACCTCATCTATTTTACTGACCATATATTGTAGCTCTTCTTCTGTAAGAAGGGACTCTAATCCATTAAAGCCATAGGAATAAGATAAAAATGCTATTTTAATACCATTAACATCCTCTACTAATATATTTTCAGTTGGCTCCTTATATGTGCCTATATTTTTCATTCCATAACTTTCTATATAATTAATTGTATTAATAATTCCATCCTTGCCTCTGTCTATAGAATGATTATTGGCAGTATTTAATATATTAAATCCTGCGTGCTTAAGGGCATATAAAATCTCTACTGGGGAATTAAAACGGGGAAATCCTGAAAAACCTATGTGATTTCCATAGGTTACCGTTTCTAAATTTGCTATTGATATATCAGAAGAGCTAATATAAGGTTTGACGTATTTAAAAACATCAGTAAAATCATAGGAATTTGTATCTTTATCGTAGGAAGACCTAATTTGTGGCAGGTGCAGCATTATATCTCCAACTGCCAAAATAGTGGCTGTAGATGTGATACTTTCATCCTCTATAATAGCATCAACATAATCATTATTGTATTGATCATGATTATTGTATTGATCATGTAAATCATCTATGTTTACACTATTAGTATTAAAAGCTATAAATGTAAGGGCCCCAATTAAAAGTATTAAAAGCAGGATAAGTATTTTTTTCATATTTAACCTCATTTCTATACTATCTACCTATATATTATTTTATAATTATTAAGAAGAATAATCAACTTTGATTATTCTTCTCTTTTTATACCTATGGCCCTAGTTTTAGAATCATAAAGGAATTTGCTAAGCTTTCTTTGATTAATCCACCATATATATAATACATAGGGTATGAAGAGTGCTGTAAGCTGTGGTATTCTAGACATTAATATAAAATTAAAGGTTCCATGTAATAGAATAGGCATATAAAGTGATCTCCTCAGGTTGACCCTTTTCCTGGTTTCCTCAGTATCATATTTGGCCAGTGATAAATAATATCCCATAGTAATTGCAAATACTGCATGGGCAGGTACTGAAAACACTCCTCTATATAAGCCTACATGAGGATTATTTGCATACCTATATACTACATAAACTATATTTTCTACAGTAGCAAAACCCATGGAAGCAAATACACTATATATTATACCATCCAATTTTTCATTAAAATATTTTGTATTATATGGAACCTTTAAAACTATAAGCCGTTTAAAAAATTCTTCCGTAAATCCTGCAACAACAAATGAAGTATAAAAAGCATATAAGACTCCTGTAAATATATTTAGTCTTAATAAAAATTCCTCTACTATAATAATAGGTATAACGGACAAGGCTCCTAAAATATAAGTCAGCACCAATAATTTAAAAGGTTCCCTGTCATGTCTATCGCTTAAATACAAGCTTAGTATAATAACAATTGCAGGAGTAATTGCTATTATAAACAGCCTTAAATCCAATATATCACCTCCAATAATATACTTAGTATATATTATTGGTAGGTGAACTAAAATTAATCCTAGGGATTCATTTCCTCTTTTTTAATATATTTTCATCTATGAATTTTTCAACATCCTCTGCAGTAGGTAAATTAAGTATAGTTTCAACCATTGGTTCTATTTCTTTTTTGGAAGTGTTTTTTATTATCCATTTTGTTT
>JAAYHM010000173.1 GCA_012735405.1 Tissierellia bacterium | reverse complement strand
TTAAATATAAGTAGATCACCAGTAAGGGAAGGCATTATTGAACTGCAAAATCAGGGCCTGGTTAAATACATTCCACGTAAGGGAAATTTTATTACAAAAATGACCATGGAAGATATAAAGGAAATTTTTGATATTAGATTATTGCTGGAAAACGATATTATTGAAATTTTAATAAATGAAAAAAAGCTAACAGAAGCAGATTTTGCTAAACTTACTCAAATAGTAGATGAAATGGTGGATATAGCTACTAGTGACCTATCAGTTTCTGAAAAGGTATTGGGCATTAATGAAAAGGATATTGAATTTCACACATATATTTGGAATAAATCTGAAAGCAAAAGAAGGGTAAAGATACTTACAGATCTTTTTTATCAGCTTAAACTTGCAATGATAATAGATACGGAAATAACGGGAGATTTAATAACAACTTCTACAGACCACTATGATATTATAAAGTATTTAAGAAGTGGAGACATAGAAAAGTGTAAAGAAGCATTAAAAAGCCATATTATAACCTATAGTAAAAAAGGTGTAAGGAAAAATTATCTTGCACAAGTAAAATAAATATTTGGAAGGGAGGGAAAGGGAACTTTACTGTCGACATTAGACACAATACAGACGACAAACGACAGTATTATTTTATCAAATTTAAAATTTGAATAAAAAGGAGGATGAAAAATGTTAAATTTTACTGTTGAAGAGTACAAGCAAAGGTTGGAGAAAACCAAAAAGTCCATGAGTGAAAAGGGCATAGATGTACTTATTGTTCAGGATCCTGCAAATATGAACTATTTAACAGGATTCGACGGATGGTCTTTTTATGTTCACCAGGGAGTTATTGTTTTTATTGATCAGGAGCAACCTATATGGTTTGGCAGGGGCCAAGATGCAAATGCTGCCAGATTAACAACATGGCTAGATGATGAAAATATAAGAGCTTACACAGATGATTATGTACAAAATCCACTTAAGCATCCTTATGAATTTGTAGCTGACATAATAAAGGAAAAAGGCTATGATAGGAAAACCATTGCAACAGAAAAAGATGCCTATTATTTTACAGCTCAATGTCAGGAAAGCTTAGAAGCTTCCTTACCAAATGCTAAATTTAAAGATGGGAACCTGATAGTAAACTGGGTGAAAATTATTAAATCAGAAACTGAAATAGAATACATGAGAAGGGCAGGAAAAATAGTAGAAAGAGCTATGCAGGTAGCTTATGATTCAATTGATATAGGAGTAAGACAATGTGACGCTGCTGCAAACGTTTTTCATGCTCTTATAAGTGGAACTGAAGAGTATGGTGGAGACTATCCTGCTATTATTCCTCTAATGCCTGCAGGAGTAAGGACTTCAACTCCTCACTTAAGCTGGACTGATGAGCCATACAAGGATGGGGATACTGTAATACTTGAATTGGCAGGCAACTATAAGAGATATCACTGCCCATTAGCCAGAACACTTATTTTAGGCAATGCCCCACAAAAAGTTAAAGATTTGGCAGCCGTTGTTGCTGAGGGAATAAATGCAGCTTTAGACTTTATTAAACCTGGAGTTACCTGTGAAGAAGTTGAGAGAGTTTGGGCTAAGAGCATTGAAAAGAGTGGATTTATTAAGGATTCAAGAATTGGATACTCCATGGGCTTAAATTATCCACCAGATTGGGGTGAGCATACAGCTAGCTTAAGGCCAGGAGACAAGACTGTTCTACAGCCAAACATGACCTTCCACATGATTCCAGGAATCTGGCTTGAAGACTGTGGAGTAGATATAAGCCAGTCCTTCAGAGTTACAGAAACAGGAGTTGAATGTTTTACAACATATCCAAGGCAGCTATTAGTAAAATAAGAGCCATTAATTATTGAGGGGTAAGTCAAAGGCTAATACCTCTCTTACCCTTCAATATTAATTTTTAAAGGGGTGACAAATTTCAATGTTTAAAAAAATTGAAACCATAATAGAAAAAATTGAAGAATGGGTTGTTAGCTTATCAGTAATAATTATGGCAATTTTAATGGTAGTAAGTGTGTTTATGAGGACTGTTTTAAATAATAGTTTAACTTTTTCTGAGGAGATTGGACAACTCTTGCTAATAATAGTATCCTTCTTTGGGATAGGCTACTGTGTTAGAAGAAACAGGCATGTAAATATGTCCATGGTTTTTGATGCAGCCAATAAAAAAGGCAAAAAAGTAATGATGTTCATTGTTAGTATAGTTTCAGCAGCATTAATGATTTTATTGTTTGTTCTATCCATACAATACATTATGTCTGTGGCCAAGCTAGGAAGAACAAGCCCAGCACTACGCATTCCAATGTCTTGGTTCTATATAAGTCTTCCAATAGGATTTATAATTGCTGCAGTGGAATATATTAGAACACTTGTTGCAAATTTGAAACACAAGGATAAGGTGTATATCTCCAGTGAAGTTAGTCTGGAAGAAACCCCAATTGAAGAAAGCACAATGACAAATGAGAAAACAGAAATAAAGGAGGCATAAGATAATGAGTACAGGAGCCGTAAGTGCAGTCATAATGGGGATAATGTTTCTAATGTTTGTACTTAACTTCCCAATGTATATAGCAATAATCCTTCCACCTTTAGCCGTTCTAATACTTGGACTTGCAAATCTTCAACCATATATGGCAATACAGCAGTTAATTGCCGGGGTATCAACCCAAGCCCTGCTTGCTGTTCCCATGTTTATATTTGCAGCAGACATTATGTCAGCAGGACAAACTTCAAGAAGATTACTTGACTTTATAGAGGTATTTGTTGGCCATATTCGAGGAGGTTTAGCTATAACTACAGCAGCAGCTTGTACCTTCTTTGGAGCCATATCAGGTTCTACACAGGCAACACTGGTAGCTATAGGAAAGCCAATGTACAATAGGTTAGTTGAATCTGGATACAAAAAAGATGATATGTTGGCTCTAATAGAGTCTTCTGCAATAATTGCATTATTAATTCCACCGAGTATTTCTATGATAATGTACTGTGTTGTTACTGGTGCATCTGTTGCTGATTTGTTTGTATCAGGAGTTATACCTGGTTTAATGATGCTATTAGGATTTTCAATATACAGCTATTTTTTAGCTAAGAAAAATAATACTCCAAAAACAGAAAGAGCTACACTTAAAGATATTATACTAGCCCTTAAAAATGGTATTGCACCCTTAGGTTTTCCACTTATTATATTTGCTGGAATATATACAGGTATATTCAGCCCTACAGAGGCAGCAGCTGTAGCAGTATTATATGCAACAATTTGTGAGGTATTTATATATAAATCTGTAAAGCCTAAGGACTTTAAAGAAATAGCCCTTTCAACAGGTGTGGTTACAACAGCGGTATTTGTACTGGTAGCAGCAGGACAACTTCTATCATGGGTTATATCCTATTTAAGAATACCCCAATACATTGCTGAATTAGTATTAGGTACTGATCCATCTGCCTTAAGAGTACTTATTACAACAACAGTATTCTTCTTTATTGCTGGAATGTTTGTAGACTCAATAGTTGCAATAATTATACTAACACCTATTTTCTACCAACCAGCAATTGCAGCAGGTGTTCATCCAATTCATCTAGGTATATTAATTACATTACAGGCAGCTATTGCTTCAATTTCTCCACCATTTGGATGTAACCTATTTACATCAAGTGCAGTCTTCCAGCAACCATATGTTGAAACTGTAAGGAAAATGCCTGTATATCTAGTAATTTTGATAATAATAACTGCTTTACTTATTGCGTTCCCACAACTTTCAACCATCTTAATAGCTTAGTAAAGGGGGGATTTTATGGACAACTTAAGTAAGGAAATAGCTGCACTGGAAGAAGAAGTCATAGCCTTAAGAAGAGATTTCCATATGCATCCAGAGCTGGGATATGAAGAGTACAGGACCTCAAAGATAGTATACGACTATCTAAAGGATCTGGGACTGGAAGTAAAAAAGGTTGCTAAAACTGGTGTTGTTGGGCTTTTAAGGGGAAGGGAAGCTGGCAAAACCGTGATGCTTAGAGCCGACATGGATGCTTTGCCACAGAAGGAAGATACAGGTCTACCTTATGCATCAGTGAATGAAGGGGTCATGCATGCCTGTGGCCATGATGGACATACTGCCATGCTTCTGGTAGCAGCTAAAGTATTGGCCAATCATAGGGACAAGATAAAAGGAAATATTAAATTTGTATTTCAGCCTAATGAGGAAGAAGCTGGAGCCTTAGACATGATAAAGGAAGGGGTACTGGAAGATCCAAAAGTTGATGCAGCTTTTGCTATCCACCTTTGGACTCCTTTAAAAACTGGAGAGATAGGCCTTACAGTAGGTCCTATAATGGCTGCACTAGAGGAATTTGAATTGACCATTTTTGGTAAGGCTGGTCATACAGGTTCGCCTCATGAAGCCATTGATCCCATATTGGCAGCTACAAATATAATACAAACAATACAATCAATTCAAACAAGGGAAATTAACCCTCTATATCCTATAACCATCATGATAGGCAAGATAAATGGTGGAAGTGGAAGAAATATAATAGCTGACAAGGTAGAAATTGGAGGAACAATCAGATTTTTATTTGAAGATGAGAAAAGAGAAAAGCAAATACTGTTAGAAAAATTTGAAAGGGTTATAAAGGGAATATGTGAAGCCATGAATGTAAAATATGAACTTAAATACATACCCAGCAATCCAGCCCTTTTAAACAATGCAGATATGGTTAATTTAGTTAAAAAAGCAGCCCTTGAAACCTTTGGCAGAGATGATATTTTTGTAGATTATAGATCTATGGCAGGAGAGGATTTTGCAGAGTTTTCCCAAAGGGTTCCCAGTGTTTTATATTTCATAGGCAATGGCAATGAAGAAAAGGGTACCCATTATCCTCACCATCATCCTAAATTTAATATTGATGAGGATACCCTTATATATGGTGTAGAAATGCATGTAAGAACCGCCTTAGATTTCTTAAATAATTATTAAACAATTATAAATTATAGGAGGTATGCATGATGAAAAAGAGTATTTTAGGTATATTAAGCTTAGTGTTAATTCTAGCATTATTAGTTGGTTGTGGTGGAGGAAACAACTCAGGCTCTAAAGATACAGGCCCTTCTAATAGTAGTGGCCAGGAAACATATCACTGGAGATTTGCCCATGAAGAAAACAATGGTAGTGTGCAGGACGTATATGTAAAGAAGTTTGTAGAAGTATTAGAGGAAAAATCAAATGGCAGAATTAAAATTGATATTTACCCTGTAGGACAAATTGGAGACGCAACCCAACAAGCTGAATTATTGCAAAATGGTGGCTTAGAATTTGCTATGGTTTCACCTGGAAATACTGGTACTCTTGTTCCAGAAAATCAGCTATTTTCATTACACTTCCTATTCTCAGACAATATGGATATTAACAAAGAGGTACTTAAGACAAGTAAGGCTTTAAATGAAATGCTATCAGAGAAATACTTAGAAAAGAATATTAAAGTTTTATCATATTGGACAGAAGGAACTATGGAATGGACAACCAATAAGCCAGTAAATACTCCTGACAAATGGAAGGGACTAAAATTCAGGACAATGCCTTCACCAATGATTGTTGCTGCTTATGAAGCCTATGGTGCCAATCCTACACCAGTACCATATATGGAAGTATACAGTGGATTACAGCTTAATATGATAGAAGGGCAAGAAAACCCATTGTTTGCAATTGAAGAAATGAAATTCTACGAAGTACAAGAATACTTAACTTTAGCTTCTCCAAGCTTATATGTAACTTGTACCTGTGTAAACCCAGATTTCTTTAACAGTTTACCAGAGGATATTCAACAGATGATTTTAGAGACAGCAGAAGAACTAAACGATTTTGCCTTTGAAGTACAAGCAGAACTTAATGGTTCAGCCTTAGATAAGATAAAGGCAGCAAGCGATATAGAAATAGTTTATCTAACTGAAGAGGAAAGAGTAATGTTTAGAGAAGCTGCCATGTCAGCTTATGATGTATATAAGGATATGGTTGGTGAAGATGGAGCTAAAATATTAGACACACTTATAAAGGAAGTAGAAGAAGTTCAAGCCAAATACCAATAATTAGGAAGATAGGTAAGGGCCTATATTAAAAAAATATAAGGAGGCATTGAAATGTATAACAGTTTTCCTGATGCAAGAATATTAGACGTTGATTTAACTACAGGCAAGATAAGCACTAGAGTGCTTCCCGGTGAGGTATATAGGCTTTATCCAGGAGGATCAGCCCTAGGATTGTACTTAATTCTTCAGGAAATGGATCCGAAAGTTGATCCTCTATCTCCTGAAAACATGCTAGTTTTTTCGGTGTCCCCCCTTACAGGATTGCCTGTAAGTGGCACCAGCAGAGTCACTACAACAACTAAGAGTCCACTTACAGGCACTATTGGAGATAGCCAGGCTGGAGGCTTTTTCCCAATCCATCTTAAGGCAAATGGATGGGATGCAGTGGTATTTAGGGGTAGAGCTGAAAAACCAGTTTATTTGTATATAGATGGAGATAATGCAGAATTGAAGGATGCATCAAACATATGGGGTAAAGTCACTGGTGAAGCTGAAAGAATAATTAGGGAAGAACTGGGTCATGAAGATGTGGAAGTGGCTCAGATAGGGCCAGCCGGAGAAAACCTGGTAAGATATGCTGCTATTATAAATATGTGCAATAGGGCCAATGGAAGAAATGGAACTGGTACTGTAATGGGTTCCAAAAATTTAAAGGCCTTGGTTGTGAAAAAAGGAAAAGGACTAAAGCCTTATGATCCAGAAGGGTTTAAAGAGTTTTCAAAGAGAGTAGTAAATATGATTAAGGAAAATCCAAATATAGAAGGACTTGGAGAGTTTGGAACAGATGGGGATTTGGAAGGCTTTAGCGATGAAGGATTTTTACCAACTAAAAATTGGACCACTGGATACTTCCCAGAAGGAGCCAAAAATATTACAGGAACTACAATGGCTGAAACCATACTGAAGGATAGAGATACTTGCTATGCTTGTGCAGTCAGGTGCAAAAGGGTTGTAGAAGTGCCAGGTGTAGTAGATCCACTATATGGTGGGCCTGAATATGAAACAGCAGCATCCTTTGGTTCTTATTGCGGAATTACAGATTTAACAGCTGTTAGTCTGGCAAACCAGCTTTGCAATATGTATGGCCTTGATACTATATCCTGTGGTGCTACTATTGCCTTTGCCATGGAATGCTATGAGAAAGGAATACTTACACTTGAAGATACAGACGGTTTAGAGCTTAAATTTGGTAATGAAAAAGTTTTACCTGAACTTATAAGGAAGATTGTTTATAGAGAGGGCATTGGAGACATATTGGCAGAAGGCAGTAAAAGAGCTGCACAAAAAATAGGCAAGGGTGCTGAAGAGCTAACAGTGGAAGTAAAAGGTCAGGAGCTTCCTGCCCATATGCCTCAATATAAGCCAATGGTAGGACTTATATACGCTGTAAATCCATTTGGAGCAGACCATCAGTCTAGTGAACATGATACATTCCTTACATTACCAAAGGATAGTCTGCCTATACAGAGATTAGGGAAAATAGGAACATATAGAACCTATGACAATCCATTTGAAATAGATGATGATAAGGTAAGATATGCCTTTGATACCCAATGCTTCTATTCAATATTGGATACTTTAAATCTATGCCAGTTTGTATGGGGCCCATCCTGGGAACTTTGTGGACCAGATGAAATTCTTGAACTATGCAGACTGGGCATTGGATGGAATACATCTATATTTGAACTAATGCGTGTAGGTGAACGCCGCATAAATATGATGAGATACTTTAATGCTAAGGCAGGATTTACTAAAAAGGATGACTATCTACCTAAGAGGATATTTGAACCAATGCCTGATGGTCCATCAAAGGGCATACAAATAGATGAAAAGAAATTTAATGAAGCAAAAGAACTTTACTATGAATTTGCAGGCTGGGATAAGGAAACTGGAAATCCCACTGAGGCTACCTTAAGAAAATTATATTTAGGCTGGCTACTAGAATAGAATTATTTAAAGGAGTAATAGCTATGAAAATAGTAGTAAATGGAAGACCAAGAACTATAGAGCCTAAAACAACGATAGCAGAGCTACTGCAAATGGAAGGATATGGTCTTCAATGGGTAGGAGTATGGGTTAATGATAGACAGCTGCTTCAGAAGGAATACTCAACCTACACAATTAGTGAGGGAGATGAGATAAAAATAATTAGACCATTGGGAGGAGGTTAATCTCTTCCCAATGGTCAATATGACTGAAAAACTATAGGCAGAAGAAATTATCACCAAGGGGGTTAGATTATGTTAAAAACACTAAAGGATATTGATGATTTATTGGAAAAGCATATGGAATACAGGAAAAGTTGCCTAAACTTAATTGCATCAGAAAATTATTCAAGTGAAATAGTAAGAAGTTACTTAACTAGTGACCTGGGCAACAGGTATGGATGTTATAACACATCAGATCCAGCAGATAGAGAATATACAGGAAATAAATATATACATGAAATAGAGATGGCTACCCAGGAATTGGTTAAGGAAGTATTTGGAGGCAAATATGTTGACCTAAGGCCAATTAGCGGACATATGGCTGGTATGGCTGTAGTTTTAGGAATACTTGAGCCAGGTGATTTAGTAATAGAAATACACCTAAAGGACTGGGGCCATGGATTAGTTGATCCTATGTGTCAAATATCACACCTTGATAAAACCATTAGAGTTGAATTTATGAGATTTGATGAAAATAATGAGCTTGATGTTGAATATCTAAAGAAGATGGCCAGGGAATTGAGACCTAAACTTATAATATTTGGCGGTTCAGGAACCCTATTCCCAGAACCAGTAAGGGAATTTAGAGAACTTGCAGATGAACTGGGTATAGTACTTGCTTATGATGCTTCTCACGTAACTGGACTAATAGCAGGAAAGGTATTCCCAAATCCATTGGATGAGGGAGTAGACATATTATTTGGAAGTACACACAAATCCTTCCCAGGACCTCAAGGTGGATTTGTCGTATCCAATAGAAAGGATTTAATAGAGAAAATTGGAAATACCTTATCACCATCATTGGTTACAAGCCATCATTTAAATAGGATTC
The DNA here is from genome assembly GCA_012735405.1 of Tissierellia bacterium. Taxonomy (GTDB): domain Bacteria; phylum Bacillota; class Clostridia; order Tissierellales; family Tepidimicrobiaceae; genus JAAYFE01. The sequence goes on along the minus strand of JAAYHM010000173.1, from coordinate 2,002 downwards.
CGGCCTTTGCAGCGTCTTTATTGGAAATGAAGGAATTCGGACATGAGTATGGTAAACAAATAATTAAAAACTCTAAAGCACTAGCTGCAGCCATGGCTAAAAGAGGCTTCAATGTTTTAGGTGCTAAAAGAGGATATACTGAAACCCATTTGATCTTGGTAGATGTAGGTAACTATGTAGACAAGGCACCTGGAAAGCTTCTAGAAAAGGCTAAAATACTATGCTCTGATGATTTTTCAGGAGCAAGTCCACAAATAAGAGTAGGTACTCCTGAGGTTACAAGAAGGGGTATGAAAGAAGGGGAAATGGAATATATAGCAGAACTATTCAAGAGAGTTTTAATAGATAAGGAAGATGTAAATGAAGTAGCCAGGGATGTAGAGGAGTTTGTTGCAAAATATCAAGGTCTAGAATATGCCTTTAAATAAATTAGTATAGATATCCTCCGGAACATATGTGTTGAACATAGGAGGTAGATATGAAAGTATACTATAGCACAAACCCTGCAGATGTAAGACACTATGACAGAAAAAAATTAAGGGAGAATTTTCTTATAGATAATTTATTTGAAGAAAATGAGTTGAAATTGGCTTATAGCTACGATGATAGGATTATAATAGGAAGTGCATGCCCTAAGGAAAATCCATGTATAATGAATAAGGAAAGTTTAGGAAGTGGCTTTACACTACAAAATAGGGAGATAGGGATTATTAATATTGGGGATTCAGGTTTAGTCATTGTAGATGGGCAGGCTATAGTATTAGATCATAAGGATGGCCTATATATAGGAAAAGGAAAAAAAGAAATAATATTTAAAAGCATGGATATTGTAAGTCCCCCTAAATTTTATATAAATAGTGCACCTGCCCATAAAACCTACCCCACTGTAAAAATAAGCTCATTAAGTGTTAAAGCTGAAACTCAAGGTAATCTGGAAGAATCAAACAAAAGGAAAATCTATAAATATATTTATCCTACTATGTGTCAAAGCTGCCAATTGGTAATGGGAATTACGGTACTTGAGCCTAATAACCTTTGGAATACAATGCCTTGTCATATTCATAGCAGAAGGACGGAAGTATATCTGTATTGTAATATGGATAAAGATCATATTGTATTTCATATAATGGGTGAACCTAGGGAAACAAAACACATTGTTGTAAAAAATGAGCAGGCTGTTATTTCACCTAGCTGGTCTATTCACAGTGCAGTAGGTACTAAAAGATATGATATAATTTGGTCAATGATAGGGGAAAATCAGGACTTTAATGACATAGAACCTATTAAAAGAACTGATTTACTATAAACACCTTTATAAATAGGACATGGCCAACCTCATTTAAAGGTGTTATATAGAAAAAGAGTCAGATTGAAAGTCTGGCTCATTTTATTTTTTCTAATATTATAATATAATGTATATAATAAGCATAAATAGCTTAATTTTGACACATAGGAGGTAAACTTATGGATTTTAATCTTTTAAACTATAAATACCCGTCCCAAAGGATGGTAACCATAGGCAATAGAGGTATGGTGGCAACCAGCCAATACCTGGCTGCCAATGCAGGCCTTGATATTATAAAAAAGGGAGGCAATGCCATAGATGCTGCCATAGCAACAGCAGCCTGCCTTACAGTACTGGAGCCTACTTCCAATGGTATTGGAGGAGACGCCTTTGCCCTGGTATGGTATGAGGACAAGCTTTATGGCTTAAACTCCAGTGGATTTGCACCAGAAAACCTATCCCTGGAAAGATTGGAGCAGGATGGCATAAAGGAAATCCCTAAATATGGCTGGGTTCCTGTAACTGTGCCGGGGGTTCCAAAGGCCTGGGCTCAATTATCTAAAAGATTTGGCAAGCTTCCACTAAAGGAGGTACTTAAGCCAGCCATAGACTATGCCATAAATGGATTTGCAGTATCACCAACGGTGGCTTTTTATTGGGAAAGGGCCTATGAAACATATAAAAAGGAATTAAAAGGGGAAGAATTTAAGTACTGGT
>JAAYHM010000172.1 GCA_012735405.1 Tissierellia bacterium | reverse complement strand
CCTACAAATCTAGTTACTGTTTGGGGAGTTAAGGAAATTTCAGGAACTAAAACTATTGTATCCTTCCCTATCTTAATAGCTTCTTCCACTAGTTGAAGATATACTTCTGTTTTCCCGCTTCCTGTAACACCATGAAGTAAAAAACTATCCTTTTTATCCTCTTTTATAGATTCTAATACTGTATTTGCAATTTTTCTTTGTTCTTCAGTTAAATTATGCTTTTTGTAATGTTTAATGTCGCTATCTATAGGGGTTCTAAAAATTTCCTTATTCTTAATCTTAATTATATTTTTCTTTTCCAAAGACTTTACAGATGAAATTTGTGAATTTGTTTCCTTTAATAGTTTTTTCAGTGGAATTTCATGGACATTTATTAGGTATTTTGCAATTTCTAACTGCTTAGGACTTCTTTTTAGCATGTTTTGTATATCTTTAAGAGATATATTTTTATTTATTAAAGTTACAATTTTCTCATATTTTTTTTCCACAGAAGTTTCAATCTCTAAGGTAGTATTTATTAATCCATTAGCTTTTAAATTATTAATTTCCTTATTAGTAGTATTTTTTATATATTTTTTCAATATACTTAAATCAACTATATCTCCTTTTAGTTTGATAAAGCTTATTATATCCTTTTCTAATTGGCTTAGGGAAAAGTTGTCCACTAACTTTATATTTTCACCTAATGATATATAGGTTTTTATATTTTTGAAATCTCCTGGTGGTAATACCGCTTGAAGGGCAGTCAATTTAGTACATAAATATTTGTCAGCCATCCAAAGGCCAAGCTCAATAAGGTCCCTGGGTATAAGAGGCTTTTCATCTATTACTTCCACTATGTCTTTAAGCTCATATTCACCTTCATCTACATTATCTTTTATATCAATAACCAGCCCCTTTATCAGCCTGTTTCCCATTCCAAAAGGTACAACAACCCTCATTCCAATTTCAACTTGGCCTATTTTATCTGGATTAAACCTGTAAGTATAAGCCATGTCAGTATCAAAAGCCCTATTATCTACAATGACTTCTGCATATTTTGTCTTCATAATATCAATCCTTTACCTTATGAACAATAAAAGCTAGAATTAAAATCTAGCCTTTATTGTCCATGAGTATTTTTACTTTATCTAGTATGATTTCTGCCACCTTTTCTTTAGACATTATAGGATGATCTGTTACTGTTCCATCTTTATCTATTATTGTAACAATATTAGTATCTGTTTTAAAACCTGCTCCAGGGTCCTTTATATTGTTAGCAACTATAAAATCCAGGTTTTTCTTTTTTAATTTTTCCTTAGCATGTTGTACCAGGTTATTAGTTTCAGCAGCAAAGCCCACTACTATTTTATCCTTTTTCCTGTTTCCAAAGTATTTAGCAATGTCTGGATTTCTAATGTATTTAATATTTAGTTCTTCATCTTCATCTTTTTTCTTTATTTTTTCATCAAAAACCTTTTCAGGTCTAAAATCAAGAGGTGCTGCTGCCTTTATAAGTACATGGCAAGTATCAAATTCTTCTTTTACTGCATCAAACATTTCCTTAGTTGTATTTACCTTTACTAGCTTTACATTCTTTGGTGGCTCCAAGTAGGTAGGACCACTTATCAGTACTACTTCTGCACCTCTAATACTTGCCAGATTAGCTATAGTATAACCCATTTTACCACTAGAATGATTTGTAATATATCTTACCGGGTCTAAAGGTTCTATAGTTGGTCCTGCTGTGACTATTATTTTTTTGCCTTTCAAATCCTTTTCTTTAAAGCTATTTATTATATATTCAACTATATCCACAGGTTCAGCCATTCTACCTGGCCCATAGGTTTGACATGCCAATATACCAACACCTGGTTCAATGAATTCGTATCCTAGCTTTTTCAATTTATCTATATTCTCTTGCACTATTGGATTTAAATACATATTCGTATTCATAGCCGGAGCAAATATAACTTTTGATTTGGTAGCCATAATTGTTGTAGTTAATAAATCATCAGCTATTCCATTGGCAACCTTGCCTATTACATTTGCTGTTGCTGGAGCAATTAAAAATAAATCAGCCTTTTCTGCTAAGGATATATGTTCTACATCATAGTTTCTAGGCTCCTTAAACATATCCACATACACTGGATTTAAAGCCAGTGTTTGAAAAGTTAAAGGAGTCACAAATTTAGTAGCATTTTCTGTCATTATAACCTCTACATTGGCCCCTTGTTTTTTTAATCTGCTAACCACATCTACTGCCTTGTAAGCTGCTATTCCACCAGTTACTCCTACAATGATGTTTTTATTTTTAAGCATCAGATCACCTACTTATAACCCTTAATATCAGGTTTTTTATACTTAACCTTAGCTTGTAAAATTTCTTCTATGGCAATGGTTACTGGCTTAGATGAATTAGTTTTTATTAAAGGTTTTTTACCATCAATTATTTGCCTTGACCTTTTTGCTGCCAACATAACTAATGTGTACCTACTATCTGCAAATTTAGACAATTCATTAATAGATGGAATAAACATATTATACCTCCTTATATAATGCTATTAATTATATCCTTTAATCTTGCAACCCTAAGTTTTTCAGCCTCTATGATAGCTTCTATTTTGTTCACTGCTTTATCTACTTCATCATTTATTACAATATAGTCATATTTATCAACAAACTTTAATTCATTTAAGGCATTTTTTAGTCTCAACTCTATATCTTCTTTAGTTTCTGTACCTCTTTTTACAATGCGATTTTTAAGTTCATTCATTGATGGGGGTATTAAAAATATAAATACTGCCTCCTTATATTTTTCCTTAATCTGAATTGCCCCTTGAACATCTATCTCCAATATTACAATTTCACCTTTTTCAATCTCATCAGTAACAAATTTTATAGGTGTTCCATACCAATTACCATGTACATTTGCATATTCCAAAAATTCATTATTGCTTATCATTTCATTAAATTTTTCATCATCAACAAAGAAATAGTTAACTCCATCTATTTCACCTTTTCTAGGCTTTCTTGTGGTAGCTGAAACAGAAAAAACAAGATCTTTATTTCTTTCAAGTAATTTTTTACATACTGTACCTTTCCCACTACCTGAAGGCCCAGATATAACTAATAAAAAACCCTTTGGCATACTATCCCTGCTTTCTATTCTATTTCATTTTTATTAATATTTTTTCCATTGACTCTTTGAGCAACAGTTTCAGGTTGAACTGCAGAAAGTATAATATGGTCGCTATCTGTTATGATAACTGCTCTTGTTCTTCTTCCATAAGTAGCATCAATTAATGTACCATTGTCCCTTGCCTCCTGTATCATTCTCTTTATAGGTGCAGAATCAGGACTTACAATTGCAATTATTCTATTGGCAGAAACTATATTTCCAAAGCCTATATTAACTAGATGTATACCCATTTTAAACCTCCTAGTATTTATTCTATATTTTGTATCTGCTCTCTAACTTTTTCTAGCTCACTTTTTATATCTACAACACAATTTGTAATAATTAGGTCATTAGCTTTTGAGCCAATGGTATTTATTTCCCTATTCATTTCCTGGACAAGAAAATCTAATTTTCTTCCAATTGGCTCCTTAGATTCCATACTTTTATAAAACTGCCTTATATGGCTTTTAAACCTAACTATTTCTTCGTTTATATCACTTTTATCAGCAAAAAGAACCACTTCATAGTTTAATCTTTCTTCATCTAATCCCTGTTCTTCATCAAGTAGTTCCCTTATTCTTTCCCTTAATTTATCCCTATATTCCTCAACTATGAAGGGAGCTCTTTCTTCAATCTTAGATAGCATAGACTCTATTTTTTCCAATTGACACTGAATGTCTTCTTTAAGTACCGATCCTTCTTCTTTTCTCATATTCATAACATTTTCTAAAGCAATACTTAATGCCTTAGAAAGACATTCCCATATAATATCTTCATCTATTTCCTTTCTTTCTGTCTTTACAATATCTTCTAGTGTTAATACATCTTCTAATCCTATTTTGTCTTCAATTCCTAATTCACTAAGCAAATTCTCCAGTGCAGCTTTATAGGATTTAGCCAAAGATGTATCCACATGTACTTCTACGGGAGATTCTGTTACATATTCCATATTTACATATATTTCTACTCTCCCTCTACTTATATTTTTTTTGATAAGCCTTTTTATTTTTTCTTCCAGATAATTTAAATGTTTTGGCATCCTTACTATTATATCATTATACCTATGATTTACAGTTTTTATTTCAATATTGAAAGCATATGTACCATTAGAAAACTCCCCTCTACCAAAACCAGTCATACTCTTTATCATAAGTACATCATCTCCTAACTTATTATCTTATCAATAAATATGTCATTGTCAATGCAAGCTTTTAATATTTAACCTTATGAATTATAATATAATATAGCATAAACAATCTAGAATTTGTTACATTTTTTTAATTTTTTCTTAAAAATAGTAAATTAATTATGTTGGAGGTTATTATGTCATTTGATGGTATAGTTACAAGAAATATAGTATTAGAATTGAATAATCTACTAGTAGGCGGTAGGATAAACAAAATTTATCAGCATGAAAAGGATGAAATTTTGCTTCATATATATAACAAAGGAAAAAATTATAAGCTTTTAATTTCATCTAGTAGCAATAGTCCTAGAATTCATATTACCAACTATGGAATGGAGAATCCACAATCTCCTCCTATGTTCTGTATGGTTTTAAGAAAACATTTATTAGGAGGAATTGTATTAAATATAGAGCAGCATGAAATGGATAGAATTATATTAATTGATGTTTCTTCCTTAGATGAATTTGGAGAAGTTTCTGTTAAAAGGCTGATAATAGAAATTATGGGAAAGCATAGCAATATAATATTAGTTCATAAAGAATCCTTAAAGATTATAGATGCAATAAAAAGGGTTACTCCTGATATTAGTAGTGTTAGACAAGTTCTGCCAGGTCTAGAGTATACTTTTGTAAAACAGGATAGGCTTAATCCCTTGACTTCAACAGAATCAGATTTTTTTAATCTAATTGAGAAAGACAATAAAAATAAACAAGTATATAAGTTTTTCTATACAAATTATGCAGGATTAAGTCCATTAATAAGTAAAGAAATCTGTTCAATAGTAGGAATAGACATAGATAAACCATTAGGTACTTTAGATGAAGATGAAAAGAAAAATTTGTATGAAAGTTTTACTTCAATAATAAAAAAAGTAAAAGATGAAAAATTTAAGCCTCAACTAATAAAAAATGAATATGGAAAGGACTATATTGCCTTTCATAGTTTAGATATAAATCAATTTGGCAATAAAAATAAAATATATATGAATTCCATTAATGAAGTAGTAGATATATATTATACTGAAAATGACAAGCAGAACAGGGTTTTTCAAAAAGGCCAATCAATAAAAAAAGCTGTGCAAGTCAAACTTGACCGCTCTTTAAAAAAATTAGCAAAACAAAAGGAAGAACTCATTAAAAGTGAGGATAGGGAAAAATATAAAATATATGGAGATTTAATTTCTGCTAATCTGTATAGAATCGATAAGGGGATGGATAAGGTAGAACTTGAAAACTTCTATGATGAAAATATGGGAAAAATAACTATACCCCTTGATAAAAGATATTCACCTGCTGAAAATGCCCAAAGATATTACAAGAAATATACAAAACTTAAAAATACCTATAAACAATTGCTTGAACAGATTCCTGAAACTGAAAAAGAAATAGAATACCTTGAAAATGTATTAAATAATATAGACAACTGTACTGAAATAATTGAGCTTGAAGAAATAAAAGAAGAATTAATAGAGGGAGGATATTTAAAGGGAAAAATAAAAAACAAGAAAAATAATAGAGTATCTAAGCCACACCATTATATTTCATCTGATGGTTTTCATATATTTGTAGGTAAAAATAATAGACAAAATGATTATTTGACATTGAAAGCTGCCAATAAAACAGATCTGTGGCTACATGTTCAAAAAATGCCGGGAAGCCATGTCATAATTAAAACTGAAAATAAACAAGTACCAGATAAAACTTTAGAAGAAGCTGCAATGTTAGCAGCATATTATAGCAAAGGGAAAAATTCAAATAATGTGGCTGTAGACTATACTGAGAGAAAAAATATAAGGAAACCAAAAAATGCAAAATTAGGTATGGTTATATATGAAAATTATAAAACCATATTTGTAAGCCCTAGTGAAGAATACATTGAAAAGATTAAAAAAGTAAGTGATTAATTTGTATAAAAAAGACAGTTGTTTGTAGCTATTTACTACAAATAACTGTCCCTAAATATTACTCTTTTGCCAATATTTCCACTTGGTCTATCCCATCAGTTTCTATGAATTTAACGCTTACTAATTCCTTTTTAGAGGTTGGAACATTTTTGCCCACAAAATCTGGCCTTATAGGTAATTCCCGATGACCCCTATCAATTAATACTGCTAATTGTACTTTACTTGCCCTTCCCATATCCATAATGGCATCTAAGGCAGCCCTAACAGTTCTCCCTGTAAATATGACATCATCTGCTAAAACTACTATTTTGTCTTT
>JAAYHM010000030.1 GCA_012735405.1 Tissierellia bacterium | reverse complement strand
TTTCTTGCCAGCCTTATTACCATTTCATCAAATAAGAAGCTAAAGGGAAGTCCTGTAAAGAATGAACCTACTATACATATAATTAAAAATATGATTGGCACTATCATGCAGCTTTTCCCCCCTCCCTGGTAAGTGCGTAGAGTATGATGCCATTACTTACAATTATTCTTATAACTTCAGACATACTGCCTTCTGCAATTACATTTATAACTGGCAGAGCTATTACTAGCAGGGATTGGAAAAGCAGGGTACCAATTATCACATGGGCTATACTTGCCCTTTTAATACTGGCCCCTCCTATTAAGATGGCGGCTGCTGCTGGCATGGCAGAATAAAGTGGGGCATTATAAAGCTGCAAAAATCCAAAGGCCTGGCTGTATACTATTATTCCAATGGCTGCTAAAACTGTAGATATAACAGTTCCCTTTATCCTTTCCTTATCTACATCTATACCATTGGATAGAGCAAATTTTTCATTGCTACCGGCAACTATCATGGACAAGCCTTTATGGCTCCTTGAATACAGCCATATAATAAGGGCAAATAGAGCAAAGAAAAGTATCAATCCTGTTGGTACTGTTATATTACCTATGTTGAAGGCCAAAAAATTATTTAAGACATGGCGAATAGAGGATTCAAGGGATACAGTAACTCTCAGTCCACTACCACCATAGGCCCATATAAGTTCTGGACTTCTAAAGGGAGCCAGTAGCCAAAATATGCACATAAAGGATACTACCGAATACCCAACGTAGTTTCCAACAGTCATTTCCTGCCCCTTTACCCTGTTAAGCATTTTACCATAGAAAAAACCTGTTATAATAGCTAAGGGAATGGCAATAAGTATGGAAGCAAACAATCCAACAAAGCCTTGAAGCTTAAATTCCACACTTATTAAGGCTCCAATTAACCCACAAATAATTCCTAGGGGAATATTAAAATTAAGGCCAATTCCTGCTTGTATGCCAGGTACCATGGCCAATACCAAGATGGCATTCATGCCAAAGCGTACCAGTATATCTGTGATTAAACCAGATAAGGGTATATCTAGATAGATTGCTACAGCCATCAATAGTATAAGGAATATTATTATTATCAAACGGGGAAAACCAAATCTATTTATAAAGTCCTTCACTTAGTCCACCACCTTTTCAATATCTTTTCCAGCCATTAATAGTCCAAAATGTTCATCAGAAGCATCGGGAGGAAGTATACCTGCTACCTTTCCATCATATATTATGGCAATTCTATCAGCTACCTGACGAAGTTCTCCCAATTCACTGGAAGTGATGACAATTGTTACACCATATTCCCTGTTAAGCTTAACTAAGGTATCTAATACCAGCTTTTTAGCACCAATATCGATGCCCCTTGTAGGCTCAGATACTAGAAGGAGATCTGGTTCCAGGGTTAAGGCTCTGGCTATACATACTTTTTGTTGATTTCCACCGCTAAGGCTTCTTACCCTTTGTCTTGGACTTGTACATCTTATATCCAGATCCTTAACCATTTTATTGGCATGTTCCCTTATTCCCTTTCTGTCTATTAATTTAAAGGGACCTATTTTTCTTAAAAATTCTTCATGGATTTCCAGGCTGGAAAAGGCTATATTAAATTCTATGGTATCATCTAACAATAGCCCTACCCCTCGTCTGTCTTCAGATAAAAAGGCAATGGAGGATTTAAGAATTTCCCTTGGATTGTTTAAGGGAAGCTCCTTTCCATCTTTAACTATTTTTCCGCTACTTTCATATAGCCCCATTATGCCATTGGCAATTCCTAATTTACCTTGACCGGCTAAACCGCCAATACCTAATATTTCTCCCCTTCTTACATTTAAGTCTATACCTTTTACTTCTTCCCCAGGCATATTTACTCTTAAATTTTTAATTTCCAGTATGTATTCATCACTTATATGGCGACTGTTTTTTTCTTTTTGGGAAAAATCAATTTGCCTTCCTACCATTAAACGGGCTATTTCATTTATACCAATATCTTTAGTTTCAACAGTTTTAACTACTTCTCCATCTCTTAATATGGTGATTCTATCTGTTACCTCTTTAATTTCATCAAGCCTGTGGGATATAAACAGGACTGATATTCCCAGTTCAGCCAGTTTTCTTATTACCTCCAAAAATTTTGAAGCCTCAGATTCTGTAAGTACGGCAGTAGGCTCGTCCAATATTAAAAGTTTCATTTTGCTCTTATCAATTTCCCTTGCAATTTCAATAAACTGCATATGGCCTACAGGCAGGCCTGCCACAGGCAGGTACTCATCTATATCCATGTCTAATTTTTTAAGGGCAGCTTTAGCATCCTTTGACATAGATTCCATATCCAGCTTTTCCAGTCTTTTTCCAAATATTTTGCTAAGGAAGCTAGGTGTTGTTCTTTCCCTGTTTAGCTTTATATTTTCTGTAATGGTAAAGCCGGGTATTAACATGAACTCCTGGTGTACCATACCTATTCCAGCCAGCATGGCATCCTCTGGACTAGCTGGCTTATAAGGCTCATTGTTTACCAGCATTTCTCCTTCATAGCCACCGGTTGAATGGATAACAGGCATTCCAAACAGTATATTCATGAGGGTGGATTTTCCTGCTCCATTTTCCCCTACCAGGCCATGAATTTCTCCTTCTTCAATAGATAGGGAAACATTGTTTAAAACTCTATTTTCACCATAATTTTTGCTAATATTTTTCATTTGGAGTAAATACATTTTGCTACCTCCTTAAATTAAGAAGAAGGAGGTCGTAGAAACGACCTCTCTATTTTAAAATATTTCTGAAGTTGCTACAAACATTAGGAAGTTTGGATTTGTTTCCAATTCATTTACTATAAGCTCATCGTCACCTGTAACTTCTTTTAATATTTTAATCATATGGTCCTTATCAAACTTATCTACTTGGCCATTACCATAGTCTATTGCATATTGAACAGCAGCATCTATCATTGCCATATTGGCTGATACCTTCCATGTAGCAAATCTTCCACTGGCTCCTGCTTCCTCAATTTTTGCGTGTATCTGTTCCAGCATGTAGGATACATCTCCAGCCTTATCCTCTGGTATTTCTATACCAAGGGCTCCTGGATAGGCGTGGTATGGACTTGGACAGCATTGCTCAGGATATATGGCGCCTGTTTCCAGAACTGACTTAATGAGTGGTTCCTGCATTCCACAGTTTGTATTGAAGAAGGCAGTGTTTGTGCCATATTTTTCAACCTGTCTAGGTACATCTTCAATCATAAATTGTTGTGCACCTGGTATACCAGCATCCCCTGTTGGGTCTGGTGCGTCTAATTCAACAAATTCAATTCCTAATTCTTCACAAGTTTGTTTCATGATGTCCCTGCGTTGGGCAAGTAATTCCATTGACATATGTCTTGGGAAGGAGTAGTGTATGAAGGTTTCTGCTCCTAATTCCTTTGCCAGTTCCACAATGGTTCTTCCACGGGTTAGGTTATCTGTTTCCAGTACAATATCAGCACGAGCACTTATGGTTGCAGGGTCCTCGTGGGGTACTCCAGCTATAAATAGTATATCGTCCCTTTCTTCCTTGATCTTGTCAATGGCTGCAGAAGTACCAGGTACTGCCTGGCATATGATTATTGCCTTTACTTCAGGGTCTGAAGCTAAAGAAGTGATTTGGGCTATGGTAGTTTCCTGCTCCTGTGA
>JAAYHM010000029.1 GCA_012735405.1 Tissierellia bacterium | reverse complement strand
TAGATAGTATCACTAAATGTATCTATCAATATTCCTTGTATTTTTGCAGGTTGGATAATTATTGCATCCAATAAATAAGCCATATTTACCATATTTAGCTATCAACTGCCCTTTACATTCATTACAGGTATTTAGATTGTATTTTGCTAAGTAAAAGTCCACTAAATTTTTATTAATTCTTTCTGTATGATTGCAGCTAGGGTAGTTAGTACAAGCTATAAAATATTTGTTACTCCTGCTTTTTCTTATTGTCAAAGGATGTCCACAGTTCTTACATCTTAGAAATTCTTCTACAAATTCTTTAAGGCTGGTTTGTAAGTTTGATTCTTTAAACTTAATATTCAACTTAGCAATTAAATTCTTGATAGTTTTATGACCATTAAACTTGATTACTAAATTTTTATTTACATAATCGTTAAATATTAAAGGATATCCATAGTATAGTAAATTCTCATTAATTATAATAATAGGTAACCAAGTAAAAACATCTTCAGTAGAAAAGTCTTTTAGCCTTTCAGGGATAAGATTAATATCCTCTGTTCGTATTATCATTTTCGGATTATTGTTTAGTGCTTTCAATAATGGAGTTTCAAGTAGTTTTATACTGGAACTTATACTAGTTGGTATAGATACATAAATAGAATCACAGTTAGCAATTTCAACTACAAATTTTTCCATGAAGGCTTGAAGTGATTCTTCGTCATTGGAATCAAAATTACATATGAAAAAACTCTTGTAACTCTGAATTATTGATTTTAATTCATCATATACATATTTGTCATTATATATTGCTCCATTAATAGTCATATAATTGAGTAACTTATATAAAATCTTCCCTCTTTTCAATCTAGAACTCCAATATTGCATGTTAGATATTAATATGAATTTCTTTCTAGCCCTAGTTAATGCAACATTAATCAATCTTAGGGATTTGTCATCCCTATCATCTGTCAATAATACTCCTGGATTTCTTAGTCTGTAACTATCCACAGTGTCAAATATAATTATGTCTCTTTCTGAGCCTTGAAATTTGTGAACTGTTGCACAGCTTATTTTACTATTATATTTGTCAGCAAAAACATCATTTAGTATATTTTTAATTAGCTTTGATTGAGCATTATATGGGGTTATTATTCCTATTGAATCATATCCTTCTTCGTAATATTTTATGGCAGTCAATACACTAATGAAAGCATTCAAAACATTTAGTCTAGACCTATTTTCATCAGTTATACAGATTGTAGGCATACCACTAGTATCAATAATAGATAGGGTTTCTTCAGATGGTTTATCGCTAACTACTGATGGATGGTCTATTAACAAATTACTATAAATATTCTCATTTACAAATCTACTTATATTGGGATGCATACGTCTTTGTTTATTTAGCATAATCATATTAGGATGGAATTCACCTGCATCAACACAGTCTTTTACCCTAGAAAAATCAAATATGTCTTTCTTAAGCCACTTATCTACTAATTCTCCTTCTGATATGGCAATTGGGGGCAATTGCCTAAAATCTCCAACAAAGACTACTCTTTTTTTGGCAAGACTTGCTGCATATATAGATTGTGGGATATAAGCCATACTAGCTTCATCTAATAATACTAGATCATACATCTTATCATATAGAACTTGGTCTATTTGGATTTTTGATATAGTAGTAGCTATTATTTTTGCTTTTGGGACTATTACCTTTTTTTCAATATTTCTTACATTTTTTTTTAAACTACTCAATTTCCTTTTCAGATGTATGATTTCCAATTGTATATCTTCTAAATCATATTTTGATGTCCTAATTTCCATAAACAGGTTTTCAATAGCAGCTTCCAACTCTTCGATTTCCCATCTTAACTCATCATCTAAATTTAAAGCTAGGTTATAGCTGTTTAAATAGGGATTATTTTTAATAAAGTCAGTTCTGCTATATCCATATCTTATTATAGGAAAAACATCATAATTTTCTTCAATTTTATCCATTAATTCATTTGATATTAGGTTCCATATAGATTCAATGGCACCATCAACTGCTATATTACTGTGAGAAATTATAAGAACTTTTTCACCAGACAAAAATGCTTTAAGGGCAATGTTAGCCATTGTGTAAGTTTTCCCAGTTCCAGGAGGGCCCCAAATAAATGTAACATCATCAATCATGGCCTTATATATTGCAGCAGCTTGACCAAGATTATCTTTTTTTATGTTTGTTCTAAGTGAAGCAAATGTGGGGATATCTTCGACAATTTTTTTAGTTAATTCTTTGTTTCTATTAGATTTTATTCCTATTTCCTTAAGTCTGTTCTGTAATTCAATTAATAATTTCCATGGTTCGGAGAACAATTTAGCAGTTTCAATTTCAAATCCAATAAAATCTGTTAAAGCTAATAGTACTTCAAAGGCTTCACAATATATTGCCATACCAGGGACTTCTGTATTATCTACTATTATTCTTATAGGGGCTTCATCCATGATATATATTTCTTCATCCAATCTAAATATATAGAGATATAAGTCATTTTCTTTTCCAAGAAAGAAACCATCATGTACTATATGCCCCCTTACATTAGTGGTTGTCAATTCATTTATTTCCAACTCTAGAGCATTCACACATTCCCCTATGATTTCTAAAAGAGTATTATTCATAAAATCACCCGGATATGTAAGTATTTAATTTGTTCAGTAAACTAAAGGTAGATTTAACATAAATATAAGTTGGTATAGTGATATAGGTGTATAAAAACGGATTGACCCCTTAATTTTGGACAAAAACTCACTAATACTTTCAATATCATAGTATTTTGTTTTGCCCTTGTCTGATTTTACATTAATATTTACCTTCATCAAGGGTAAAGGCTACGCCCCCG
>JAAYHM010000005.1 GCA_012735405.1 Tissierellia bacterium | reverse complement strand
TATTTATAATTAATTATATTGCATATGGACAGTGCAAGTAAATGAAAAATTAAATTATATTCCATGTGGAATTTTTAGGCAAGAAACAGAAACAATAATATTTTTTCCAAAATTACAGATAATACATAATAAAATTTAGCAAAATAGGGTGATTAAGATAGAATGGATAGAATCTACTTATAGTTATTTATTGACAAAAATATTAACCCTTATAGATCCAGTAAAAAAACCTATTAAAAAAACTGAATGTCTAGTTCATGTGTATATAAATAACAAGGCTTTAAATGTGCTTTTAAATGATGGATATATAAAGGAATTTAATTTATTTAACAGCTTTATAACCAGTCTAAATAAGGGTGTAGTATGGGCAGATCAGGATTTTAAAAGTGCAAACCATTTTTATCATCCTGTAAAAAAGAGAGGATTATATGGCAGAAAAAATGCCATGGAATTGGCACTTGAATATCATGATAAGGCTTTAAAATATTGGAGTATGAAAAAATATAAAAAGTCTATGTTTTACTTTGGGGCCACATTACACCTAATTCAAGATATGACTGTACCTCAACATGCAAATATAAAGCTTTTAGACAATCATCACCAATACGAAAAATATGTTTCAAAAAGCTACGATAATATAAAGGAATTTAAAATAAATTCTGGTGCTTATATATTAGATTCAGTTGAAGATTATATAAGATTTAATTCAAGGGTAGCCCTAAAAATATACAGGAAATTTAAGCATATTAAAGATGATGATGAAAGATTTTATAGAACTACCAGATGCTCCCTGCCTTTAGCTACAAGGACTACAGCAGGAGCCCTAGCCCTATTCTATAAAGAAATTAAGGAAAAAGATTAAGCTCCACCTTTAATATATATAAAAGTCCCTGCAGGAATATTCATGCAGGGATTTTTTAATTGCAAATACTAGCTTTTCTTTCTTCACAAATCTCTTTCCACAATTCATCTGCCTTATCCTTCCATTGTTCTGCATAAGGCTTAGTTTTAGCAACTAAATCCTCTACCCTTTCTGGTGATTGCAGATCTGTAGATTTTGCATTGGTTTCTTTAACCATCTTTTCAATATACTCTGGATTTTCCAGCATAGGACAAGGTCTGAGGTGGTTTTCATTAAAGGGTATATTGTCTCTATAAGCCATAAACAATGGTTGTTTCAGTGCTTCTAATAAAGTTGCCTCCCTTATATTTGCGTTGGAATAATGGATAAATACGCAGGGTTCCACATCCCCATTTGCATTAATATGCAGATAATTCCTGCCTCCTGCTATACAGCCTTTAGTAAAACGTCCATCATTTTGGAAGTCCATCAAGAATATTGGCTTGCCACCTTCCAGAGCCCTAGTTTCTTTAATCCTTCTATATACATATTCTCTTTGCTCCTTGTTTGGCAGCAAGTCAACCTTAGCATCATTGCCAATGGGCATATAGTGGAAGTACCAGGAAAATCTTACTCCCTTGTCTATTAACATATCATAAAATTCATCAGAAGTTACATCTTTATAATTTTGGCTTGTATAACAAATGGATGTTCCGTACAGCAATTTATGTTCCTTTAATAAATCAAAGGCCCTCATTATCTTTTTGAAGGTTCCTTTCCCCCTTCTCATATCATTTGCTTCTTCAAATCCTTCTATGCTTATTGCAAGAGAAAGGTTTCCTACCCTTTGCATATCTTTACATAATTTTTCATCAATCAGGGTTCCGTTAGTAAAGGCATGGAAGGCACAATCATCATGTTTTTCACATAGCTTTATTATGTCTTCCTTCCTTACTAAAGGCTCTCCCCCTGCAAATATATAAAAATGGGTTCCTAGTTCCTTTCCTTGACTTATTATATCATCCATTTCCTCAAAGGTAAGATTTAAATTGTGACCATACTCTGCAGACCAGCATCCAGTGCAAGAAAGATTGCATGCAGAGGTTGGGTCCATTAATATTGCCCATGGTATATTACAGTTGTGTACTTCCCTCATTTTGTGTATTTTT
This sequence comes from Tissierellia bacterium, assembly GCA_012735405.1. GTDB lineage: Bacteria > Bacillota > Clostridia > Tissierellales > Tepidimicrobiaceae > JAAYFE01. The sequence continues at coordinate 442 of JAAYHM010000005.1, read as the reverse complement.
TTCAATCCATATATTGAGGCTTCAAATCCTAAATTAAGTACATGCATCTTTAGTACTTGGGGATGTATATCTTCAAGGGCACTTTGTAAGTAACCCATCCATTTGTTTTGGCTATCATTTATCAGTTCCCTTGCTTTGTCATAATATTTTTCCTGAAATATTCCTCCCATAAATTTTTGTATCCAATCTACTAGATTTAATAAATTTTTTTCTGTATCCTTATTAAGATAGTTTAGGAGAATATCAACAGTCTTTTCAAAAAGCTTTTTACCAGCAGCATAGGTTAAATTCATATTATCCTCCTTTCCAAATATTACGCTCTGTAAACTTAAATGAAAATTGAGGACTTCAATCCTCTGTGGTACAATGTTTTTGTGAGAAAACAAATACCTCCCAGAAAGGATGAAGTCCTCATGCAAAAAATTGTACCAATAAAATGTCC
>JAAYHM010000171.1 GCA_012735405.1 Tissierellia bacterium | reverse complement strand
AATTTCGTGTATAATTGTATTCATAAGAATAGCCTCCTTTATTATGATTTTTGTTTTTGACACTTCTATCATAACATATGGGGCTATTCTTTTTTGTATTTTTTCCTACAATTATTTTACACTAACGTTTTGAAAATATACCCCAGTTTTAGACTGGGGTATTATATTAGGAAGATTCCTACCAGGGTTGTGACTGCCAGACCTATTATTACAGGCCAGAAATTTCTTCTGGTCAATTCAAAGGGATCTACTTTACATATGGCTGCTGCTGGTATGACAGCCCAGGGAATTAATGTTCCCCCTCCAACCCATATGGCCGCTATTTGACCTAAGGCTGTTAAGGTGGCTACTCCCCTTCCAATGGCAATTGAAAATAGCTTTGCTACAGAACCAGCTAAGGATATTCCTGAGAAACCTGACCCGTCAAGGCCTGTTATTGCACCAAGGGTTGTTAAGGTCACAGCTCCAATTCCCGCATTAAGTGGAGCTACACTTGCTAAGGCCAGACCCAGATCATTAACAATTCCTTCAGATGTAGCGGGCAAATAGTCTCCAATGATACTTACAAAACCATCTCCACCTATATAAAAGAAGGCTGCTATTGGAATTATGGGACCAAATATTTGAATTCCAAACTTAAGGCCCTCTACCAAATGACTTGTTATCTGTTCTAAAGCCCTGGTTTTGTATGAAGTCATAGTTACTAATATAAGTATCAGTACTGCTGTACCTCCAACCAAGGCTGTAGCATCGCCGCCTTGCAAATTGGCTAATACCATTATAACTACATCTATTAGGAAAAGAATTGGTATTAACATAGAGTAGAATCTCTTTAGTTTAGGTGATAAAACCAGCCCTTCTTCTTGAACTTCTACCTTACTGTAGTTGTCATTGGCTGTACCCCTTATTTTATTATTTTTTAAATCTCTCCTTAAGAAAATATATGCTATTGTTGTGGTCACAATTCCCATTATAAATACTAATGGTACACTTGCAGATATAACTTCTCCAACTGGAATTCCAGCTGCATCTGCAGTAAGTTTAGGGGCCCCTTGAATTATAAAATCCCCAGATAGAGCTATGCCATGACCAAATAAATTCATTGCCATGGCTACTCCTATAGCTGGTAATCCTACTTTGACTGCTACAGGCAGTAAAACCACACCTATTAGGGCTACTGCTGGTGATGGCCAGAAAAACCAGGAGATAATCATCATCAATATACCTATAACCCAATAGGCTAGTGCAGGAGTTTTTATAAGCCTTGCAAAAGGAGAAACCATCATTTGATTTATGCCAGTTTTCGTTAAAATTGAGCTCATTGCCACTATTACAGATATTATCAATATAGTTCCCAATAGCTCAACTATGGCATATATAAAGCTATTAAATATGGCTATTATTGATGAGTAAATGGAATTTGTAGCTATTTGTGATAAAAGTACTATACCTGCAATGCATATAAATGTTGTATCCCGCTTTGCAATCATAAAGCCCAAAATTAAGAGGGTAAAAACAAGATAAACCCAATGTAAAGCGTTTAACTCAACTATCAATAATATCACTCCCTTAATAAATTCTATACACTACCTTAATATGCAGGGAATGATATTTGGTTAATAATAATTAAAAAAAAGAAGATAGCATCTGCTATCTTCTTCTAGGTGCAATATGTATTGCTTTTCCTTCCAAACCATGTACTGCTTCCATAAAGGCTTCTGATAAAGTTGGATGGGCATGGATTGTCCTTGATATT
>JAAYHM010000170.1 GCA_012735405.1 Tissierellia bacterium | reverse complement strand
TTGGCTGTAATAAAGGCTTACTATGAAGGGGCAGCCCGTCAAAGAGCAGTCAGTGTCTACTCTGTTGGTTCATGGGGTGGATCAGCCATAAGTTCAATATTTGGTGGAGTTGTTGCTTCTACCCTTGGCTGGCGTTGGATTTTCTGGATTTCTATTGTAGCTGCCATAGTTAGCTTTTTCTTAATTACTGGAGTACCAGAAAGCAGGAATCCTGCAAGCAGCAAAAAGGCTGGTTATGATTTACCTGGAATAATAACCTTTATGGTAGGCATGCTTGCTATCAACATCTTGATTAGCCAGGGTGGGAATGTAGGCTGGTTAAGCTCAACAACATTGGGGCTTGGCCTATTATCAGTTATTACCTTTATAATATTTTATAAGATTGAAAGGAAGAAAGATAATCCCTTTATTAATTTTGATATTTTTAGAAACAGGATATATAAGGGTGCTACCCTATCAAATTTCTTGGTAAACTGTGCAGCAGGTACCCTAATTGTAACCCTATCCCTTGTTCAGGTAGCTGCAGATTTAAGCTCCTTAGAGGCAGGTTTCCTAACCATAGGTTATCTTATAGGTATTCTTATTGCCATTAAGGTAGGGGAGAAACTGCTGCAAAAGCTGGGCCCTCGAAAACCCATGGTTTTAGGCTGTGCAATTACAGCCTTTGGTATCTTCTTAAATGCCTTCACCCATTTATTAACAGCCCAATATAAGATAGTGGCCACAATTGGCTTTACCTTCTTTGGAATTGGCTTAGGCTTATATGCAACCCCATCAGCTGATGCTGCCTTGGCTTCAGTACCAGAAGAACAGGCAGGTTCCGCATCAGGTATATATAGGATGGCATCTTCCCTGGGGGCTGCCATTGGTATAGCTATTTCAGCTGCTATGTTTACAAGCCTAAGTATGGAACAGGTGACCTTTGTTGAAGGCTTTTTCAGAGGTCGTACTGACAATATTTCCATTCGCTATGCAGCTATTATAGCCCTGCTTTTCAACCTGATCATGGTGATGTTGGCCATTATTTCAATTTTAATAAACCTACCAAGAAAAAACCTTGAAATAGACAATTAAAATAAGGACAATATTCCTTTAGCCCAAGTTTTGGCAAAAACTGGGGCTAATTTTTATATAAAAAACTTTATAAATATTGAAATGATAAGGTTTTCCACCCTTGATAAGCCTTCAAAGTAGTAATATAATTTCGCTTAATTTTAATTTTATATTATTCTGCGCAGGATAATAAAGATTGAAAATAAATTTTGAGGAGGCAGAAATGGAATCATTACTATCACTATCATTTGTACTAATTGTTTATTCAATCGGAGATTATATTTCACAAAAGACTAAGTCTATAGTTTCAATGATGTTTACGGCCTCAGCCCTATTTCTGGTAGGATTTTGGCTAGGAGTTCCAGAGACTCTATTTGAGGATGCTCAATTAATGGGAATTGGTTCTTTATTAATAGGACTCTTAATTACTCATATGGGGACCTTGCTTAATTTTGAGGATTTAAAAGTTCAATGGAAGACAGTCCTTATAGGCCTTAGTGCAGTTGTTGGCATAGGTGTCTTTCTTTTTGCTGTAGGTACACCTATTTTAGGAAGAGAGTACGCCGTTGCTGCAGCACCACCCATATCTGGAGGAGTAGTTGCAGCAATTATAATGGGAGAGGTTGCTACAGCCAAAGGCTTTAACGATATAGCAGTATTTGCTACTATATTGGTTGTTGTTCAAGGTTTCTTTGGTTACCCAATAGCCTCATATTTCTTAAATAAGGAAGCTAAATTAATATTAAAAAGAAAAAATGAATTTACTCAAGAAAATTTAACTACTAGCAATTCTAAGGGACAAGCAGTTTCAAGGAAAAAAATTATTCCTCCTTTACCAAAGGAGCTGCAAACTAGTTTTGTTTTATTGGCTAAACTGTCTTTAACAGCTTTACTGAGCTTTAAGTTGGCAGAGTTAACAAATAATATAATACATCCTTATGTAATGTGCTTATTAGTTGGTATTGTAGCTTGTGAAATTGGATTCCTTAAAAGAGATATACTTACCCAGTCTAATTCATCTGGCTTAGCTATGGTAGGTTTAATGGCTGTAATATTTTCAAGCTTGGCTAAGGCTACACCTGACATGATACTATCACTTTTGTTCCCAATAGTGGCAAGCTTGACCCTTGGAACTATTGGTATAATAATTTTCTCTGCAATAGTTGGTAAGCTATTGTGTATTTCACCTTCCATGTCAATTGCTATTGGTTCTTCAGCCTTATTTGGCTTCCCAGGAACCTATATAATTTCTAATGAAGTAGCCACTGCAAATGCTAAGAATGAAGAAGAAAAGCAGATGATACTGGCTGAGATCTTACCTAAGATGTTGGTTGCAGGCTTTATTACTGTAACAATTGCATCAGTAATATTAGCAGGCGTTATGGCTAAAATGTTTTAATTATAGGAGGTAATAAATGAATATGAAAACACTATATAAAGGCTTTACATTAATAGATGGAAATGGTGGACAAGTACAGGAAAACTCCTACTTTATAGTTGAAGATAAAAGAATTTCAAAAATAGGTAAGGTAGATGAATTACAAAACATTGAGGGCATAGAGATTGTTGATTTATCTGGAAAATATGTTATGCCTGGATTAATCAACTCACACGTTCATATAACCCTGGAGCCAGTAGGAGATCCCTTTGGGCTTATTAACAGTGAGTCCCATGCTAAAACTACAATAAGGGCAGTTGCAAATCTGAAAAAACATCTATATTCAGGGACTACATTTTTCCGTGACCTGGGTGCTCCTGCTGGATTGGATTTTGCATTAAGGGATGCTGTAAATGAAGGTTTAATTGAAGGTCCCCAATTCCTTGCTGCAGGTAAATGTATTACTATGACAGGTGGTCATGGTTGGTCTATTGGCAGGGAAGCTGATGGTGTAGATGAACTAAGAAAGGCTGCAAGAGAACAGTTAAAGGCTGGCGCAGATCTATTAAAGATAATGGCAACTGGTGGCGTAACAACTCCTGGTGTTGAACCAGGAAGTCCACAGCTTTCAATGGAAGAGATGAAGGCAGCTGTAGAAGAAGCCCACAAGGCAGGTAAAAAGACTGCTTCTCATGCTCAGGGAACTCAGGGTATAAAGAATGCAATCCTGGCTGGAATTGATTCAATAGAACACGGTATTTACCTGGATGATGAGGCTATTGAATTGATGATAAAAAATGATGTATATCTTGTGCCTACCCTAGTAGCTCCCTATTTCATTGTTGAATATGGGACTGAAGCAGGTATTCCTCAGTATGCTGTAGATAAGGCAAAGGCCGTTATGGATACCCATAGGGAAAGTTTTGCTAAAGCATATAAGGCAGGAGTAAAGATTGCCATGGGTACAGATGCAGGTACCCCATTTAATTTCCATGATGGGGCACCACATGAGCTAATTCTTATGGTTAAGTCAGGCATGAGCCCTATGGATGCAATAGTTTCATCAACTAAAGGTAGTGCAGATTGTTTAGGCATATTAGATGACTATGGAACCTTAGAGTCAGGAAAGTTTGCAGATTTTCTAGTATTGGATGATAATCCTCTAGACAACTTAGATACCTTGTTTAATATAAATTCAGTTTATAAGTTAGGAAAAAAGGTAATTTAAGATGGTAGCATGTCTACCATCTTTTTTATTACTATATTACTTTTAGGATTATTGTCCATACTTGTATGTAAATAAGTATATAAAGTCCTTCTTTTCTTGTAAAATTGGGGTGTGGATTGGAATGGCAACTCTGCCAGAGTAACTTGTGGAGCAATAAAGGTATTCTTTGGTATTTATGAAGGTATTATTATGGTAGATAGATATGACAATATATGAGCTGCCATACTGGATTATGATAATGGGATAATAAATTATTTAACTAATACTAATCAAATTGACCTTGTCCCTAGAACTATTGATAACTGGGCAAATAAGGTAAGTTGCCTGCATAGCTGTAAAATCCAGTATGTGGATAAAAATGATAATAAAACACTTATTAAAGTAACTTCAAAGCAGTTTTGATTAGTTTCCTACTAAATTATGGCTAAGGTTATGACTGTGTCTGGCGGTTTATCACTATAAGATTAAATATATTGTAATTATTTCTTGTTTTTGATACCTTTTTATGGTAAAATTATAACAACATAATAGGAGGCTACAAAGTATTTTTTAGCCCTTGTCATAAAGACCCGGACTTAATATGCCTTGCTAGAATTGATGGTCAAGCTTGTATCTTACTAAATTTATGCTGGCTGAAGTCAGCGAATGGAGGATTACCAATGAAGGGCGAAAAAAACTTTTCTTACGGTACCGGGCATTTAATGTATCCTTTATAGTTGGCATGTGTATGTCCTTTTCTTGTAGTATAATGAATTATTTTCTTGATTTAGGTATTATACCAACCATAATAACCTTTGTCTGTGGACTTATTACTTTAGGCTTATACATAGTTTTCAAAATTACCAATAATTATGATCAGCTTTCTTTGATAGTTTGTGCTTTTTTAAGTTTTGTTTTTTTCCAACCATGTGGCTTGTCTCTGGAGGGTCTTACTCCAGTATTCCATATTATATGATTACAAATGCTGGAATAATTGCCTTATTGCTTAGTGGATTAAAAAGAAAAATAACTTTTATACTTTTTGCTTTTGTGGTTGGTGCTTTAATGGTTATTGAGTATCACAGACCAGAATTGGCAGCAGTATATGATTCACAATTTATTAGATATGTAGATTTATCCTTTGGTTTATTTACTTGCTTGTTTTCCGTTGTAATTTTAATTTCAGTTTTGATTGATAGCTATGTGGAAGAACTTAATAAATCTAAGAAATATCTGGCTGCCCTTGAGGAAAAGAATAAAGAGATTGAGGCTAAGAACAGGATGTTGACAAAAAGTAATGAAGAGTATATGAAGGCAAAAGAGGAGGCGGAAAGACTTAATAGGTTGTTAAATGAAGAAAAGCAAAAACTACAAGAGCTATCAATCACAGATTATTTAACAGGAGCCTTTAATAGAAGGTTTATTACTTCCTGCTTAAGTGAGGAAATTGAAGCTTGCCATAATAGCAATAAAAATCTAACTATAGCCATGATTGATATTGACAACTTCAAGAGTATAAATGATACATACGGACATGTATTTGGTGACTACGTATTAAAGAGGATTGTTAGCACCATAATAAGCAATTTGAGGCAAACTGATATAGTAGGCCGTTATGGAGGCGATGAGTTTCTAGTTATAATGCGTAATACCAATATGGAAGAAGGATATTCTATAATGGAGCGTATCCGTCAAAAGATACTGGAGTTAGATTGGGAAGATTATCTGGTAATTACCATAAGTGGTGGGATCATAGAAGTAGGGGATAGCGAAATAAACAGCACATTAAAGAATGTTGATAAGCTATTGTACAGAGCTAAACAAAGAAGCAAAAACCTAATAGTTAAGTAGATTAATAGAGAATTTAAACCTGCCTCGTGGGAGTAAATAGTAGTCCCCACGGGGCTTTTTATTTGGTTTATGGAACAATCAAATTGTGCGTATATGGAAAGAATAAGATTTATCAGCTATAATGTATTTATGAATTAAAAAATTTCAGGCAGGTAATAATTTTTCACAAGAATGTGATGCCTTAAGTTGAATAACTATGGGAGGGATTTGATTGGACAGCAGGTTTAAGGAAATTTTAGAGGAAGTTTTGAAAAAGGACCATAGGCTTTGGAATAATGAAAAGACAGAATTTAATATTCCCCTTCTTTTTAATTTAATAGATAAGATGGATGAAAGAATTATTGGATTATTGTTGGATAGGGAAGAAACAAGAAAAAAATTTTTCTTAAAAGTAAAGGATGCCTATATTTTTAAAAGTAAGGAATTTAAGTTTTTCATTGAAGAGCATAAGGTATTTAATTCTTACACCAGCTATCCTAATAGAATAGGATTATATGATGGCAAGGAATTTATAATGGATAGGACAGAGGTGGTAATAAATTTTCCTTTTAAGGATTGTATATTAGAAGGAGGACAGACTACAGAAGAAGGAATAGACACTTATTTTGAATATGATGAAAAGGTAACTAAGACACAGGAGAAACAAGGTTGGGAGGCAGAAACTTACAATAAAAAGCAAGACAAGAGAAAAGAAATATTTTTCAATGAAATATTAGCACAGGATGAAATAGATAGATTGTTAGATGAAAAGGCATTTGTAAATTGGAGGAGATATACTAAAAATGGTGTAGAGGAAGTAGAGGAAATAAAAAGGGACAAAAATGGACTGATTAGAGAAAATTTAATAATTAAGGGCAATAATTTATTGGCCTTAGAGAGTTTAAAGTCACAATTTAAGGGACAAATTAAGCTTATTTATATTGATCCACCCTACTATTTTATGGATAACAAAGATCAGGATTCTTTCAGATACAATACCAATTTTAAATTATCCACCTGGTTAACATTTATGAAAAATAGATTGGAAATTGCAAAGGAACTATTGAAGGATGATGGCGTAATTTTTGTTCAAATAGATGATGACGGTCAGGCCTATCTGAAAGTATTAATGGATGAAATATTTGGTCAAAAAAACTATCTAAATACAATATGTGTAAAAATGAAAAATATAGCAGGAGCCAGTGGAGGAGGGGAGGACAAAAAATTAAAGAAGAATATTGAATT
>JAAYHM010000028.1 GCA_012735405.1 Tissierellia bacterium | reverse complement strand
GTATTCCATCATCTACTATGCGAAAGAGGTACTAATTACATTTATGGTTTTATATTGCACTTATAAACTATTTCTATTTTAAAAGTATAAGGTAAAATAGAAGCTCTGTATCGTTTAGAGCTTTTATTTTATTCTTGAAACTTAGCCTCATATGATTTATAATGGTATTGTCAACATATGTTTATTTTTTGAAAAACCTGGGACAAAAAATATGCATAAGGGACAAAAAATGACCCTATTAGTTATTGATTATTTTTTGTGTACAAGGGTTATATACTATAAGAGGTGCTGTTTATGAATTTAATAGAATTAGAGAAAAAAATAGTTCCAGAAATAGTAGATTTATTAGAGTTAAGATACAATATCTTAAGAAATATTTTATATAATGAGCCTATTGGGAGAAGAAGCCTTGCAATGAAGCTAAATATAGGGGAAAGGACCATTAGAACTGAAGTGAATATTTTAAAGAAGCAAGGGCTGGTTACTATTGGGAATATAGGTATGCAGGTAACAGAAGAAGGGAAAAATCTTATTGAAAATTTAGATGATATAATAAGGGAATTAAGGGGAATATCTGAGTTAGAAGTAAAATTAAAGGATATATTAAATATAAAAAATGTAATAGTAGTACCAGGAAATTCAGATGAAAGTGAATTAGTGTTAAGTGATTTGGGAAAAACTACATCTATGCATATGCAAAATTTAATAAGGGACAATTATATTATAGGAATTACAGGCGGAACTACCATGGCTAAAATAGCTGAAGAAATGCCAATGGGGAAGGTTGCAAAAAATATTCAAATTATTCCTGCCAGAGGTGGACTGGGAAAGGATGTAGAAACTCAATCCAATAGTATTGCAGCCAAAATAGCAAAGAAGTTAAAGGCTAGCTATAAATTATTACATGTACCCGACAGTATAGGTCAAAAAACTTTATATGGACTTTTAGAATTACCAGATATTAAAGAAGTAGTTGATTTATTGGATGAAATAGATATGCTTATCTTTGGCATTGGTAGGGCAGATGTAATGGCAGGTAGAAGAAATCTTTCAGAAGATATAATAAGATTACTTAATGAAAAAAAAGCAGTAGGTGAAGCCTTTGGCCATTTCTTTGATATTTATGGTACTATGGTCTGGAAAATGCCAACTATAGGCATATCATTAGACTCTTTTAAGAAAATAAAACATGTAATAGGCGTTGCTGGAGGGGAAAAAAAAGCTGAAGCTATTATGGCAATATCTTCTTTAAGGGATGATGCCACCATTATAACAGATGAAGCAGCGGCTAAGAAAATTATTAGGATTGCCAATAAAGCTACTAAGTAGCTTTTAAAATATATTAAAAGGAGGAATTTATATGGGTATGAAAGTGGGATTAAGCGGATTTGGTAGAATAGGCAGAGATGTACTAAGAATTTATTTTGAAGAAGGTCATACAGATGATTTTGACCTAGTTGCATTGAATGCATCAGGCGATTTAAATACATTGGCACATCTGTTTAAATATGATTCCTTATATAGGAAATTCAATGGAACTGTAGAGGTAGCAGAAGATGGATTAATAATAAATGGAAAGAAAATAAAGGTTGTAGCTCACAGAGATCCTGCTGAGATTCCATGGAAGGAATTAGGTGTAGACCTTGTTATTGATTCTACAGGAGCTTTTAGGAATAGAGAAGGCCTTATGAAGCACATTAATGCAGGTGCCAAAAAAGTAATACTTACAGCACCAGGAAAAGATGTTGATGCAACTATAGTTATGGGGGTTAATGACAAGGACTATGATCCTGACAAACACCATCTGATTTCAAATGCTTCCTGTACAACAAATTGTCTGGCACCAGTAGCTAAGGTTATTGTGGATAAATTTGGAGTAAAAAATGCAATGATGACTACTGTACATTCATATACCAATGACCAGCAAATACTAGATAAGAGACATAAAGATTTAAGAAGAGCAAGAGCAGCTGCAGAATCAATCATTCCCACTACAACAGGAGCTGCAAAGGCAGCAGCCTTGGTAATACCAGAATTAAAAGGTAAGATAAATGGATTTGCCATGAGAGTTCCAACTCCAACAGTTTCAATAGTGGACGTAACCTTTGAAGTAGAAAAGAAAACAAGTGTTGAAGAGGTAAATCAAGCACTGAAAGAAGCAAGTGAAGGTGAAATGAAGGGTATACTAGGCTATACAGAAGAACCATTGGTATCAGCAGACTATATAGGAGATTCCCGTTCTTCAATAGTTGATGGATTACTTACAATGGTAATAGATGATATGGTAAAAGTAGTAGCCTGGTATGATAATGAGTGGGGATATTCAGCAAGGGTTATTGATCTTGCCAAGCTAGTAGCAAATAAATAAAGGACAGGATGACTTAATAGTCATCCTGACTACATAAGAAACAAAAATACATAGAATTACTAGTGGGGTGATTTTATGCTAAATAAAAAAACCATAAAAGATTTAGATGTAAAAGGAAAAAGGGTATTAGTAAGATGTGATTTTAATGTTCCTATGGATGAAGAGTTAAATATTACTGATGATAGAAGAATTAGAAGTTCACTGCCTACAATAAATTACCTAATAGAAAATAATGCAAAGGTTATACTAATGTCCCATTTAGGAAGACCAAAGGGAGAGCCAAATCCAAAATTAAGCTTAGAGCCTGTAGCAAAAAGATTATCAGAACTACTAAATAAGGAAGTTATATTTGCCAAAGACGATAAGGTAGTAAGTGATAAGGTTAGGGATATAGTATCCAAAATGGAGGAAGGAGACGTAGTCTTATTAGAAAATACTAGGTATAGAAAAGAAGAAACAAAAAATGGAGAAGATTTTGCAAAGGAATTAGCATCTTTAGGTGATTTATTTGTAAATGATGCTTTTGGAACCTGTCACAGAGCCCATGCTTCAAATGTAGGTGTTGCCAATCTGCTTCCTTCAGCAGTAGGCTTTTTAGTAGAAAAAGAAATTACAGTAATGGGAAATGCCCTTGAGAATCCAGAAAGACCATTTTTGGCTATATTAGGAGGAGCGAAGGTATCAGATAAAATTGGTGTAATAGAGAATTTATTAAATAAGGTAGATTCTATAATTATTGGTGGAGGAATGGCCTATACCTTCTTTAAGGCTCAAGATTATGAAATTGGAACAAGTATAGTAGAGGATGACAAATTAGAATTAGCAAGGGAATTAATGAAGAAGGCAGAAGAAAAAGGTGTAAAGCTACTGCTACCAGTAGATATAGTTGTTGCAGCAGAGTTTAAAAATGATACAGAATTTAAAACTGTACCTATAGATAAGATACCTGAGGATATGATGGGAATGGATGCTGGAGAAGAAAGTATTAAAGCCTTTACACAAGAAATTAAAAAGGCTAAAACTATAGTATGGAATGGCCCTATGGGAGTATTTGAAATGGACAACTTCAAAAAAGGTACAGAAGCAATAGCTAAAGCTATGGCAGAAGCTGATGCTTTAACCATAGTAGGTGGTGGAGACAGCGCATCTGCTGTAGAGAAGGCAGGTTATGCTAAAGATATGACCCATATTTCCACTGGAGGAGGAGCATCCTTAGGACTCTTAGAAGGAAAGGTTCTACCAGGAATTGCTGCTATTGACGATAAATAGGAGGAGATAAGATGCGTATTCCTATAATTGCAGGTAATTGGAAAATGAACAACACTATTTCCCAATCCATAGATTTAGTAAAAAACATAAAGAAGGAAGATATTAAAGATAAAGTTGAAGTAGTACTGGCAGTTCCTTTTACTAGCCTTTATGAAGTAAAAAAGCATTTAGATGGAACAACAATTAAATTAGCTGCACAAAATATGCATTGGGAAGATAAGGGAGCCTATACAGGTGAAATATCTCCACTAATGCTGAAAGAAATAGGTGTTGATTATTGTATAATTGGACATTCAGAAAGAAGACAATATTTTAATGAAACTGATGAGACTGTTAACAAAAAAATTAAAGCTGCTCTAAAACATAATATAAAACCTATAGTTTGTGTAGGAGAATCTTTAGAGGAAAGAGAAAAAAATATTCATGAAGATATAGTTAAAGACCAAGTTATAAAAGCTTTAGAAGGAATAGACAAATCTTTTATAAAGGATATTGTGATTGCCTATGAGCCTATTTGGGCTATAGGAACAGGAAAGACAGCATCAAGTGAAGATGCTAATACAATGTGTGGCTTAATAAGAAAAACTATAGGCCATATGTATGGTGAAAATGCGAAAAATACTATAAGGATCCAATATGGAGGTAGCGTTAAACCAGAGAATATTAAAGAACTTATGGAAAAAGAGGAAATAGATGGTGCCTTAGTAGGAGGAGCTAGTTTAATAGCTGAAGATTTTATCCGTATTGTAAATTATTAATGGAGGAAATAATATGAGAAAAAATCCAGTAATGCTAATAGTACTAGATGGTTGGGGCCTTGGGAAAAATTATGAAGGCAATGCTATTTATTTAGCCAATACTCCTAATTTTGATAAACTTATGAAAGAATATCCTAATACAAAATTAAAGGCAAGCGGGTTAGCAGTAGGACTTCCTGAAGGGCAGATGGGCAATTCTGAAGTAGGCCATTTAAATATTGGTTCAGGAAGAATTGTTTATCAGGATTTAACAAAAATCACCAAATCCATAGAAGATGGAGACTTCTTTAAAAAAGAAGAATTCTTAAATGCCATTGAGAATGCCAAGAAAAATAATTCAAAACTCCATATAATGGGTTTAGTTTCTGATGGTGGTGTCCATAGCCATATTACCCATTTATATGGTTTACTACAGTTGTGCAAAAAAAATGGTTTTGAAAAAGTATATATTCATGCTTTTTTAGATGGAAGGGATGTGCCCCCAACAATAGGTAAGAAGCATTTATTAGAACTAGAGGAGAAAATAATAGAAATTGGGGTAGGAAAGATTGCTACTGTATCTGGTAGATATTATGCTATGGACAGGGATAGAAGATGGGATAGAACGGAGCTAGCATACAGAGCCATGGTACAAGGCATAGGAATTTTAAATAGTTCTCCCATTGACGCTGTTCAAAAGTCCTATGATGAGGGTATATATGATGAATTTGTTATACCAACAGTAATAACAGAGGAAGGGAAACCTATTGCAACAATTGATAGCGGAGATTCAATAATATTTTTCAATTTTAGACCAGATAGGGCAAGACAGATAACTCGAGCATTAGTAGATAAAGATTTTGACGGGTTTATAAGAGAAAAAGAAGTAGAAACCTATTTTGTTACTATGACTGAATATGATAAAACTATAAAAAATGTTCATATTGCCTTTAAGACAGAAATGCCAACTAATACCTTAGGGGAGTATATTAGCAATTTAGGCTTAACACAGCTAAGAATTGCAGAAACTGAAAAATACGCTCATGTAACCTTTTTCTTTAATGGTGGAAGGGAAGAACCTTTTGATAATGAAGATAGGGTTTTAATTCCTTCTCCTAAAGTAGCTACCTATGATTTAAAGCCAGAAATGAGTGCTATTGAAGTTAAGGATGAGGTTTTAAATAGATTAAATATGGATAAATATGATTTAATTATACTAAACTTTGCCAATCCAGACATGGTTGGCCACACTGGTAAAGTTGGTGCTGCTATAAAGGCTGTAGAAACTGTTGATAAATGTTTAGGGGAGATAATAGATCTTCTTCTTAAAAAAGGTGGTAAGGCATTAGTTACGGCAGACCATGGAAATGCCGAAAAACTTATAGATGAAAGAGATAATAGCCCTGTTACTTCCCATACTACAAGTATGGTACCATTGATAGCAGTGGGTGTAGGGAATATTAAGTTAAAAGAAGGAATATTGGCAGATATAGCACCAACTATATTAGACATAATGGGCCTTGATAAACCAAAGGAAATGACAGGTGAAAGCTTAATATACAATTGACAATTTAACCAATTAATTAAAAATGAACAAAATCCAAGGGTTGAGCAAATAATTGTCAACTGTTAATAATCCATTGTCCATTGAAAAAGAGGGAGGAATAATAATGAGTTTAATTACAGATGTGTATGCAAGAGAGGTACTAGATTCCAGAGGTAATCCAACAGTCGAGGTTGAAGTATGGACAGAAATGGATGCCTATGGAAGAGCTATTGTTCCATCTGGAGCAAGTACTGGAGCTTTTGAAGCAGTAGAGTTAAGGGATGGAGATAAAAAAAGATATCTTGGAAAAGGTGTTTTAAATGCTGTGAATAATGTAAATACAATTATAGCTGAAGAAATAATCGGTCTTGATGTATTTGATCAAGTTGGAATAGATAATTTATTAATAGAACTGGATGGAACAGAAAATAAAGGCAGATTAGGTGCCAATGCAATACTAGGAGTGTCTTTGGCTGTAGCAAAAGCAGCAGCAGACGAATTGGGACTACCTCTATATAAATATATAGGTGGAGTTAATAGCAAGGTCCTTCCTGTTCCAATGATGAACATATTAAATGGTGGGAAGCATGCTGATAATAATGTGGATATACAAGAATTCATGATTATGCCAGTTGGAGCACTTAATTTTAGAGAAGCTCTAAGAATGGGTGCAGAAATATTCCATAGTTTAAAGTCAGTATTAAAAGGAAAGGGATTAAATACTGCTGTAGGTGATGAAGGTGGCTTTGCTCCAAACCTTAAAAGCAATGAGGAAGCATTAAAGACAATAGTTGAAGCTATAGAAAAAGCAGGCTATAAACCAGGCAGTGATATAATGTTAGCTCTTGATGTAGCAGCTACAGAATTATATGATGAGGATAAAAAAGTATATAGGCTTGAAGGTGAAGGAAGAGAGTTTACCAGTGATGAGATGATAAGCTTCTATGAAGAATTAGTTGAAAAGTATCCTATTATATCAATAGAAGATGGCTTGTCCGAAGAGGACTGGGATGGATGGAAGAAGCTTACTGATAGATTAGGAAACAAAATACAGTTAGTAGGAGATGACTTATTTGTAACTAATACAAAGAGGCTAAAAAAAGGAATTGAGTTAGGAGTTGCAAATTCAGTTCTTGTAAAGTTAAACCAGATTGGTACTCTTACCGAAACTTTAAATACAATTGAAATGGCAAAAGTTCATGGCTATACTGCAGTTATATCCCACAGATCTGGAGAGACAGAAGATACTACAATAGCAGATTTAGCAATAGCAACTAATGCAGGCCAAATAAAGACAGGTGCACCATCAAGAACTGATAGGGTTGCCAAATACAATCAGTTACTAAGAATTGAAGATCTTCTTGGTCCAAGTAGTGACTATAGTGGGAAAGAAGCTTTTTATAATTTAAAGAAATAGCAAGGTATGTCCTTGCTATTTCTTTAAATTTGCCAACAATTAATCATGTTGATTTTAAAGGACTTGTATGTTAAAATATTCTTGTTTATGGCAATAATAATAGATAATATTATTGATGTGGGAGGTGTAAATGTGGCAACTTTTTTTACAGCAATATTTTTATTATCCAGCATTTCTTTGATCATATCGGTAGTGTTACAAGATGAGAAATCAGAAGGCTTGGGAGTTTTAACTGGAGAAAAGGATAGTTTTTTTGGAAGTGCAAAATCAAGAAGTAAAGATTATATTCTTAATAGAATAACCACAATTTCAGCAATTGTGTTTATGATATCTGCTTTAGCATTAGTAGCATTATAATATAATAGGAGGTATGTTTAAATGGATTTGTTTTTAATTGCTGCTCCCGTAATAGGAATACTAGCTCTTGTATTTGCTATGTATAAAGTAAACTATGTAGAAAAGATGAATCCTGGAAATGACAGGATGAGGGAAATAGCTTCCTACATAGAAGAAGGAGCAATGGCTTTTCTAAAGAGGGAGTACAGAGCAATATCAATTTTTGTTATAGTACTTTTTATAATTCTAATATTTGCCATTAATTGGCAGACAGCTATATCCTTTGTATTCGGTGCATTATTTTCAGTTCTTGCAGGATATAATGGCATGAATGTAGCCACTAAAGCAAATGTAAGAACTGCTAATGCAGCTAAAGAAGGTGGCATGAATAGGGCTTTGAACATAGCCTTTTCAGGTGGAGCTGTAATGGGAATGAGTGTTGTTGGACTAGGACTATTAGGGGTTGGTGCTTTATATTTAATATTCAAAGATGCCGGTATTGTTACAGGATTTAGCTTAGGAGCTTCATCTGTGGCTTTATTTGCTCGTGTTGGTGGTGGAATTTATACAAAAGCAGCCGACGTTGGAGCTGACCTGGTAGGTAAGGTTGAGGCTGGAATTCCAGAGGACGACCCAAGAAACCCTGCTACTATAGCAGACAATGTAGGAGACAATGTAGGAGACGTTGCTGGAATGGGTGCTGATCTATTTGAATCCTATGTAGGTGCAATTATTTCAGCTATTACATTAGGACTAGCAGCTTATGGAGATGTTGGTGTAAAATATGCATTAGCCTTAGCAGGCGCGGGTATATTGGCTTCAATAATTGGAGTGTACTTTGTAAGAGGAGATAAGGATCCTCAAAAGGCATTAAACAATGGAACACTTGCAAGTGCAGTTATAACAGTTATTGCAGCATTTGTATTGAGTAATTACCTATTAGGTTCCTTAAGACCATTTATATCTATATTAGCTGGGCTGGTAGCTGGTTTGATTATAGGAAGAGTTACAGAGTATTATACTTCTGCTGACTATAAACCGGTTAAAAAAATTGCACATGAATCTGAAACAGGTACAAGTACAAATATTATTGGTGGACTTTCTGTAGGTATGATGTCTACGGCAATACCAATTATAGTAATATGTATTGGTATCATAGTTGCTTTCTATGCTGCAGCCACAGGTGGCAATGAGGTAGATATAGAGTCAGGATTATATGGAATAGCTTTAGCAGCTGTAGGAATGCTTTCCACAACTGGTATGACTGTAGCAGTGGATGCTTATGGACCAATTGCAGACAATGCTGGTGGTATTGCTGAAATGTGTGAATTACCTGAAGAGGTAAGAGAGGTTACAGATAAATTAGATGCTGTTGGAAATACAACTGCAGCTGTAGGAAAGGGATTTGCTATAGGTTCTGCAGCATTAACTGCTTTAGCTTTATTCTCATCTTATACTCAAGCAGTTGATTTAAGTGGTATAGATCTTACTAAACCAGCAGTAATAGTTGGAGCGTTTATTGGTGGAATGTTACCATTCTTATTCTCTGCTATGACAATGGATGCTGTAGGAAAAGCTGCAAATGAAATGATTGAAGAGGTTAGAAGACAGTTTAGAGAAATTCCAGGTATTATGGAAGGAAATGCAACTCCAGAATATGCTACTTGTGTTGATATAAGTACAAAAGCTGCATTAAAGGAAATGATAGTTCCAGGACTACTTGCAGTAATAGTACCAGTTTTAGTTGGTGTACTTCTAGGCGCCGAAGCTCTAGGTGGTTTACAAGCTGGTGCTTTAATAACTGGTGTCCTTATGGCTATATTCATGTCCAACTCAGGCGGTGCATGGGATAATGCAAAGAAATATATAGAAGAAGGAAATCATGGTGGAAAAGGTAGTGAAGCCCATAAAGCAGCAGTAGTTGGAGATACAGTAGGGGACCCATTTAAGGATACTTCAGGACCTTCACTAAATATTCTAATTAAGCTTATTACAATAGTAAGTTTAGTATTTGCAGGTCTATTCGGATCTGGTATATTATTCTAATGTAAAACATAAGCTCTCCAAAGGGGGAGCTTTTTTATTGGCAAATATTATTAGCTACTATGTTATATTAGCATATATATAGTTAATAATATTTATTATAGAAATAAAATGTATGAAAGTTCTACAGATAATAAATTCGATTTTTTATATTACAATATATTTGTGTTTATATTTAAAGTAATTTTATTAGCAGATATGGACAAGGTTGCAGATATTCATGGGGGTGGATTATTTGGTATGGTTATTACTATCTTCCCTTTTATGGCTTTATTACGTAGTCATGGCTTCAAGCTTTTATTTACAAAAGATGCAAGAAGAAGTAGATAATCTAGATGGGTATATGAAACAGATAAAGAAAATTGATAATATAAATACAAAAGATTCAAGAAACATTTTTATACTAATTTTAATTATGACTTTTATATATTTACTCATAATTGTTTCAACAACTTATGAAGAAAATATAAAGAATACAGTACTAATTTTATATATTATTATTTGGGTACTTTCCCTATTTGTTAACAGTAAAAAGGAGGGAAAGTTAAAAAAGTCTTTTAAATTTGCCAATTTTGCCAATAAAGCTAGGATACAATTTATAATTAATATTATGCTAAATTTAATACTTGTATGCATTATTATATATATGCACATTACTTTTTATAATGGAGAAATATTATATTTACCCTTTATACTATTTATATATACGCTAATATATTTTTTTCAACCGTATCTTATATATTTATCTGATATAATAGCAGGTCCTTTAGAATTACTTATAAATAGATATTATTATATTAAGGCACAAAAGAAGATAAGATCTTTTGATAAGTTGCAAATAGTAGGTATTACAGGTAGTTTTGAAAAAAATAGTATTATATTTATTGCAACAACCATTTTAAAACATAAATATAGGGTATTAAATACAGCAGAAAGTCATAGTACTTTCATGGATATAAGTAAAACTATAAATGAGAAATTAAATGAAAAACATCAGATTTTTATAGTAGGGATGGATACAAAAAATATAGGGGACATAAAGAAATTATCAAGCCTTGTAAAACCAAACATTGGAGTAATTACGTCAATAGAAAAAACAAATTTAGAAGCTTTTAAGAATATTGATAATATAATGAAGGCAAAATATGAAATAGTTGAAGTATTACCGGCTGATGGGTTAGCCATATTTAATTATGATAATGAATATATTAAAAAACTGGCAGATAAAACTTTTAAAGAAAAAATACTATATGGACTGAAGGAAAATGAAAAGCTGGATATATATGTTGATGATATTGAAATAGTAAAAGAAAAAATCAACTTTACTATTAAAGATAAAGATGGATATAGTATAAAATGCAGCACTAAGATTTTGGAGAAAAAGGATTTATATAATTTACTAGCAGGAGTAAGTATTGCATATGCCTTAGGATTAAATTTTAATGAAATCAAAAAAGGAATATCAAAAATAGAATCTATCTGTGTAGAAGCTTAGAAATATGAAAAATTAACTAGAGATAAGATTGGAGGATGCACATGGGAATAAAGTCAAATATTATAGAGTTTATGGAAGAAAAACTATATAAACCAATGTTAAAAGAAGAATTAGCCATTCAATTTGGCATTAAGGATACTGAAATAAAAGAGTTTTATAAAATATTAGACGAAATGGAAAGGGAAGGTATTATAATCCAAACTAAAAATGGCAGATATGGACTAGTATCAAAACTTAATTTAATTGTAGGAAGACTTGAGGGCAATCAAAAAGGATTTGCCTTCCTTATACCTGATGATAAAGAAAGGGAAGATATATTTATACCAGCTGAAGCAACTAATGGTGCAATGCATGGAGATAAGGTAATTGTCCAGCTTACTGATACAGGATTTATGGGAAAAAGAGATGAAGGAGAAGTAATAAGGATACTTTCCAGAGCTAATCAAACCTTAGTTGGTACCTATGAAGATAGTAATAATTTTGGTTTTGTAATACCTGATGATACTAGAATTGCTTATGACATTTATATACCAAAGAAGTATATAAATGGAGCTAAAACCAATCAAAAGGTAGTTGTAGAAATTACTTCCTGGCCTGAAAAAAGAAGAAATCCAGAAGGAAAGATAGTAGAAATATTGGGTAATATAGGTGATAAGGGAGTTGACATTCTTTCCTTGATAAAACAGTATAAACTTCCTGAAGACTTTCCAGCTAAGGTAAGAAAAGAAGCAAAAAAAGTAAAAGGTATCATAAGCCAGGAAGAAATAGATGACAGGGTAGATTTAAGACAATTAAATACCTTTACTATAGACGGCCCAGATGCTAAGGATTTTGATGATGCTGTATCCATAGAGAAAATTGGAGATATTTATAGATTGGGTGTCCATATTGCCGATGTATCATACTATGTTAGGGAGAATTCCCCTATAGATAAGGAAGCCTTTAAAAGAGGAAATAGCATCTATTTAATAGACAGGGTAATACCAATGCTACCTGAAGAACTATCCAATGGGATATGTAGCTTGAATCCTAATGAAGATAGACTTACCTTATCAGTTTTTATGGATATTGATAAAAAAGGAAATGTTGTGAGACATGAAATAGTAGAATCCATTATAAACAGCAAGGCCAGATTAATATATGATGATGTATCAGACCTATTAGAAAATGGAGATGAAACTGCTTTTAAAGGAAAAGAAGGGATAATAGAGGATTTAAAGCTTATGGAAGAGTTATGTCACATACTAAGAGAAAAAAGGGATAGAAGAGGAAGTATTGATTTTGATTTTCCTGAAGCTAGGATTATATTAGATGAAGATGGCAAACCTATAGACATAGTAAAGGAAGAAAGAAGAATTGCAAATAGAATGATTGAAGAATTTATGCTGGTTTGCAATGAAACTATAGCAGAATATATGTATTGGGCAGAAGTACCTTTTATATATAGAATTCACGAGGAGCCAGATGAAGAAAAAATAGAAGCTTTTAACAAGATAATAAGTAATTTTGGTTATATGATAAAAGGCAGCCAGGAAATCCATCCTAAAGAGTTACAGAAAATTACCAAGGAAATAAAGGGCAAAAAGGAAGAAGTATTAATAAATACACTCATGCTACGATCATTGAAAAAAGCTAGATATAGCAGCAAACATGAAATACATTTTGGACTGGCAGCTAAATACTATACCCATTTTACTTCACCAATAAGACGTTACTCAGACTTGCAAATTCACAGGATAATTAAGAAGTTTAACAAGGGAGAACTGACTCCAAAAGAAATAGCAAAGCTCAATAATATTTTACCAAAGGTAGCTGAACAAACTTCAGCTACTGAAAGAATAGCTGAGGAAGTAGAAAGAGAAGTAGATGATTTAAAGATGACAGAGTATATGTCTCAAAGAATAGGAAATGTATATGAAGGTATGGTATCATCCTTGACGCCCTATGGAATGTATGTACAACTTGAAAACACTGTGGAAGGTTTGGTACATTTTGAAAATATGATTGATGATTATTATGAATTTGATGAGGAAAATTATTATATTATAGGTGAAAGGACCAAAAAAATATATAGGCTAGGGGATATAGTAAAGGTAAAGGTATTGGATACAAACCTTATTAATAGAACCATAGATTTTATGCTAGAACCATAATAATTGAATAATTGTCAAGTCATAATAGACAATTGACAATTAAAAAATGGAGAAGTTCACCAAATTGTTATGGTTGATGGATAATATTAATGATAACTTAATGAATATAATAAAGTTATATATTATACTTGTAGGGCAAACATTTAGTTTGCCCTAGAGATGTTTTGTAAACTAAATATTAAGGAGCTTAAGGCTATTGACAAGCCTTTAAAAGGTTGATAAACTTTTCAATAGACTAATAAAAAAAGACGGTGATAGCATGAAAGATGAGAATATAAAAGTAGTTGCCACAAATAGAAAAGCAAGGCATGAATACTTTGTTGAAGATACTATAGAGGCAGGATTGGTTTTAACAGGTACGGAGGTTAAATCTATAAGGCAGGGCAGAGTAAATGTTAAGGAAAGTTATGCTGCTATAGAAAATGGAGAAGCCTTTATATATGGCATGCACATAAGCCCTTATGAGCAAGGAAATGTATATAATGTGGACCCATTAAGAAAAAGAAAGCTGCTTCTTCATAAAAGGGAAATTAGAAGGCTAAATTCTGTTATAATGCAAAAGGGTTATACATTAGTGCCATTAAGAGTATATATAAAAAATGGATTGGTTAAATTAGAACTAGCAATAGCAAAGGGTAAGAAACTATATGATAAAAGGGAAGATATAGCTAAAAGAGATGCTGAAAGAAGGATGAGACAACATCTTTCTGAAAAGTATAAAATTTAAAGCCTAAAGCTATCAAACACT
>JAAYHM010000169.1 GCA_012735405.1 Tissierellia bacterium | reverse complement strand
ATGACACATATTAATTTATTCAAAATTAAAAATACTTTGGATGTTTAAAATTTGTGAATATTATAAAAAATGCGTATTTAATAACAATTATATTTTCTTTTTCTTTGTGTGTCAATCATTGTTTTATTCAATATAGAATTTGTATAAGAGCACAGCAAAAAATTAAATAGCCTAAGCTCAATATAATATCAAGCTTAGGCTGTTTATATATCCCTTACTTCACAAATGAGTTATCTAGTTATCTTACTCTTATCTCCTAATAAATACACCAATTAACCTTCCCACTTCTTTTACCCTAAGCAATATGCATAAGGTAAAGTATACTAATACGCCTGCAAAAATAGAGGTTAATAAGGCTATAAGCTCATGTATTCTACCATATCCCAGTCTTAAAACTAGTCCATTGTACAAGTTGTATACTACAAGGCCCATAATACAGGCAGCTACCAGGGTCTTGGCAAAACACTTTATATATCCTCTTATTCCAATGGGGCCTATTTTTTTGCGCAGACTAATTAACAATAATATAGAAGTAAATATGGCAGAAATACTGGTTGCCAAAGCCAATCCCCTATGGGCCATAAATCTAACAAATATAAAGTTTAAAATTATATTTAACCCTACAGACATCATTCCATTAACCATAGGAGTTGTAGTGTCATGGAAGGAATAAAAAACCTTATTTAGCATTAGCCTTAAGGAAATTCCAACTAAGCCTATGGAATAAAAAAACAAGGCACCGGAGGTCATAGTTGTAGCAGTGGAATCAAAGGCTCCCCTTTCAAAAAATATCCTTACAATAGGCTCTGACAAAAGCATTATTCCAACAGTTGCTGGTACAGTAATAACAAATATGGTATTGATCCCCTGCCTCATTATACTTCTAAGAGCCCTTCCATCCCCTTGGGCAAAGGCCTTTGACAGCATTGGGAATACCACTGTAGTTATGGCTGCAATAAATACAGCTACTACCACATCATTTAATTTGGCTGCATAGTTTAAAGAGGATATACTTCCCTCCACTAAATTAGATGCCAGAGTCTTGTCTATGATAACATTTATCTGCTGCACTGCAGAACCTATTAAAACTGGTATAACAAGGCTTAGTATCTTTTTTAGGTATCCATCCTTAAAATTGACATAAAGTTTATATCTGAATCCCTGATGCCATATGGCAGGCACTTGGATTAAAAATTGGGTAGTAGATGCAATTACACTTGCAAGCATTAGCCCATATATGTTTTCCTCATTTGCCAGTACCAGGAGGAAAAATATAAATACAAAATTGTAGGGAATACCCATTATGGCTGAAGGTCCAAATATCTGGCTGCTTTGCAAAAAACCGGAAAAAACATAGGTAAAGCCCAGAGATATAATGATAGGTAGACCTATTCTATTTAATTTCACAGCCAGGTCAAATTGTTCCCCTTCAAAGCCCCTAGCAAGTATTTTTATTATCAATGGGGAAAAAATAAAGGAAAAGAGCGCTAATATTACAGTTATAAAAAATATTACATTTAATATGTTGTTGAAAAATTTAAGCTTCCCCTCTTTCCCCCTTAAGCTTTCAACCTCACTAAACACAGGTATAAGACTTGTATTAAGAGCTGATCCAATGGTTGTCATTATTATGGTTGTGGCTGTCATGGCAACAAAATATGTATCCGTTTCATATCCAGAACCATATTTAGATGCAATCAACATCTCCCTAATAAAGCCTAAAAACTTACTTATAAGGGTAAAAGCCGATATCATGGCTGCCGATTTTAATACTCTACTACTATTCATACATGTTCTCCTTTTCTACTGTATCTATGTGGAATTGATTAATATTATATCATAATTTAGCCCCATATAAAATTATATGGGGCATCTTTTAATTGATCCTTATCTATTTCTATTGTTATGGTCTTATATACTACTACCTGTGGAAGAATAGCCTCAGGATCCGGTGGACTTATATCTAAATATACCTTGTAAAGGCCCTGTTCATAAACTATTTTTTCTACTGTAACCGTATATCCTGGAGTAGGAAAGGACCTGGTCATGGTTACAATTACCTTATCCCCCTCTATCCTGGTTTTCACTCCCTCTGCTCCAGTATAGGTTTGTACTATGCCTAATAGTTTAAAGGAGATCTCTTTTTTATCTTCGTTTATGCTGTCCAAATAATCCCTTACCCTTTGTAGTACTACAATAGCTTCAGCCTGGCTAGTAATAGAATTAGGATTAAATTTAGTCTCTGACTGACCCTTAATAATTCCTAAAGTATATAGCAGCTTAAGGGCTTCCCTTTCCTCATCAGATATACCTTCCAAATCTACAAAGGGAAGTTCTACATCATTGGAACTGTTATTGGCTATTTGAGCCAACTTATCCCCTACAGCCTTTACCATGTCAATTCTTCTCATACTAGTTCCAAAGCCTAAATCTACTATGGAATAACCCTTGTTTTTAAGTAAGGATGAAAAGGATAGTAAAAATTCATCCTCTCTCATAGGCTCCTCTGGATTAAACCTTACAAAGTCTTCCCTGGCTAAATAGGGAAAATAGTAAAGGAAAAAGTCCTTATCTATTTCATCCTTTAACCAGTGATCCCCCAGCTTGTCCTCATAGTCTGCAAAAGCATATTTTGGTAGTGAAAACAGGATTGCAAGTGTAAATATAAGTACTATGGCCCTTTTCACTTTTATCCCCCCTTGGCTGTTTACATAT
>JAAYHM010000168.1 GCA_012735405.1 Tissierellia bacterium | reverse complement strand
ATAGCCGATGAGGCTATAAGAAATTTAGAAGATAAGGTTATTAAGATTAGTGAGCAGTATCAAGGGCTTACTACCTTATCAAATATAAGGGAAGTAGGAAATAGGGTAGAGGCGGACCTACAGCCTGAATGGATTATAAAGGAAGCCTATGTGGAAGGGTATGAATACCATGAAGAAAAAAGGGTCAAAAAGACTACGGAGTATTTAGGAATAGGAGAAGCTGGTATTCCTGTCATATCCAATGCAGAAAGCTACTCTATTAATGCTGGAGAGCCTATTGTATTAAATATTAGCTCAGGGGATCCAAATGTTTTTGAAGGAGAAGAGTATACCATTACAGTAAATGGAGTAATAGCAGAAGTAGAAGTAGAAGGCAAAAATCAAATACAACTGAAGGAGCCTAAAGGCAGAAGCTTTGGTACAGGTTCTGCTAGAATTGAAATTACAAAAAAAGAGGATAAAAATAACTATATTTTAGAAGCCATATCCCTTTATTTAGATGTAGTATTTATAACCGGAAAATTAAATATTGAGGGAGTAACTATGTTTCCTACCATGGGAGTGGCAGGTTCAAGGGTAAGCTTTACCAGAAGCTCCTTCCCCAGCAATCAATACGATATTTATTTCATAAAGGATTTAAACAATCCTGACTTTACAGAAAAGAACAGGGTAAAAAATCTATCCATAAATATACCTACTACCGGGGATACTGTCATTACTGGTAGAGTACCTGACTTAGATCCAGGTCCCTACTATGTAGTCTTTACCAATGCCAACTCCCAGAGGGATGGGGTGCAGAACCTATATCTACTGCCCCAACAGTATCAAATTGTAACCATATCCCAAAAACCTATAGTGGACAGTGTATATCCAAACAGGGCCCCTGGAGGTACACCAACTAAGGTAACCATTGAAGGTCAATACTTTGTTAATCACAATGTACCCGGCTTCACTCCGAAAGAAAAAGAAGAACCAGAGATAGAAGACGTAGGAGAAGGGGCCACAGAGGTGACCATAAACTATGGTGAAGGTGAACTTAAGCTTGAAGGCAGGGAAGCTTATACTGTAGAAGTAGTAAGAAAAATACAGGTTGAAATAGGCAGGCCCTTAAAATTTGAAAAAGATGGCTTTACCTATTCTGGAGATGAAAGGGACTTAAATACCTTTATAGTTAGAACTGAAGCCTTTGAACCAACAGAAAACCAGATAGAGGATGTGGTTATCAGGGTTACCACCATAATAACTGAAACAGGTGATAAGGCAGAAGAGGAAAAATTTAAAGCCACAATGGAATATGAAGCAACACTTGATGATGCCTTTACATACTATCCATCTTCACTAAAGCCGGTAGTAAGTGAAGTAATCCCTGGAACCATACCAATAGAAAACATAAACAATAAATACTATATACATTCAAGTATTGAAAGGCTGCTTTTAACTATTAAGGGGAGCAACTTTCTGGTTACAAGATATGAAAAGGATGGGGAAGAAAGGATAAACTATCCTATAATTACCATAGGTGATACAGTTATAAATCCAAATTTGGATTCAGAAGAGGATGCAAAGGAAGGTGAATATAAACCTGTTAAATTTGAAGTTTTAAGAAATGGAAGAGTAGTTGATGGAACTACAAACAATGATATAGGGGATACCATAGCCATAGT
>JAAYHM010000027.1 GCA_012735405.1 Tissierellia bacterium | reverse complement strand
TTTTACTCTTGTAATAATAAGAGGAATAACTATAATAAAATAGCAAAAATTAAAAAACGCCAGATTAATAAGTATCTGGCGCTTAATATTTTTATTAGCATGCTTTGTAATTGTAGTAATAATAATTATCTCTTTGAGAATTGTGGAGCTCTTCTTGCTTTCTTTAAGCCGTATTTCTTTCTTTCTTTCTTTCTTGCATCTCTTGTTAGTAAGCCTGCTTTTCTCAATATAGGCTTTAATTCTTCATCTGCATTAATTAGAGCTCTGGAAATTCCATGCCTAATGGCTCCAGCTTGGCCTGTAAATCCACCACCATGTACATTAACTATAACATCATATTTTCCTAATGTGTCTGTTAGTACTAGTGGCTGTCTTACCATAACCTTTAATGTTTCATAATCGAAATAATCATCTATATCTCTTTCATTTATTACTATCTTACCAGAACCTGGAATAAGCCTTACTCTTGCTACTGAAGTCTTTCTTCTTCCGGTTGCCATATACTGTACAGTTGCCAATGACAGTCCTCCTTCCTAAACCAAATTAAAATTCATATACTTCTGGTTTTTGTGCTTCGTGTTTATGTTCAGGTCCACTATAAACTTTTAACTTCTTAAACATCTTTCTGCCAAGTCTATTTTTTGGAAGCATTCCCTTAACTGCTAGTTCAATAACTTTTTCTGGTTTCCTTTCCAGCATATCCCTATATACTATGGATTTTAATCCACCTGGATAGCCAGTATGATATCTATGATATTTTTGGTCTAATTTATTTCCAGTTAACTTAACCTTATCAGCATTAATTACTATTACAAAATCCCCAGTGTCTACATGTGGTGTGTAAGTGGGTTTGTGCTTTCCTCTTAGGATTTTAGCAATTTCTGAAGCCAGTCTTCCTAAAACCTTGCCTTCTGCATCTATTAGGTACCATTTTCTTTCTACCTCGTTTGGTTTTGCAATATAGCTCTTCACCTTTTTCCCTCCTTATTTCAGTGTTGGTTATAAAAAGATTCCGGGGCTTTTTAAACACTCTAGTATATTCTAATACAAGGAAATATCAATGTCAATAAGTTTTTATCAGCTAATAATAGACCTTTTCCAGGCATAAACCCTTTGCTGGAGCAGTATGCCCAGCCCTTTTCCTATCCTTTGATTCTATAATATGGGGAATATCTTCCTCTTTAATTTTTCCCAAACCAACTTCAACTAATGTACCAACAATTATCCTAACCATATTATAGAGGAAGCCGTCTCCTTCAATGGTAAAGAAGATTAATTCTTCCCTTTTATCCAAATTGATATCTTTTATGGTCCTAATGGTTGATTTTACACTGCTACCTTGTGCCATAAAGGCCCTAAAGTCATGTCTGCCTAAAAAATAATCTTTTGCCTTATCCATTAAGTCAAAATCCAGCTTAACAGGTACATGGTAGGCATATCTATTATATAAGGGATTTCTAATTTCACCATTAAATATGACATATCTGTATACCTTACCTTTAGCATCATACCTTGCATGAAAGTTTTCAGGTACCAACTCAGATTTAACAATGCTCATATCCTGGGGTAATTTTGAATTTAAAGCATATTTAAATCTATCAGGGAGAATTTTAGAACTTGTTATAAAATTTGCCACCTGTCCCTGGGCATGTACTCCCCTGTCAGTTCTACCTGAAGCTATTAGCTTTACTTTTTCTCCTGTTACCAGATAAATTGCATCTTCTACTTTTTCCTGAATGCTTATACCATTTTTTTGCCTTTGCCAACCACAATAGTTGGTACCGTCATATTGAATAGTAAGCTTTATATTTGTCATATTAGACCCCTTATATTTATATATCTTGTACTTGCTATAAATACAAAGAATATAATTGAAAAACTAATGGCTATTATGTCATTTCTACCGAGTTTTAACTCCCTCATTCTAGTTCTGTTTTCCCCGCCTCTATAGCATCTAGCTTCCATGGCCACAGCTAATTCATCTGCTCTCCTAAAGGCATTTATAAATAAGGGAACTAATAGTGGAACCAGGTTTTTGGCACGGTTAATTATATTGCCACTTTCAAAATCAGCACCTCTCGCCATTTGAGCCTTCATTATTTTATCTGTTTCCTCCAAAAGGGTAGGTATAAACCTTAAGGCTATTGTCATCATCATCGCTATTTCATGGGCTGGCACCCCAATTTTTTTAAGTGGGGATAAAAGTTTTTCTATCCCATCTGTTAAAGATATAGGTGATGTTGTTAATGTTAAAAGGGATGTACCCATAACTAAAAATATAAGCCTTAGGGCCATAAAAACTGCTTGCCTTATTCCTTCCCTTGCGATATTTAAGGGTCCTATACTTAATATAACCTCTCCCTTAGTCATAAATATATTAATGAGAAAGGTTATGATAATAATGAGCAAAAGAGGTTTTAAGCCTTTTAAAACATATATGAATGGAACCTTTGACAATTTAATTGTTAATATTAAAAAGATCAAAATAAGCAAATAAGGATAAAAGGAGGTTATAAAGAATAAAGATACTATAAACATAAAAGTAATTATTATCTTTATTCTGGGATCCAGCCTATGAATAACTGAATTTGTAGGAAAAAATTGACCAATAGTAATATTCCTAATCATTTTCCTTTCTCCTTAAATAATTTATTAACTCCCTTTTAGCTTCTTCCACCGTTATGACCGTATCATCCACATCATTGCCTTTTATCCTGTACTTTCTCATAAATTGGGTAATTTGAGGAATTCCTAAACCTAATTCCTCTAGTTTTTGCTGTTCTTTAAAAACCTCTTTTGTACTTCCATCCATAGCAATTTTCCCTTTATGCATAACAATTATCCTATTTACAAATCTGGCAACTTCCTCCATGCTATGGGAAACCAATATAATTGTAATATTCTCTTCATCATATAGCCTTTTCAACCCCGTTAGTATTTCATCTCTTCCTCTAGGATCCAATCCTGCAGTAGGCTCATCTAATATCAGCACTTTAGGATTCATAGCTAAAACACCTGCTATGGCAACTCTTCTTTTTTGCCCTCCACTTAATTCAAAGGGAGATCTGTCCTTTAATTTATCATAATCCAAGCCAACAGCTTCCATAGCCTTTTTAACTCTTAAATTTATTTCCTCTTCCTTGAGACCCAGATTTTTGGGACCGAAAGCTATGTCCTTATATACTGTTTCTTCAAATAATTGATGTTCAGGATATTGGAATACTAATCCTACTTTTTGCCTGACCTTCAATAAATCAGCTCTATCTCCACTTGTATCTATGCCATCTACTACTACCCTGCCAGATGTAGGCTTTATCAGTCCGTTTAAATGTTGGACTAAGGTTGATTTTCCAGACCCTGTATGCCCTATCAAGCCTATGAACTCACCTTCGTTAATTGTCAGGCTTACGTTGTCTAAGGCTTTTATCTCAAATGGGGTATTAGGGCTATATACATAACTTAAATTTTCAATTTTTATTATCATAGGGCATCCACCAATTCTTCTATAGTCAATATATTACATGGCACATTAAACCCTTCTTTATTAAGCTCATAAGCTAGCTCTGTCACCTGGGGTACATCCAAGCCTAATTTTTTTATCTTTTCTACCTGACTGAATATTTCCCTTGGACTTCCTTCCATAACTATTTTGCCTTTCTCCATAACTATTATTCTATCTGCCTCAACTGCTTCATCCATGTGATGGGTTATGTGGATTATTGTTTTCTTTTCTTCATCATTTAACCTGCGAAGGGTTTTCATAATCTCTTTTCTACCTATTGGATCAAGCATGGCAGTAGGCTCATCTAATATTATACATTCTGGCTTCATAGCAAGTATTCCAGCTATGGCTACCCTTTGTTTTTGCCCTCCAGAGAGAAGATGGGGCGCATGTTTTTTATACTCAGTCATTTCCACAATTTCTAACGCCTTATCCACCCTTCTTCTAATCTCCTCTGGAGGTACACCAAGATTTTCCGGCCCAAAGGCTACATCTTCTTCCACAATAGTTGCTACCAATTGATTATCTGGATTTTGAAAAACCATGCCAGCAATTTCTCTTATTTCCCATATTCTGTCTGCATCTTTTGTATTTATTCCATTTACAAAAACATCTCCCCTTGTTGGAATCAAAAGGCCATTTATTAGCTTTGCTAAAGTAGATTTCCCTGAGCCATTATGGCCTAAAATAACTAAATATTCACCTTTATTAACTGTCATACTTACATTATCCACTGCTATTAAAGCTTTATTATCCCCATAAGAATCATACTCATAAGATACATTTTCGATCCTAATCATCTCATCAGACATTTTAACCGCCTACTTTTTTTAATTGTTTTTGTAGAGCTCTACAAAAAAGGGACTAAGTAATTGTATGAAGAGACTTGAGCCTCCCCTACTTAATCCCCCACCCTTTATACTAATTCTATAATTGCCATTTCCGCACCATCACCTCTACGAGGACCTAGCTTTAATACCCTGGTATATCCACCATTACGTTCAGCATATTTAGGTGCTATTTCATCAAATAGTTTTTTTACAACATCTTCATCATATATATAAGCTAATGCTTGCCTTCTAGCGTGTAAATCTCCTCTTTTACCAAGGGTGATCATCTTATCTGCCATTCTCTTTGTTTCCTTAGCTTTAGCAAGTGTAGTTTCTATTCTGCCATCACGTAATAAACTTGTTACTTGATTTCTAAGCATTGCTTTTCTATGATCAGTAGTACGACCAAGTTTCCTTAATCTAGCCATATTATCCCTCCTTTGTGTCTGCTACTCATCTATTTTTTTAAGTGCTAAGCCTAATTCAGAAAGCTTACTTTGTATTTCTTCTAAGGATTTCTTACCAAGATTTCTAACCTTCAATAAATCCTCTTCAGTTTTTTGGGTGAGCTCTTCAACAGTATTAATTCCTGCTCTCTTTAAGCAGTTATAGCTTCTAACCGTAAGGTCCAGCTCTTCTACCGTCATCTCTAGCACTTTTTCTTTTTTGTCTTCTTCTTTTTCAACCATTATTTCTACATCTTCAACATGATCTGTTAGTCCAACAAATAAATTTAAATGTTCTGTAAGTATCTTTGCACCTAGGGAAGTTGCTTCTTCTGGAGTCATGGTCCCATTGGTCCATACCTCAAGAGTTAATTTGTCATAGTCCGTTATCTGACCTACCCTTGTATTTTCAACTGTAAAGTTCACCTTAGTTACTGGAGTAAAAGAAGAATCAATTGGTATGACACCTATGGAATGATCCTCCCTTTTATTTCTTTCTGCTGCCTTGTACCCTCTACCTTTTATCATTTCCATTTCTATATATAATTTTCCTGATTCATTTATTGTAGCAATATGATGATCCTTATTTACTATTTCCACATCTGGTCCAGTTATAATATCTCCTGCCTTTACTTCCTTTGGCCCTTCTGCTTCAATCCTTAATATTACAGGTTCATCAGTGTACATTTTAGCAGCTATATCTTTTATATTTAATATAATCTCAGGTACATCTTCAAGTACTCCTGGAACAGTTGAAAATTCGTGTAGCACACCTTGAATTTTTACTGAGGATACAGCAGCACCTGGTAAAGAAGATAAGAGTACCCTTCTTAGGCAATTGCCTAATGTAGTACCATATCCTCTTTCTAAAGGTTCTAATGTAAACTTCCCATAAGTCTTGTCTTCACTTACTTCAACTATCTCTATTTTTGGTTTTTCAATTTCTATCATTAACTTTAAACCCTCCTTATTTTTTATATTATCACAGGACGAGGGTAACTGATTCTATCTATAATCCTATTACTTAGAGTATAGCTCTACTATTAGATGCTCTTCTACTGGAATATCAATATCTTCTCTAGCTGGTTCTGCTATAATCTTACCCCTATATTCTTCAGGATTAACCTCTAACCATCTAACAGTATTGCCTCTATGATTTTCTACTAATTCTTTAAACTTAACACTGCTTCTGCTTCTTTCCTTTACTTCTACCAGATCTCCAACTTTCAATAACATGGATGGAATATTTGCTTTATGTCCATTAACAGTAAAATGTCCATGTCTTACTAATTGCCTAGCTTCTGCTCTTGATGAAGCAAAGCCCATTCTATATACAACATTGTCAAGCCTTAATTCTAATATCTTTAATAAATTTTCACCTGTAATTCCTGGCATCTTATCTGCCATAGCAAAGTAGGTTCTCATCTGGTTTTCTTGAATACCATAGAAACGACGAACTTTTTGTTTTTCCCTAAGCTGTAATCCGTACTCTGACATTTTTTTTCTATTCTTTCCATGTTGCCCTGGAGCATAACCTCTCCTTGAAACTGGACATTTATCTGTATAGCATTTTTCTCCTTTTAAATATAATTTTTGTCCTTCCCTACGGCATAATCTACATACCGCTCCTGTATATCTAGCCATGTTTTTTCACACCTCCTATATTAAACTCTTCTACGTTTTGGTGGTCTACAACCATTATGTGGAATTGGAGTAACATCTTTAATTAAACTTACTTCCAAACCTGCAGCTTGTAGAGATCTTATGGCTGCTTCTCTTCCAGAGCCTGGCCCTTTTACATATACTTCAACAGTTTTTAATCCATGTTCCATAGCTTTTCTTGCAGCCTCTTCTGCTGCTTGTTGTGCTGCAAAAGGAGTTGACTTACGTGAGCCTTTAAAGCCTAATTGACCAGCACTTGCCCATGATATCACATTACCCTGCATATCTGTTAATGTAACTATAGTATTGTTAAAAGTTGATTGTATATGGGCTTGACCTCTTTCTATATTTTTACGTTCTCTTCTTCTAACACGTGTACTTTTACCTTTTTTTGCTGCCATTTCATCTTCCCTCCCTTAACCTTCTATTTTTTCTTGCCGCCAACTTTTCTAGGGCCTTTCCTAGTTCTTGCATTTGTTTTTGTTCTCTGTCCTCTTACTGGGAGACCTCTTTTATGTCTTATTCCTCTATAGCAGTTAATATCTCTTAACCTTTTAATATTCATTGCTACTTCTCTTCTTAAATCTCCCTCTACTGTGTACCCATCTATAACACTTCTTAAAGCATTAACTTCTGCTTCTGTTAAATCTCTTACTCTTGTATTAGGATCAACATTAGCTTTTTTCAATATTTCATTTGCTCTAGACCTACCTATTCCATAGATATAGGTTAAACCAATTTCCACTCTTTTATCTCTAGGTAGGTCAACACCTGCAATTCTAGCCATCTTTTTTTACACCTCCTAGGTTGTTTTTTATCTATTATCCTTGTCTTTGCTTATGTCTGGGATTTTCACAAATTACCATTACTCTTCCTTTTCTTTTAATAACCTTACACTTTTCACAAATTTTCTTTACTGATGGTCTAACTTTCACTTAAATCCCTCCTATACTACTTTTTTCGCCAGGTTATTCTTCCTCGTGTTAAATCATAAGGTGATAGTTCAACTTTTACTTTGTCTCCAGGAAGTATTCTAATATAATTCATTCTCAACTTTCCAGAAATATGGGCTAATATTTCATGGCCATTATCTAATCTCACCTTAAAAATTGTATTTGGCAAGGCTTCTACTACCGTACCCTCTACCTCAATTACATCTTTTTTAGACATGCAACTATCGAACCTCCTATTCTTTTTTAAAAGCTTTCCTTGAAAGGTTCTAGCAATTTTCTCACATAAGCATTATTTATGTCAATTTCCCCATCAATTTTTTCTTTAAATTCAGGCAATACTTTATTATAAACCATTAAATGCTTTATCTTTTTCTTTTTTGGTTTTTCTAAGGGTCTTTTATCTCCATCAACAATTAGTACATGCTTATCATCCAATATATCAAATACTAAAAATACATTACCAGCATCTCGACCAGCCTTTGACTTAACCACTTGACCTACGGCTATGTCCCTAGTTGATTCCATGGACTTCACCTCACATAATTATTTCAGCTTCCCTTTTATGAGTCTCCTTCTAAGGAAGCTATTATTTCATTAAAAACTTCTTCTACTGGTTTGGTTCCGTCCACATTTAATAATAAGCCTTTTTTATCATAGTACTCTATTAGAGGCTTAGTTTGCTCATGATAAACTTCAATTCTCTTTTCAACAGTTTCCACTTTATCATCATCTCTTTGATGAAGTTTGCCGCCACATTTATCACATATATTTTCTTCTTTAGGAGGGTTGAACTTAATATGGTAAGTTGCACCGCAATTTTTGCAAATTCTTCTTCCTATAGCCCTTTCTATTAGAATTTCCTTGCCAACTTGAATATTCACTACCTTATCCAGTTTAAGATTCATTTTTTTAAGTTCTTCATCAAGAGCCTCTGCTTGATTTACAGTTCTTGGAAAGCCATCTAATAAAAAGCCATCTTTGCAGTCCTCTTCTGTTAATCTGTCCTTTACTATAGAAACAACTAATTCATCTGGTACAAGCAGGCCTTTATTCATATAGGCCTCCACTTGTTTACCCAGTTCCGTTCCATTTTTTATATTTGCTCTAAATATATCTCCTGTAGATATATGTGGTATGCTATATTTACTAATTATAGCAGATGCTTGTGTCCCTTTTCCTGCACCAGGAGGTCCAAGTAATACTAATCTCAAAAAAATCATCCCCTATAATTTTTATTTTAAGAAACCTTTATAACTTCTCATCAACAATTGTGATTCAATTTGTTTTACAGTTTCTAGCACTACACCTACTACAATTATAACAGCAGTTCCACCAAAGTTAATATTTAACTTAAATAAATGGGATAAAATAATTGGTAATGAAGCAAGTAATGCCAAGGACAAACCACCTACAAATGTAATTCTAGTTACCACTTTATTTAAATAATCTGATGTTGGTCTTCCAGGCCTTATTCCTGGGATAAATCCGCCGTATTGTTGTAAGTTCTTTGCATATTCAACTGTATTAAACTGTACTGCTGTATAGAAGTAAGTGAAGAACATTATTAATACTACATTCAGTATTGAGTAAACCCATACTCCTACGCTGCCTTGTACTGTAAAATACTTAATTAACCATTCTGGTACATCCCCAGTGAAGAATAAGGCTATTGTTTGTGGGAAAGATAGTAGTGAGGAAGCAAATATTACAGGAATAACTCCTGCCATAGATACCTTTAAAGGTATATGGCTACTTTGGCCACCGTACATTCTTCTTCCCACAACACGTTTTGCATATTGAACAGGTATTTTCCTTTCCCCTTCTTGTAGAGCTACTACTATTGTTACTATTGCTACAGCTATTACAGCCAGTAAAATTAGTGTAATCCAGCTTACCAGTCCAAGTCTTGCCAATCTAACATAGTTAATTATTGAAGAAGGTAGGCCAGAAACTATACCGATGAAAATAATTAGGGAAATACCATTACCAATTCCTTTTTCAGTTATAAGGTTACCTATCCATATTAAGAAAGTAGTACCCGCTACCAGGGATATGATTACTACAACTTTTTGAATTAAGGTTTCTGCCACTAAAGCATTGCTAAATATTCCAAAAGTAGTACCATAAGCTTGGATAAAGGCTAACACTATTGCACCATATTTAGTATATTGATTTATTTTCTTTCTTCCTTCTTCCCCTTCCTTTGCTAATTCCTCCAGCCTTGGAATTGCAATGGTAAGAAGTTGCATTATAATTGATGATGTAATATAAGGATATATACTTAAGGCAAATATACTAAAGTTACTTAAAGTACCGCCTGCCATTAGATCCAGAAATTGCAATAAGCCGCCTTGGCCTATTTCAAATATCTGCTTTATAATCTCCTTATCCATATAAGGTACTGGTATATTTGCTCCAAGCCTGATTACTAGTAGCATTAGTAGTGTAAAGATGATACTTTTTCTCATATCCGGTATATTCCAGGCTCTTCTTAAGGTCGAAATCATCTATATCACCTCTACCTTTCCTCCTGCAGCCTCAATTTTTTCAGCAGCCTGTTTGCTAAATTTATGGGCTTTTACAGTAAGTTTTTTACTTAACTCTCCATTACCCAATATTTTTATTCCATCAATATCATTCCTGGGGTTTACTACTCCTGTTTCTATTAATAATTCTGGGGTTACCACAGTATTGTCATCAAATATATTTAAATCTTCAACATTTAATATTGCATATTCCTTAGCAAATATGTTAGTAAATCCACGTTTAGGTAGTCTTCTATATAGAGGCATTTGACCTCCTTCAAAGCCTGGTCTAACACCACCGCCAGATCTGGCTTTTTGTCCCTTATGACCTCTACCAGAAGTCTTTCCATATCCTGAACCAGTACCTCTTCCTATTCTTTTACGCGCCTTTACCTTGCTGCCTTCTGATGGTCTAATTTCATGAAGCTTCATAACTACACCTCCTCTAAACAATTAATCTATTACTTCAACCATGTAGTTTACTTTATCTATCATACCTCTAATTTGAGGAGTATCTTCTTTTTCTACTACCTGGCCAATCTTTCGTAACCCTAATGCTTCAATAGTTTTTTTGTGCTTTTCAGGTTTGCCAATAACGGACTTAACTAATTTAATGCGTATTTTAGCCACTATACTCCCCTCCTAACCTAATATTTCTTCTACAGATTTACCTCTTAATCTAGCAACTTCCTCTGCCTTCTTTAAGCTTTTCAAACCTTCAATAGTTGCATTTACAACATTTCTAGGATTGTTTGAACCTAAGGATTTAGTCCTTATATCCCTTATACCTGCAAGCTCACAAACTGCACGTACTGGTCCACCTGCGATAACTCCTGTACCTTCTTTAGATGGCTTTAAAAGCACCCTTCCTGCACCAAATTCTCCAACCACTTCATGAGGAATGGTTGTTCCTATTATAGGAACCTTAATTATATGCTTTTTAGCATCCTGTATTGCTTTTCTAATAGCTTCAGGAACTTCAAGGGCTTTAGCCATACCTACTCCTACATGGCCATTTTCATCCCCTACTACTACAAGGGCGCTAAATCTAAAATTCCTACCACCTTTAACTACTTTTGCAACACGGTTTATACTAACGACTCTTTCTTTTAAGTCCAGTTCATTAGGATTTATATATGAACGCTCCATTTATTTCCCTCCTTTTCTAAAATTTAAGTCCTGCTTCACGAGCTCCTTCAGCAAGTTCTTTTACC
>JAAYHM010000167.1 GCA_012735405.1 Tissierellia bacterium | reverse complement strand
TTTTTCTCCTTAAGTTTAGGTATGGGCTGTATGATTACTTATGCAAGCTACTTGAGCAAGGAAGAAAATCTAGTTCAAAGTGCAACCATAGTTCCTATAATGGATACATCCGTTGCTTTATTAGCAGGAATAGTTATAATACCAGCTACAGTTGCCTTTGGATTTGACTTAGCTCAAGGACCAGGATTAGTATTTGTCACTGTACCTGCCATATTTGCAACCTTCGGGCCAGTATTAGGCAGGTTATTTGGGTTTATATTCTTCCTATTGGTTACTCTGGCAGCATTGACCTCATCTCTATCCTTGTATGAAGTAGTAGTTTCCTACTTAATAGACAATAGAGGATGGGCCCGTCAAAAAGCAGTTTTGGGTGCTGGTATAGGCATGTTCATAATATGTATAGCAGCATCCTTATCCATGGGTGTATGGTCAGGATTTACCATAGGAGGTATGAACATATTTGACCTCTTAGACTGGTTTGCAAACAACGTACTACTACCACTAGGCGGAATATTCATAACCCTATATGTTGGATGGATTTGGGGTAAAGACAAGGTTAAGCTTGAGGTTACAAACAATGGCCAAATTAGATTTGCCCTATTTGAGTTCTGGATTTTCCTATGTAGATTTGTAATTCCAGCAGCAATAGCTTTAGTAATGCTATCTGGAATAGGAATAATATAAAAGTATAATAGCCTCCATTTTACAGATACTAATAAATAGAAACAAAAGTATATTTAGATGAAAAATGCAAGCTACTATATCTGTAAAATGGAGGTTTTTCTGTTGAGCAATAGATTGCTGGAAAGATTATCCTTTGTAACTGCAAATGCAGAACATGTAACCCATGAAGTGGTACTGCTTAATTTTACCGTAGTAAATGCCTTTTTAGTTGGGGATCCTTTTGCTGACAGCAAGGATTTTATATTAGTGGATACAGGCATGGAAAATTCTTTTAAATTTATACTGGAAGCTGTTAACAAGCATTATGGAAAGGGTATCAGACCCAGGTGTATAGTACTTACCCATGGCCATTTTGACCATGTTGGTTCTGTAATTAGACTGGCTGAGTACTGGGATGTGCCAGTGTATGTACATGAGCTGGAACTACCCTATGTTACAGGGAAAAAAGACTATCCTTTAGCTGATCCAACAGTTGGAGGAAAAATTGCAGAAATGAGCCCAACCTTCCCCAATACTAGTATAGACTTGGGAGAAAGGGTTCGTATTCTGCCTAAGGATGGGAAGGTGCCCGGCATACCAGGATGGAGATGGATCCATACACCAGGCCATACAGAAGGCCATATTTCCCTATTCCATCCCATAGATAGGGTTCTAATAGCAGGAGATGCCTTATCCACTACAAAGCAGGAATCTTTAACATCTGTTATTACCAGAAAACAGGAAATATCAGGGCCTCCTGCATATTTAACAGAGGACTGGAACAAGGCCTTAAATTCCATTAGGCATTTACAGTCCCTGGAACCAGTTATAGTTCTATCAAGCCACGGAAAGCCCCTAAGGGGCCTGAAGGTAAAAGAACACTTAGATATGCTGGTAAGCAAAATTGAAAAAATGCTTTAGTATATCCAATATAAAAAAACCTTAAGGAAGGCCAGTTGGCCTGCCTTAAGGTTTTTATCTTTCCAAGAAGGCTAAAACTACAAAGTTTAATATGAATAAGATTGTTGATACCCACAATACAGGGTTAATATCCCTGGTTTCCTTCTTAACCAGTTTAACTATACAGTAGAATATAAAGCCTGCTGCTATACCATAGGAAATACTGTAGCAGAGTCCCATAAATATTCCTGCAAAGAAGGCTGGTATAGCCTCATCTAATTCTGTCCAATTTATATCTTTAAAGGCTGAAATCATCATTATACCTACAATTATCAAGGCAGGTGAAGTAGCTGCTGCAGGAATGGCACTTATAACTGGTGCAAAGAAGGCACTTAATATAAATAGGGCTGCCACAACTACACTTGTAAGACCTGTACGTCCACCAGCACCAATACCTGCTGCACTTTCAACAAAGGTTGTAGTATTGGATGTACCAAATATTGCCCCTATGGAAGTACCAATGGAGTCTGCAAATAGAGCCTTATCCATTTTTGATGCAAAGCCTGAGCTATCTTCTAAAGCCTTAATATCCTCATCTGTAAAAATACCAGATCTACGGCCGGTACCTATGAAAGTTCCAATAGTATCAAAGGTGTCTGCCAAGCTAAAGGCAAATATGGTCATTAATACTAGAGGAATTTTAGCTGGATCATTAAATAAGGATATGATTCCAGGGTTGCCAAAGGCTGCAAGGAATGTTTGCGGTAATTGGGATAAGGCTTCCCCAAAGCTTACTGTGTCCCCTATTTGTGTAACACCAAAGGGAATTCCAACCAGAGTAGTTATGATTATGCCTAGGAATATGGCACCCTTAACATTTAAAATAAGAAGTATTACTGTTAAAATTATACCAAAAATAGTCAGTAAGACAGTGGGATTGTTGAGGGTAACTAATTCAGGAACTCCAGCCGAAAAGTCAATAAGTCCTACATTTAAAAATCCAATATAGGCAATGAAAACACCTATACCGCCACCAATGGCATTTTGCAAGCTTTCAGGAATTGATTTTACAATCAACTTCCTAATCTTAGTAACTGTAATTAATACATTTATAACTCCACATATGAATACCATTGCAAGAGCTTCCTGCCATTTAAATCCTAATTGCATAACAACAGTAAAGGTAAAGAAGGCATTAAGTCCCATACCTGGTGCCAATGCATAGGGAACATTTGCAACTAAACCCATAAAAAGGGTTCCAATGGCAGCTGAAATTATGGTTGCAAGGAATACTGCACCCCAAGGCATACCAGATTGCTCAAGTATAGTTGGATTTACCATAATAATGTAGGCCATGGCAAAAAAGGTAGTAAGGCCTGCAAGTACTTCTGTACGCACATTTGTGCCATTTTCTTTAAGCTTGAAGAAATTTTCCATTATTTTACCTCCTTTAGATAGTTTGTTTATGTTCAGCAACCATTATACTCACCTTGGGTAACAAAAATAAAAAAAGCAGCTGATAGTGTTCAAATCAACTGCGTAAAAACAGATTTATAGCCTAATATAATAGGCTATAAATAGAATTGAACACCCATAGCGTAGGCAATTATGGTTGCCACGTAGAAACTCTCGCCCCAGATTAGCGAGCTTATATGAGTGATGCAAACTATAAATATTAATTTTTTACATTAATAAACTATCATAAAGTTAAATTATAGTCAAGAAAAAGATTGAAATATGTTGTAAATTATATTATTAAGGAGGAAAATTAAGAATATACAAAATTAACTGAATATAAAAATATGATATAATTGTTTTAACGAAAGAAAGGGGGAAGGGTATGAAAACCATAGCTGTTGTTGGTACCTTTGACTCAAAGGGCAAGGAGCTTTCCTATGTAAAGGAAGTACTTGAGGGCCTTGGACTTAATACCATTACAATTGACTGTGGAGTTTTTCAACCTAAGGTGGAAACAGATGTATCCAATGCCCAGGTAGCTGCAGAAATAGGGGAAGACATTAAGGAAATTGCTGCCAAGAAAGACAGGGCCCTGGCTACAGAAGTCATGTCAAGGGCCATGGAAAAAATAGTTCCCAGGCTATATGAGGAGGGCAAGTTTGACGGTATCATATCTTTAGGGGGAACAGGTGGTACTTCTCTGGCTACACCTGCCATGAGGGCCTTACCCATAGGGGTGCCCAAGGTAATGGTGTCTACTGTGGCCTCAGGCAATACTCAGCAGTATGTGGGAACCAGCGACATAGTCATGTATC
>JAAYHM010000166.1 GCA_012735405.1 Tissierellia bacterium | reverse complement strand
GAAGCATTAGAGCCTGTAATTAGTGCTCCCCTATTATTTAATTCTACAGTATATGGCACTGGCTCCTCCAAAAGAGGATGATAGATCTTTTCTGCATATAGATAAAACCCATGGTTTTCTTTAAGTGAAGGTTCTATATAATATCTTAAGCTGGATTTATATGATGCAACTGAAATATAGGCATCAATTTGGCCAATCATTATGTATAAGCTAAGTAAATCTTCTCTATGTATATTTAATAGACTAACAGTCTTATAAAATATTTTAGGTTCCCTTAAGACCAACATGTTTAAATAGTCTATAATAATCTCCATTTCTGATCTATAGGAGTCATTGTATCTTAGTTTTAGTATGTTTTTCTTTAGAGCCTTTAGTTCTTTAAGCACTTCTTCCATTTCCTTATGGACTAATTCGATTTCTCCAATACCTGATTTTACAATAGATTCAGCACATAAAATTAAATCTCCAATATATTTAAAGTTTTCTATTTCCAGATTTATAGCTCTTTTATTTTTGTTATTGAAAAAGAGGTTAGTTGATACAATAAACATTATTGCAATAAAACCTATTCCAATATCATAAAATAACAGTGCTATTCCTACTAAAGGCAAGAAGGATAAGAGTCTATAAATTATAAGAGGTCTTGTATCAACGTTAATACCTTTGTCAAAAAATTTGATTATGTCTTCTCCTTTTTCCTTTCCCAATATAAAAAGAGGAAATTGTAACCTGTTGGAAAGAGCTTTGTTTTCCATTAGCATATTTATTGTTTTGTTTCTCTTTTTAAGAAAATCCTCTTTGTAAACAGGAAGCCTTAACATATGGTATAGATACTGCATACCGGGTAAGGACATAGTATGGTCAAGTTTTGAGAAAACAAGGTCCATATCTAAATCAGACCAAGTTATATCGTCTATGGTAAAATGGAAATTTTCTCTTCTTATGAGGAAGTCGTATAATTCTCTAATCTTTGAAAAATCTCTTTTTGTATTCCTTTCCTTACCCCATTGTTCCTTCAATATCTCTTTTATCTTTTTATCCTTAATCCTTCTTTTAATCCTTTGGTAAATAAAAATTGTCACAAAGCCTAATACTGTAACCAGAAAATATATATAGTGCTTTTGTATGCCTAAGGCTATGCCAACAATAACTGCAGCCACTGATACAAGTTCTACTAAAAATTCAATAAGCATCTCCAAATTATTGTCCATTTTTTCCTCCTCGCTACTCCTGATATTTGTTACTAATCTTTAGATTTTTTTCTAGAGAGTGACAAGCCACCAAATCCACTTATTATTGCCATATAAAAGCCAAAATCGTACCACCAGCCTGTATTTATAGGCTCGTATATTCTAATGTTAGGATTAAATATACTTCTTATTAGGGATAAGGGTGCAATCCATCCATGCCATATACCCGATAAAAATCCTGCAGGGTTTTTGTGGGTATACTTACCATTTCCTGGCATACAGCCAGTTAATATCATTA
This sequence comes from Tissierellia bacterium, assembly GCA_012735405.1. Taxonomy (GTDB): domain Bacteria; phylum Bacillota; class Clostridia; order Tissierellales; family Tepidimicrobiaceae; genus JAAYFE01. Next base: position 423 of record JAAYHM010000166.1, on the reverse strand, counting down.
AAACTATAATAATGAGTATTGATAAAATTAGGTATTTTTTATTCATAGTGTCCCCCTTCTTTACTACAGATCATTAAAACTTTCCTAATTTACCTTTTTAAAAATTGAAAGGATCTTACTATTTCTTAGATAAAAATATAATATAAAAAGTTATATTCATTTTAACTTTTCAAACTCGTAAAGCTTATTGATTAACTCATCTAAAATCCAATAAATAGTATCCTTGTCTTGTGTATCCCAGTTAGAAGTTAGAAATTCAACAGCTGTCCATATTTTTGTTAGCCTAATTTGTTTTACAAGTTCCTCTTGAGAAATAGAAAAACATGGACCTTCCTCCCAATACTTTAGGTAATTTTTCGCTATAATTTTTTCCAAGGAATTATCAGAAGTTCCAAGACCAGGCATTGTAATACTTAAGTCTAT
>JAAYHM010000165.1 GCA_012735405.1 Tissierellia bacterium | reverse complement strand
TTTTTTTGTTCAGCTTTAAAGCTATAGGAATCCGAATAAGATGAAAATATGCATGGCATCCAATACAAGTTGTATAGAAACCAAATTTCCTAATAATGGAATCAACAAATCTACCATTTATGATGCTCCATAAATCAAAATTACTGTAATAAATAAGGGGATAGATGGTTTTTTTATTGCCATATAAATCCTTGCTTCTCTTAACCATCTTTTCATAATTAGATTCAAGTATTTGAAAGTTTCCATACTCAGTAGGTGCAAAGGAGGCTACAGGCAATATATTGTTTATAGACTTATCCTCCATGGCCTTTAAAATGGCTGCTACACTATCCCTTCCTGCAAATTCTCCGATAACAGTATCCTCCGGTAAATCCTCAATAAAATCGTATATTCCCCACAAATCTTTTTCTTCCATAATCTATTACCCCTTTAAATAATCTTTATTGTATATAATACAACATATATTTACCCAATTGTGGAATAAATTGTCGATAGATAAATAAATATATTATTTTAATTTTTAATATGAATAAAAAAAATCTATAGAATATAATTTATTATAAATTTTTTCTATATTAAGTAAATTTTATCAATTTAATGGTAGTATATAGAAGGATAAAAGAGTTTGAGAGGTAGATTAAGATGAGTAAAAGCAAGAATATGGTATACAAAGCTATAGATTATTTTATATTTATTGTTTTAGTAATGCTCCTGCTTATATTTATACTGAGACCAATATATGCCATTATTAGGACAAGCTTTATATTAGATGGGAAATTTACCCTAGATATATATAGAAATTTATTTAGGGACAATATTAGGCTTATTAAAAATAGCTTATTTGTAGCCACTCTAACTACCATAATCTCAGTAATAATCTCCATCAATGTGGCGATTTATGTAAGCCTTTCAAAAGGCAGGATTAGAAAGATATTAATATTGCTATTAATGTTAACAATGATATCACCTCCTTTTCTTTCATCTTTAGCCTATATAAAGTTATTTGGTAGAAGGGGATTTATCACCCATGACATTCTAGGTCTGACTCTTAATACCTATGGCTGGCAGGGTATTGTTTCAATGCAGTCATTAAGTTCTTCATCCATGAATGCCTTTATATTAACTGGCATCATAAATAGGATAGATAAAGATATTATAAAAAGCTCCTTGGATTTAGGTGCAAATACTTCCTATACAATAAGGAAAATTATACTTCCTATGATGAAACCAGGTATATTGAATGTTGCTCTTCTTACCTTTGTTAGGTCTTTATCTGATTTTGGGACTCCCATGACTATTGGTGGGGCATTTAATGTTTTAGCAACACAGGCATATTTAAATGTTATAGCTTATTCAAAAATGGAATTAGCAGCAGCAATCTGTGTTTTGATATTGATTCCAGCTGCTATAGCTTTTACCCAGTATAGAATTTTTTCCCGCAAAAATGTCTTATATACTCAAAATACAATAGCAAATGAAATGCTGGATGAAGACCAAGATGAAAGTATAAAGCCAAAGGGACCCTTGTGGAGGTTTATTCAAATTTTTGCAAGTTTGTTTTTATTTACAATGATAATTCAGTACTTAACAATTTTTCTAACTTCAATTACACAATACAGTTATGGGAAGATGTATTTTACAATAGAGCATTTTGTACACTTGAGAAAATATTTAGGGGACAGCTTCATACGAAGTATTACATATGGGTTTATTACAGGAATATGTGGAGGTATTTTAAGTTTCTTTACTTCCTATTATGTTGAGATTAGAAAATTTAGAGCTTCCAGGCTGTTGGATTTTGTAGTTACATTACCTAGTATAGTACCAGGCGTCTTTATGGGGATAGCTTATATACTTGCTTTCAATAATAAACCTTTGGAGCTTACAGGCACATCTGCAATAGTTATATTAAATATCATGTTTAGACAGTTGCCATCTAATACCAGGGTCTATAATGCTAACTTATCACAAATAGGGACACAGGTTGCTGATGCAGGAAAGGACTTAGGTGCTCCCAGCATTTATATTGTTAAAGATATCTTATTTCCCATGAGCAAGACTGCCTTTATGACTAATTTTGTAAATAATTTCAAAAATACTATGACAACTGTTGGAGCCATTATATTTTTAGTATATCCTGGAAAGAAGCTTGCTACACTAGAAATGTTTTCTGCCATTAGAGAAGGTAAATACGGTGTTGGAGCAGCAGCTTCTGTCACTATAATCTTAATAACTCTGACCATAAATATATTAATGTCTAGGTTGATTATGAGGTGGAAAAATGTTCGTTAAATTAGAAAATGTTACAAAAACTTTTAATGAGGTAGTTGCTGTTGATCAATTAAGCTTAGAAATAAATAAGGGACAGATACTATGTTTGTTAGGTCCATCAGGATGTGGGAAAACAACTACATTAAAGTCCATAGGTGGATTCCTAAGGATAGATGGTGGAAGAATAATCATTGATGGGGAGGATATTACCAATATGCCTCCGGAAATGAGGCCAACATCTACAGTTTTCCAATCCTACGCCCTATTTCCCCATATGACAGTACTTCAAAATGTAATCTATGGACTAAAATTTAAAGGTTATTCGAGGAAAGAAGCAATAAAAAAAGGTGAGGAATACTTAGAGATAGTTGGCCTACTACCCTATAGAAATAGGAATGTTCAACAGTTAAGCGGGGGACAGCAACAGAGAGTTGCCCTAGCTAGGGCACTTGTTGTAACTCCCAAGGTGCTTTTATTAGACGAACCTCTTTCAAATCTGGATGCAAAGCTTAGAGTAAAGATGAGGGAAGAGATAAAGGATATACAGTCTAAGCTAGGTATAACTATGATATTTGTCACCCATGATCAGGAAGAAGCATTACATATAGCAGATGTTATTGCAGTTATGAATGAGGGTAAGCTGGAACAATTAGGGACACCCCGGGAAATTTATTGTAATCCAAAGAGTAAGTTTGTTCTAGATTTTATTGGGAATTCTAATGTGATAGAAGAAAATTCGGGAGCAATTAGCTTTGTAAGACCGGAAGAAATAATTATGGACAGGCATGAAGGCAATATTTGTGGAAAGATTGTTAAAAAGACTTTTTCCGGTCCATATATATCCTATGTAGTTCAGACTGATAATAATATATTAAATGTTCAAGCCCAAAATACTGGCAATGAAGAATTTGAAATGGGTGAATATGTATACCTTACTTTTAAAGAAAGACATATACATTTAAAGAAGCATAGCAGTGTTTAGTACTTTGTCAATAATATTGTTAATTATATAAAAAAAGGGAGGAATTAAGGATGAAAAGATTAAGATTAATGGTGATTATGCTATTGATATTAGCATTATCACTTACTTTAGCAGCCTGTGGCAGCTCAGATACGGAAGATGCTGCTGGAGAAGAAGCCCAGGAGGAAGTACAGGAAACTGCGGATGAAGAGGAAGCAGTTGAAGAAGAGATTAATTTAAGTGGGACTACACTTAATGTAGTTACAACATCAGGAGGTATGTATGCACCATTATTTGAAAAGTTTGAAAAGGATACTGGCATAAAAATTGAATTTCTAGAAATGTCTTCTGGTGAGGTTTTGGCCAGGACAAGAGCAGAAGGCGGAAAGCCAATGGCAGATTTATGGTTTAGTGGTGGAATAGATGCATTTATGATGGCTAAGAATGAGGGGCTTTTAGAACAATATTTCCCAGAAGGCTATGAAGAAATATATCCTCAATATAGGGATGATGATGGCTACTGGTATGGTAAGGGATTAAACATAATAGCTTTCATAGTTAATAATGATATTCTGGAAGAGAAAAATTTACCTGTTCCTAAGGCTTGGCCAGATCTGCTTAATCCAGCATATGAGGGAGAGATAATGGCAGCTAATCCAGCTATTTCAGGTAATGCTTTTGCTTTTGTGGCTGGAGTATTGGAGACTATGGGAGAAGAAGAGGGATGGAAGTATCTTGAAGAGTTAGATAAAAATATTCCCTATTATGGTAAAAGGGGAAGGGACCCCTATACAAAGGTAGTTGAAGGGGAAGTGGCAATTGGTATAACATACATAAATAAGTCTATATTGGAGCTGGAGGAACAATACAATGTATCTATAATTTATCCTGAAGATTTTATACCCTGGATTGCTGAAGGTATGGCCATATTTAAGAATGCCAAAAACCTGGAAGGGGCTAAGGCCTTCCTCGATTGGGTATTGAAGGATGAAAACATGCAAATGTTGGCAGAAATCGATATGAAGGATACCAATATGATGGTTAAACCTGGCATAACGGCTTATGACTTAGGAGTACCTATGGACAGGTTTGTAGAACAGGATTTAAGTGTATTTGGAGAAAGAAGAGAAGGAATTATTGAAAAATGGGTTGAATTGGTAGGAGATAAATAGTGTAGAAAAGATAGGCATATTGAAAAAATAATATGCCTGTCTTTTTATGTAAATGGGTTCTATTAATAAAATTTATGATTAAAAATTTAATATGAAATATATCAATACATGAATTAATTTAGCACATAATGTAGTAATATATAACCAGCGTTCAAAAAAGTCTAGTGGTAATATGTCAAGACAATAATAATTAATAATTTAAAGAAATATCCATATTTTCTTTAAAAAAATGCGCACTTTAATAAGCCTTCAGGAAACTGCAATTTTTGAAGGCGTTAAAGGACCTACTATCTACTAGTAGGTGGTATATAAAGTTGGTTGGTACTCAGCAGCGAGTAAACCAATCGAACTAACTTCCTTGCAGTAAGTGCGAGGGCACGTTTGTGTTGATATTTCGGGACTTCCTTAAACTTGGATTGGTAATAGCGTTTGAATTCGGCATCGTGCATGCGTGTCTTATTCGCAGCTTCCAAGAAATAATACTTTAGGTATTTGTTGCCCGAAAGAATCAACCTTGTATTGGAGGCTTGATAGTCTCCAGATTGGTATTGAGACCATGAAATACCTGCATATTTTGCTAAAGCTGCATGATTTTTAAAGCGTTGTATATCAGCTATTTCAGCTAATAAACCAGCACTATATACAGGACCAATACCAGGAATGCTATTTAAAATAGCAGGAAACAGTTGCATATAGGATTCAATGGCTTTATCTAAATCTTTAATTTGTTTCTGTAAAGAACGTATTCCGACTAGACGAACAGCTAATAGCTGATTAATTGAATCATTTACAGTTTTAGATAAACGATAAGAACTCTTAGCAGCTGCTTTTAGATCTTTTGCAATTCGCTCAGGGTCATCAAATTTGTTTTTACCTTTGTCCGCTAAAAACTCAGCTAAATCCTCTAATGGCATATCGTTTATGTCATCTACAGAGAAGAAGTCAGTGATTACAGCAATGGAAGTGGCTCCAAAGGTATCCGAAAAAACATTAGAAGAATCAAGGGAAGAAAATTTGTAGAATAATGTATCAAGGAATCTAGTCTTTTCGCGACTTAGATTCTGTGCTACCTGGAATCTTGCACGAGTAAGATTTTTAAGAGCTACAAATTTCTCATCGAGATTGACTTCTTTAGAGATTCGACCAAAGCGTAGATAATCGGCAATAACAAGAGTATCGATGTTATCGTTTTTAGGCAACTCAGGGTAAGCCTCTTTAAAAGCCTTAACCTGCTTTGCGTTTAGAATGTGTACCTTAACGCCCCATTTCCTTAAGAAATCGTCATTACGAAGAAGTAGAGCCAAATGATCTGCATAAACAGATGTTGATTCCATACCAATAGAAACGGCTTGAAAATCCTCTGTTGTTAAGGTGTTTCGTAATTTATCAAGCAGTTTATTGGCACCATCGTGATTATTAGGAATAGAGAAAACCGTTAAAGTATCACCATGAGAATTAGTAAAACGAACAACATTACTTTTTTTACTAACATCGATACCTACAAAGAGAGTGTTCAACATAGAATTCACCTCACTTTCAAGATAGATTAAGAAACCAATAAAACAATGCCCTTGGGACTGTGGCAGCGACACCCTCGCATATATGAATAAGCTCCTGTGGTGCATGCACGAACCCTCCCTGCAATTAAAGGGACACCTAATCAGGAGAAAACAGCTAGTGGTTAGAAGAAAACACACAGCCAAGGGGAACTGACTTTTTAAGAATAAACCCGAAGGCTAAACAAGGAGGCTCTGAACTTTCCTTAATGGCTTCTACCATCATTAAACCACAGACATTGTTATTGGTCTATACAAAGGAAATAAAAAAGAGACAATAGATTGCAAGGCTATTATCTCTATAAAAATATATAATATTTCCTTGCAATTACTATTATACGAGGAGGCTCAATATGATAATTGATTGCCACATACATGATAGCAAATATTCTAGCGATAGTAAGCTGGATTTATATGAAGCAGTTAAGGAAGCTAAACGTATAGGATTAGACGGTATATGCGTTACCAACCATGATAATAATCTTCTTAGAAACGAAATTGGAGATTCTGCCTATATAGATGGAGTACTGGTTATAGTAGGAGCTGAAGTATTGACCTTTGAAGGAGATATACTGACCTTTGGGTTAAAGGAAATACCTAAGGAAATGGTTAGTGCGGAGGAGCTTTTAAATTTAGTGAAGAAGAGTAAAGGGATAGCCATTGCTGCCCATCCCTTTAGAAATAACAATAGAGGAATAGGAAACAATATGATAAGATTAGCCCATCTATTAACTGCAGTAGAAGCCTTCAATGGAAGCACTTACTATGAACATAATATGGAGGCTTACAG
>JAAYHM010000164.1 GCA_012735405.1 Tissierellia bacterium | reverse complement strand
TAGATGAAAATAATCCCCTACTATATAATTTAAATACCACAGTAGGGGATTAGACCTATTTATTTTTGCCATAACTTCTGGTACTCTTTATGGAACTTACTAGTATCCTTACTATCAAAGAAAGGAAGTCCAATTAATCTGTATAAATCTTCTTCATATACTAATTTATCTTTTTCTCCATATATTTCTGTAATTTCTTTTAGAAATTCTTCTTTCCACTCATCTCTTTCTTTCAGGTAGTCTCCTTTAGCCTCTATAAAAATCTGGTAATACATTCTCTTATTTTTTTCTTTTAGAAAGAGTATAAAATCCGGCTGAAAGCCTCTTCCTTTTTCAAAATCGTATATTTTATAAACTTCTTCATTTCTCAATAGATATACTTGGTCATACTTATCCTTTAAATTACCTAAGGTGCTTTCAAAATAATTAATAAAGGCTATTTCTTCACTAGTTCCATTAAAGGAATCCAAAATATACCAATCTGTATTTTTTAATTTAATTTCAAGATTTTTCGATTCTTCATCTACTTCCACTACCTTCTCCTTTGGTTTTCCAAATACTTCTTCAAAGCTTAAAGGCTGGAAGGGAGTACCAATGTGAGGGTTAATAATCTTTCTTAATTCTTTTTCAAATTTACCTAAGAAATCAAGTAATATGTTTAATTTTTCACCATTAGAAATATCATCAAAACTTATTTTTTCTCCTGTAAATATTGGAATTTCAAAATCGCCCAAAAATTTATCCTCTAATAGTTCGTCTATGGTCTCTATATGGAATTCCCTTTTTAAATTTTTAAATTGAAATATAGAATCCTCAGATTTTGCCTTAATATTTATTGCCTTATATATAATATTTTTATCAAAGTATTTGAATTTAGGTGTAGGATCTACAGTCCATTGTAATTCATCTTTTATATCCAATCTTTCAATATCATCTTTTTTATTAAACCCAAACTTATTTTCCTTAAAGCCAAATCTTCTTATCTCATACCCATTATAAAAATCTCTTTTTATATTTTCTAAAGTCCTCTTTCTCCTATCTGGATTTGTATCTTGCTTATTTAGCCATATTTTCCCGTGTTTGTAAAAGGGGGTCTTTTTAAAATCATCTTTAATTCTGAAAATTTTTCTTTCCTTATTATCCTTTATATAGCCATCTTTTCTTAACTCTTCCTTTAAGTGTGAAATATACCTTGATTCTTCATCATAGGTATAATAATTAAGCTCTTCTAATATTCTTAATTCATGGTCCATATCATCATCAAATTTTCTCTTATTTCTTATCTTGTCCTTATAATCAAAGGAATAATATCTTACTCCTCTACCTATAAGTTGCTTTTCCTGAATTGTTGCATCAGGAGTTCCTTTTGTTTTGCCACCCTTGTTTTGACTTTCATATAATCTTACAATGTCAAACAAGTTTAGTACATCCCATCCCTCTGTTAATCTTTTGACTGTAAATATGGCCCTTATATGATTGTTTTTGTCTTCTAAACTATTTAATAGCCTCTCCTGTTCTTCAGTTGTTTTTTCTGTTTTAGTAGATTTATTGTCCTCAGAGTTTGTAATGATACAATTTTTCTCAACAAACTTTGCCTTTATCCACTCAACTATCTCTGAATAAAAAATATTTTCTCTTTCAATAAATCTTAATATTTCTAATGTTTTAGATCTTCCCTGTTCATGTAGGCTATCCCCCTCATCTACCTTGCTTTCTATATCCTTTATAAATTCAAAGTCACTTACCTTTAAATTTGCAACAATATTCAGGAACTCTTTATAATCATTTTTTGAATCCTCAATACTCTTGCTTCTAAAAAGAATTACCGGTTTAAAATTTATTAAACTTTCATTTCCTTCTTTAAAGTATTTTAAAGCAATTTGTTCCCTATACCAGTTAAATAGAAGAGCCTGTAAAATTCTTTCTTTTTTATTAAATCTAGAAGAGATTAAATTTATTTCTTTAGTATAGCCTGCACTTAAAAACTCCTTTAATGTAAATTTGTATATAATTTTATCTTTATACTTTTCTACAACCCTATCATCCTCATCCATTGTTGCTGTAAATTCCAACAACACATTTTTATTTCCACTTATTTGCCTATTTTTATTTAAAATCAGATTTATAACTGTATGTTCCCAGCCCTTCCTTTCTATTTCTTCCTTTCCAGCCCTTTCAGAAATTTCTGTGTTAAGTAATTCTAACTGCATGTCATCCCTTTTTGTATCAGCATTTAAATGATGTGCCTCATCTGCAAGTATTACTATATCCCTCTTATTTAACTCTTCTAATATAAGCTGATTTTCCCTTTGAATGTGAATATCGTTGTGTAATTGTTGAATGGTAGTAAATTTTATTTCTATCTCCTTAGGTTTATCAGAAAAATTCTCTACCTCTTTTATATTGACTGTCTTGTCATCTATAACTATTTTATCTTTAAACAAATACTTAGTATGGGACTTATTAATAAAATTATTTTGGGTCTTGTCCACAATATTATTTTGATTAACCAAAAATATAAAATGCCTGTAACCCTGTTTATAATAATATAACATGGCTGCAGCCATAATTAGGGTTTTGCCTGAACCTGTTGCCATATTAAACATTAGATGGGTTGGATATTTTTTTAGCCCAGACCTTTCATTTTCATAATACAACAGATGCTCTAGGGCCTCCTCTTGCCAGTAGAATAAATCATGTTTCAAATTGTCTCTGATATATTGAGGAATAGCTATGGCTTCTGGAGCAAAGCTTTTTACACCCTTAATCCTTTCAGAAATTATCTCATGTAAGTTTTTGTTATCAACCAATATTATTCCTCCCCATAAAACATCCTAGTTAACCTTTGATCCTTTTCACTAATACCGTATTTTTTATCTTCCATTTCAGTTCTTTGTACATATAACTGATTAAGATCCAGCATTGTTAGAAACATCTTTTTTTGTTCCTCCAAAGGAAGCTTTTTAAATTCTTCCTCCTCGATTATTTTATTTTTAAACTCATTTACCCTTATATTATAATCTAAATAGTATTTATCACATAAGCTTGTAAAAAGCTCTTTTAGTTCTTCCAAACTATTGCAATTCATTATTTCTTCCTTGGCCTTTTCATTCCACTTTGCAAGTTCACAATAAATAAAGTCTCCACCGCCCTGCCAATTTATATCCTCATCCTTTGAAATGCCATTTTCATCTCCATTAATTACATTTTTTAACCTGGTGACGGCATCTTCCTTTCCATAATCCAATTGCTCTATTC
>JAAYHM010000163.1 GCA_012735405.1 Tissierellia bacterium | reverse complement strand
TGGAACGTCAAATCAGAAAGTACAAAACCAAGCTTCAAAGGAGACAGCAGACAGGAAAGACCATCAGGTTTGAAAATGTTATGCCCCTAGAAGAAGAGAAGGAAAGGCCAAGAATAGTCAGGACTAAGAGGTTTGCAATGAAACCCATGAGTGCAGAGGAAGCAGTTTTGCAGATGGAATTATTAGGTCACAATTTCTTCGTATTTAGAAATGCAGAGTCGGAAGAGGTAAGTGTAGTATATAAAAGAAAAGATGGCAATTATGGCTTGATAGAACCAGAATTTTAATAGTATAATTAACATAGATTGACTTGCAGGATAAGTAATTATCCTGCATTTTATTGTTAGAATAAGGAGTTGATAATATGTTTATTGAAGCCATTATACTATCTTTAATCATAGGGCTTATAAGAGGGGGAAGGCTAAGAAAGTTAAAGGTATTAAATAGGGGTAGTATTTACATATTAATATTAGGTATTATCATCCAGTATTTTATTATTTCCATAGCTTCTATAGAAGATAATGAGGGGATAAACATTATTTTAAAATACACTAAGTACATACAGATACTTTCCTACATATTGATATTTATTGGAATTCTATTAAATTTACCTATAAAGTCTATATGGGCCTTGCTTGTAGGATATGTACTAAATTTTATAGCCTTGGTTTCAAATGGATGGACAATCCCCAATCTAATTGAAGCTGCCACAGAGAATATTAATTTTCCCCTTTTAGGATATACCATAGAGTTTTTTGAACCTTATCCTTTTCCTAAAGTGCTAACCTTAGGGGATATGATAATTAGCTTTGGTATATTTGCCTTAATACAGGAATTAATGGTGGGGAGCTCCTACAATAAAGGATACAGGTTTTAACACTTGTTGTATAGAATTATAATAAATGATAAAATTTAATGGTACCAGATATGTTTATGAAAGGCGGTTAAAAAATGAAAGGATTGTTTAGCAAGATTTTCGGTTCTTCAAGTGACAGGGAGCTTAAACGTATAAAACCCTTAGTTGATAAAATTGAAGCTTATGAAGAGGAAATGAAAGCCTTATCTGATGAGGAACTAAGAGGAAAAACTTTAGAGTTTAAGGATAGATTGAAAAAGGGTGACAGCCTAGATGATATTTTACCTGAAGCCTTTGCAGTTGTTAGGGAGGCATCTTCCAGGGTACTGGGCATGAAGCACTACAGGGTACAGCTTTTAGGTGGAATAGTGCTTCATCAAGGAAGAATTGCTGAAATGAAAACTGGAGAAGGTAAGACCCTGGTTGCCACATTACCAGCCTATTTAAATACCCTAACAGGTGAAGGTGTCCATATAGTTACTGTAAATGACTACCTGGCCAAAAGGGACAGGGACTGGATGGGTAAAATATATGAATTTTTAGGTCTTTCTGTTGGCTGTATAGTTCATGGACTAAATAATGAGGAAAGAAGAAGGGCCTATAATTGTGATATTACCTATGGAACCAACAATGAATTTGGTTTTGATTACTTAAGGGACAATATGGTAATCTACAAGAGTGAAATGGTACAGAGAAAGCTTAATTATGCTATCATAGACGAGGTAGACAGTATACTTATAGATGAGGCCAGAACCCCCTTAATTATTTCAGGCCAGGGGGAGAAGTCTACTGATCTTTATAAAAAGGCAGATATCTTTGTTAAAACCTTAAAGGGCAGAGTGTTGGACCCGGAGGAAAATAAAAAGGATCCTTTTAATAGGGAATTTAAGGAAGAGACAGTGGACTTTCTAATAGATGAAAAGGCCAGAAGCTGTGTACTGACTGAAAAGGGAACCCGCAGGGCTGAAAGCTATTTTGGAATTGAAAATCTGGCAGATCCAAGCAACATGGAAATTGCCCACCACATAAACCAGGCCCTAAAGGCAAATTATATAATGAAAAGGGATATAGACTATGTTGTTAAGGATGGAGAAGTAATAATTGTTGATACCTTTACAGGCAGGCTTATGTATGGAAGAAGATATAGTGAAGGCTTGCATCAGGCCATAGAGGCAAAGGAAGGCTTAAACATAAGGAGTGAATCCAAAACCCTTGCTACTATTACCTTCCAAAATTATTTTAGGATGTATGAGAAGCTAGCAGGTATGACAGGTACTGCCAAGACAGAAGAGGCAGAGTTTAGGGAAATATATGGTATGGATGTTGTAGAGATACCTACCAACAAGCCTGTTATAAGGAAGGACTATCCTGATGTTATATACAGTACTGAAAGGGCTAAGTTTAATGCCATAGTTAATGAAATTAAGGAAAAGCACAGGATAGGCCAGCCAGTTTTAGTAGGTACTATTTCCATTGAAAAATCAGAGCTGCTAAGTAAGATGCTTAAAAAAGAAGGAATACCCCATGAGGTTTTAAATGCTAAACACCATGAAAGGGAAGCAGAAATAGTGGCCCAGGCAGGCAGATTTGGTGCCGTTACCATTGCAACCAATATGGCTGGTAGGGGTACAGACATAGTACTGGGAGGTAACCCTGAATATTTGGCAAAGATGGATTTAAAAAGGATGGGATATTCTGATGAATTAATAGCCCTGGCAGATAGCTTTGTAGAGACTGATGATGAGGAAGTTTTAAAGGTTAGGGAAGAGTATAAAAAGCTTTATGAAAAGCACAAGGCTGCAACAACTGAAGAGGCTAAGAAGGTTATTGAAGTTGGAGGACTTCACATTATAGGTACAGAAAGGCACGAATCTAGAAGGATTGACAATCAGCTCAGGGGTCGTTCAGGCAGGCAAGGGGACCCTGGTTCCTCAAGATTTTATATTTCTCTGGAAGATGACCTGATGAGACTATTTGGTGGGGAAAGGGTTAAAAACCTTGTAGATACACTAAATATGCCAGAAGATGAACCCCTTGAGCATAACCTGCTTACAAAATCCATAGAAAATGCACAGAAAAAGGTGGAAGGCAACAACTTTGCCATAAGAAAACATGTACTACAGTATGACGATGTAATGAATAAGCAAAGGGAAGTTATATATGGAGAAAGAAGAAAGGTTCTGGAAGAAGAGAATCTGAAGGAAGATATACTGGCCATGGTGAAAAGTGTTATAGAAGGGGCCATAAACCTGTATTTAGGCCAGGACATTGAAAAATCCCACTGGGATATTGCTGGATTTAAAAATTATTTGGAGAATATATTCCTTCCAAAGGGAGTAGTGGATGAGGATAAGATAAAATCCCTATCCCAGGAAGAGCTGGCTGATGAACTTTATTCTATTGCAGTAAAGAAATATGAAGAAAAGGAAGCTGAAATAGGGGAAGAAACCTTTAGAGAAATAGAAAGGATAATTCTTCTACAGGTTGTTGATAGAAAATGGATGGACCATATTGATTTAATGGATCAGTTAAGGCAGGGAATAGGCTTAAGGGCCTATGGCCAGGAGGATCCAGTTAGGGCCTATCAAAATGAAGGCTTTGAACTATTTGAAGAAATGATTCATAGTATCCATGAGGATACTGTAAGATACCTGTTCCACATTCAGAGACCTGAAAGAATGGAAAGAAGAAGGGTGGCAAATCCTGTAGATACAAAGAGGGAAGAAGGCAATAAACCCTATGTTAAAAAGAAGAAAATAGGAAGAAATGATCCTTGTCCTTGTGGAAGCGGGAAGAAATATAAGAAATGTTGTGGAGCATAATAAGACAAGGGCTGGTTCTCTTGTCTTGTAATTGTCCATTAAAACATTTGGGGGTGATACTTTATGGAAGACATTCATTTATACAGGGAAAGAACCCAGGAAATGAAAAAGATGGTAAAGGAATTAGGTGTTTCTCTTTGACATAGATGGTTTAAAAAAGGAAGCGGAAAAATTAGAAAAAGAAACCTACAATGAAGGCTTTTGGAATGATACTAACAGGGCTCAGAAAATTATGCAAAAACTTAGCTCCCTCAAGGAGCAGATCAAGGTATATGAGGAGCTGTTAAATTCAGTAGAAGATTTGGAAGTCCTTATAGAACTAGCCCTGGAAGAGGAAGATTTTGAAACCTATGAAGAGATAAAGAAAAATTACAGAGCTGTTTCAAAGGAAGTAGAGGACTTTAAACTATCCACCCTCCTAAATGGAGAATATGATAAAAACAATGCAATTTTATCCATTCATTCAGGAGCAGGTGGACTGGAGGCTCAGGACTGGGCAGAGATGCTCTTTAGAATGTACAGGCGTTGGGCAGAAGACAAAGGCTATGGTGTGGAAATTTTAGACATATTGCCTGATACTGAAGGTGGTATTAAGTCTGTTACCATGCTTATTAAGGGGCATAATTCCTATGGCTATTTAAAATCAGAAAAGGGAGTCCACAGGTTGGTCCGCATTTCTCCCTTTGACTCCTCCAACAGAAGGCATACTTCCTTTGCCAGCATAGATGTATTTCCAGAACTTGATGATGATGTGGATATAGAGATAAATGAGGCAGATTTAAAAATTGATACCTACAGAGCCAGTGGTGCAGGTGGACAGCATGTTAATACTACTGAATCTGCTGTTAGGATTACCCACATACCTACAGGAATTGTAGTCCAATGCCAAAATGAGCGCTCCCAGCATAGCAATAAGGAAACTGCCATGAAGATGTTAAAGGCAAAGCTTATACAGCTTAAAGAAGAAGAGCAGAAGGAAAAGATAGAAGATTTACAGGGGAAATATACCCAAATTGCATGGGGTTCCCAAATCAGGTCCTATATATTTCACCCCTATAGTTTAGTAAAGGACCATAGAACAGATGTGGAGGTTGGAGATATAGAAGGAGTAATGGATGGGGATATAGACATATTCATACATGAATATTTGAAAAAAATGGCCTTTTAAAGGTCATTTTTTATTTTACAGGTAATAATTATCATTTTACGCAAAATATGGTATAATGTAAATATATTTACATTTTAAGAAAGGTGATATTATGAACATTGAACAAATATTAACTGAAGAATTTAACCTTAAGCCCTATCAGGCAAGGAATACCATAAAGCTAATAGAAGAAGGTAATACCATTCCCTTTATTGCCAGATACCGTAAGGAAGAGACAGGGAATTTAAAGGATACTGTTTTAAGGGAATTTAATTCCAGGTTAAATTATTTGAAGAATTTAGAAAGTCGACAAAAAGAGATAATAAGGCTCATAGAAAAACAGGGAAAGCTTACTGATGAATTAAAGGAAGAAATACT
>JAAYHM010000162.1 GCA_012735405.1 Tissierellia bacterium | reverse complement strand
TTATTAAAATTATTAGGGGGATAATTATGGATAATGAACTATTTGGACGTATGCTTACTTTACTTGGAATGATCCTAATCATATGGTCCTTAAATAGGATAAACAGAAAAAGAAAGAGGTAGTTTATGAAAAGGCCCTTTGTTTATATATCTATACCAGTTCTTATAGGCATAGTTTTCTTCTATTTTGTTGATATTAGTTTAAGTATGATTCTAGCTTTAATTATTACTACTATTTTACTTAGCTTAATACACTATAGGAAGAATAGAATAAATGTATCAGGGATAATATTATTATTTGTTCTATTAGGAATTTTTTTAGCCTACATTAAGCTTAATAGCAGTGAACTTTTAAAGCATAAAGGTGAAATTTTGCAAATGGAAGGAATAGTTGAGGATATAAGATACATTGAAAATAATAAAGGAAGGACTTTTGTAAATATAAAAAACATTAAAGGAAAGAATTTTAATAAAAATATATCTGAAAAAATGCAAATAACTATCATAGGAAATGTTGAAATAGAAATTTATGATACTATAATTTTTAATGCTGAAATAGTGGAACCTTTGGGCAACACTAATCCAAAACTTTATAATAATAAGCTGAATCTACTTTCTAATGGGGTATTTACAACTGCCACCATAGAAAACAAAGATTTGTTAAAAGTAAAAAAAGACAACATTTCCATTCTACAAAAGTTAAGATTAGACTTTATAAATAGAGTTGAAGAAGTGTTTAATAAATATCTTTCAGAAAGAAATAGTTCTTTGATGAAGTCCATAATTTTAGGTGATTATTCATATATTGAAGAAGATGAAATAAGGGCTATTAGAGAATTAGGTATAGCCCATATAATTGCAGTTTCAGGTCTTCATATTGGACTTATTTCTTATGTATTAATTTATGCCTTGTCTTCTGTTGGTTTGAATAGAAAAATCAGTGTTTTAGTTACTTTATTTGTTATATGGATATATGGTTTTATAATTGGATTCCCAGCTTCAGTTTTAAGGGCAAATATAACCTTTTCACTTTTATTTATATCCCATGTAATGGCAAAGCCTTACGACTCTATTAATACATTATTTTTTGCCCTTATGGTATTGCTTATAATCAATCCTTTTTGCTGCTTTAACTTAGGTTTTCAATTATCTTTTATAACTACCTTCTTTATAATATATTTAACTCCCAGGATAAAAATAGCTACCATAGCAGCTCAGGTGGGTATATTGCCTGTTATAGCTTATTATTTTAATAGGCTACCAGTAATTTCAATTGTAGCAAATCTTATTTTAGTACCTTTATTTACTTTAAGTTTGGGACTTAGCATATTTTTAATATTGTTTTCTTATATAAGCAGCCATATATCTAATGCAATTGGCACTGTAATAAATACTATATTAAATTTAGAATCTATAATAGCTGAAATCCTACATAGTTTTCCTATCCTAAGCTTAAGAGTTCCTTCACCAAATATAGCTGAAATTATGAGCTATTATATGTTATTGTTTCTTATTGTTAATGGTAAGGTCTTAAAAAAATTACATATAGGAATATTAAATACTATATTTTATTATCTAGCTTTTCTAATTATATTTAATTTAGGGTATACATCTTTATACAACTCTTTAAGTATTGATTTCATAGATGTGGGACAAGGTGATAGTATACTTTTAAGAACTAAGACGAGCAATTATCTAATTGACGCTGGAGGAAATGCTTTTGGAGATTATGACATAGGTAAGAATATTTTACTTCCTTATCTAGAAAAGCATGGTATATTTAATCTTGATGGAGTCTTTATTACCCATTTCCATGAAGACCATGCAAAAAGTTTACCTTATTTAATAGACAATATAGATATAAAAGGGATCTATATTGGATACACAAAGAAGGACAATGAGCTTTATGAAAATATAGTTTTTAAGGCTTATGAAAGGGGAATTCCTATATATATTTTAGAAAAAGGTAATTGTATTAAACTAGATAGGGATACATATATGTTTGTCTTAGGTCCCAGTAAAGAGCTTTTAAATACTTATAAAGATGAAGATAATGAACTTTCTCTATGCTTATTATTGAAATATTTCAATATGGATGTTTTATTTACTGGTGATGTAGAGGAGAGGGGAGAAAAAAATTTAATAGAAAACTTAAAAACAGATATAGATTTTTTAAAGGTGCCTCACCATGGGAGTAATACATCTAGCTCAGAAGAATTTCTAAGAAGTATAAATCCTAAGGTAGCTTTCATATCAGTAGGAAGGAACAATATCTATGGTCATCCCCATGAAGATGTTTTAGATAGATATGAAGCATTAGGAATAGATATTTATAGAACAGATGAATCTGGACTTATAAATCTTGTTCTAGATAAGGAATATTTTTATATTGAAACCTTTGTTAAGGCAAAAACAAATTTATATAATATACTTGAAAAATATTCAATACATATTTTAATTGGAATCTTATATTTATATATTCAGTATTTAATGGTAAAATCTTTTTTAAAAACTGCAAAGGAGTTGGAAAAAATTGAACTATAAAGACTTTATAGAAGATGTAAAAAAAGGAAAATTGAAGACAGTTTATCTATTTTATGGTGAAGAAGAATACATGATGGATTATACTTTAAAAGTGCTTAAAGAAACATATATTTCTGAATCCTTAGAGACTTTAAATTACATAGCCCTGGAAGGTGAAGATATTAATTTTGAAAAAATTTTAAATGCCTGTGAAACATTACCTTTTATGTCAGAAAAGAAGCTTGTTATAATTAAGGACTTACCTCTATTAACAGGAAAAAAGAATATACAAACAACAGAACCTGTAGATGGAAAAGTTCTTGCTGATTATTTATTGGAGCTAGCTTGTTATGTAGTTTTAGTTTTTACTGTAAAAGACAAGGATATAAAGAAATCAAATCCAGTATATAAATCCATTAAAAAGGTAGGAGATATAGTAGAATTTAATAGATTGAGAGGGAGAGACCTTAGTACATGGGTTGAAAATAGATTTAAATTAAGTAAAAGAAAGATATCTAAAGCAAATGTAGATTATTTTATTAAGCAATCTTTTTATTTAGATGCCAATAGTGAAAAAACTTTATACGATCTAGAAAATGAAATTTTAAAGATATGCAATTATGTTAACCTTAACTGTGAGGTTACTAAAGATATAATAGACAATGTAATGGCAAAAACATTAGAGATGAATATATTTAATTTATTAAATGAAATAAGCAACAAAAGAGGTGCAAATGCAATTAGAATATTTAACGAAATGTATATGTCAAACAAACCAGCACTTTTTATATTACATATGATAATAAGGCAGCTTAGAAATATGTTGCAGTATAAGGTTATAAAGAGGAAAGGGTATTCTGAAAAGGAGGCACTGGAGAAGATGAAATTGTCCAAATTTGAATTTAATAAGGTTGCGGACCAAAGTAGAAACTTTACAATATCACAACTTGAGGAAGCTATGAAACATTGTCTTAGGGCTGATGAATCTATTAAGCTTAGTTTTATGGACGAAAGACTTGCAATGGAAATATTAATTTCAAATTTATGTTTTAAGATATAATAAAAACTTCGGCAATCCCGAAGTTTTATTTATACAGCTTCATTTAATTTATTGTTTAGTTTTTTAGCTAATCTGCTTAGCTTTCTTGAAGCATTGTTTTTATGGATAACATTTTTATGAGCTGCTCTTTTTAGTTTTTTATCTATAATTTTAAACAATTCTTTAGCTTCATCTATATTTCCATTTTCAAGGGCTAAATCAAAATTTTTAATATAAGTTTTAATTTCAGATTTTCTACTTTTATTCAAGGCAGTTCTCTTTCTTGTTATTCTAATCCTTTTTTTAGCTGATCTTGTATTAGCCAATAGATTCACCTCCTCTATCTTAACAAAAGTTATTTTACCATGAAGAGAGATTAAATGCAAGGATATTTAAGATTATACGTACATAAAAATTATTTTTTATAGAAAAATAATAATTGGAGGTGAGACTATGTTTAACATAAGGACAGATTTAGCAGTAGAAAGTAGGGAAATTTATAAAGAAGCTTATAATGAAGAAGCACCTGGAGTTGATATTGAAACTGAAGAAAGTGAAAATTATACCATAACAAGGGTGCAAATAAATAATGAATTAGGAGAAAGAAAATTAGGGAAACCAAAAGGAACCTATATTAATATTGATGTTCCAAAGCTTAAAAACACAGACCAGGAATTAAAGGATGAGATAAGCAAAGTTCTTGCTAAAGAGTTGAAGGCTATTTGTAAAAATGATGAAAATACAAAAACTCTTATTGTAGGGTTAGGGAACTGGAATATAACCCCTGATGCTTTAGGTCCAAAAGTTGTAGATAAGGTACTGGTAACTAGACAGTTTTTCATAGCATATAAAAAAGATAGGGATGATACTGTAGCAAATGTATCAGCTATTTCTCCAGGAGTAATGGGGCTTACTGGTATTGAAACTGGAGAAATTGTTAAAGGTGTTGTGGAAAAAATAAAACCTGATTTAGTTATAGCAATTGATTCACTAGCTTCAAGAAAAATGGATAGGGTAAGCACTGCAATACAGATTTCAAATACAGGCATAAGCCCTGGAAGTGGAATAGGAAACAAAAGAGTTGGACTAACGGAAGAATATTTAAAAGTTCCAGTTGTTGCTATAGGTGTGCCAACAGTTGTTGATGCTGCAACAATGGTTAATGATACCATGGATCTAATAATATCTTCAATGAAAGAACAAGCTAAGGTAGGTACTGAATTTTATTCGTTACTGGATAATATTTCCACAGAAGAAAAATATAGTCTTATAAAAGAAGTACTGGAACCCTTTATGCCAAACGTAGTAGTTACTCCTAAGGAAATAGACATTTTAATAGAGGATTTATCTATTATAATTGCAAATGGCCTTAATATGGCACTTCATCATGGAATAGGTTTAGATGATGTAAATAAGTATATAAGATAGACAAATTTCCCTTTCTAAAACAGCTATCATATATGTATTTTTTTATGAATATAATTAATGTATTGATACATATATGGAGGAGTGTTTTATGAGAGGGAAGGATAATAGAATCAACTATATTATTTTTGCTTTAATATGTCTAATTGCCTTTAATGTAGGAAGTCTATTAATAAGTTGGGCTGAAGCAAGAACACTAAATGATGAAGTTAAAGAAGTATTTAATCAGGAGTATTATGAAGAAGATGGAGGATTATTAATTTCACTTTTAAGTAGAACAAGCTCAATTATTAATTTATATAGAAATGAACTGTATAAAGACTTAGAAAAATCCTTTAGTTTAGATAATATTTTTAAGAATATAATAAATAGGTTTATTAGGACCCAGTTTCCTGC
>JAAYHM010000004.1 GCA_012735405.1 Tissierellia bacterium | reverse complement strand
TAAAGGATGTAATGGAAGGTATAGAGGCTGCTAAAAAATATGGCCTTACACCCATAAAGATAAATACAGTCCTGGTAAAGGGCTTCAATGATGATGAAATAGAAGCCCTTGCAGGATTAACTGAAAAAGAGGAAATAGACATAAGATTTATAGAGCTTATGCCTATAGGGGTTACTGCAAAGGCTGAATTAGATGGATATATATCCAATGATATAGTCCTTGAAAAACTGCCGGAACTAATTGAAGTTGAAAGGGAAGACATATCTTCTCCTGCAGTATATTACAGGCTGCCTAAAGGCAAAGGGAAAATAGGCCTTATAAATCCGGTATCCTGCAAGTTCTGCAAATACTGCAACAGGATAAGATTAACAGCCCGGGGCAGCCTAAAGCTATGTCTTCACTCCAATAAGGAAATAAACCTGAAAGAGGCCTTAAGAAGTGGACAAGATATTGAAAAGTTAATTATAGATGCTATAGATAAAAAACCTGAGTCCCATCATTTAGAAGATGGTGAGTATATATCAAAAAAAATGTATGAAATAGGAGGATAATAATGAAGTTTACCCATTTCAATGAAGAAGGCAGGGCCTGTATGGTAGAAGTAGGGGATAAGGAAGATACAAAAAGAACTGCTAAGGCCTATGGAAGAATAAGGATGAAAAGGGAAACCGTTCAGTTGATAAAGGATGGTTTAATTGAAAAGGGAGATGTTTTATCTGTTGCCCAAATTGCTGGTATTATGGCTTCAAAGAAGACAAGCCATCTTATTCCAATGTGTCATAATATATTCCTAACAGGTTCAAACATTAGATTTAACATATTGGAAGATGCTGTAGAGATAGAGTCTGAAGTAAAAACTGTGGGTAAAACAGGTGTAGAAATGGAAGCCTTAACAGCAGTTTCCATTGCTACCCTTACTATATACGACATGTGTAAGGCAGTGGATAAGGATATGGTAATTGAAGAAATTAAGCTTATGGAAAAGCATGGAGGAAAATCTGGATCCTATATTAGAAAGGATAAGTAAGGAGGATAATATGAAAAAAACAGGCAGGGTTGTAAATGTAAATATTTCTGATAAAAAAGGTATAATTAAAAGGCCTATAGGACAAGGCCTCTTTATTGAGGACTATGGTTTAGAAGGGGATGCCCACGCTGGCAAGTGGCACAGGCAGGTAAGCCTACTGGGAATAGAAAGCATCAGGAAGATGGAAGAGATGGGCATAAAGGATCTTAAGCATGGGGATTTTGCAGAAAATATTACCACTGAAGGTATAGTACTCCATGAGCTTCCACTGGGAACCAGGCTAAAAATAGGAGAAACAATTCAGGAAGTTACACAAATAGGTAAGGAATGCCATACAGGCTGTGCCATAGCTAAACAGGTAGGCAAATGTATTATGCCTAAGGAAGGCATATTTACCAGGGTTATAAAAGGTGGATTAGTTAAAGCTGGAGATAAAATAGAGGTGTTATAATGGATAAAAAAGCAATAGGAGAGGTAGTAGGCCTATATATTAAAGACAGGAAGGATTCTAAAGTTAAATCAGTGGAAAAAGCTTTTTTTGAAGAGGATAAAGGGCTAGTAGGTGATGCCCATTTTAATGGTGGTAATAGGCAGGTTAGCATATTTACTGCTGAAGGAAGGGAAGAAATATCCTCAGGCCTTAAGGGTCTATGTATGAATAAGTTCTATGAAAATATAAGGGTAAAAAATTTGGATGTAGGAAAATTAAAGGTAGGCTCAATTATAAAAGTAGGGGATACCCTACATGAAATAACTGAAATAGGAAAGAAATGCTTCCCGGATTGTCAAATAGTAAAAAAAGGCAAATCCTGTCCCTTAACCACACAGGCAATATTTACCAAAATAATAGAGGGTGGTAGTATACTAATAGGGGATAGGGTAGCTTTAAAAGGGGGTTAATATAATGAATAATAAGGTTAGGCAAAAGTTAATGAAGGATGAAGTGGTTTTAGGGACCTTCTTCCATATGGGCAGTGCTGAAGCTATTGAAGCCTTAGGTATAGCACAATTGGACTATGTAATTATTGACACAGAACATGCTCCCTTTGATACAGAAAGTACTGCAGAGTATATACGAACAGCTGAACTAAAGGGCCTTACACCCTTTGTACGAATTAAGGATATTACAAGGCCTTCTATACTTAAAATGCTGGATATAGGAGCCAAAGGACTGATTATACCTTTTGTCAAAAGCGTGGAAGAGGCCCATAAAATAGTTGAATATGGGAAATATGCTCCAATAGGAAATAGAGGTTTTGTTTTTCCCAGAGTGGCAGAATACGGCTATTCTAGTATTGCAGCAAATATTGAAGCCTATATGGATTTGTGCAACAGAAATACTATGCTAATACCCCAGTGTGAAACAGTTGGATGTTTAAATAGCATTGAGGAGATAGTTGCCATAGAGGGCATTGACGGCATATTTGTAGGTCCCTATGATTTGTCCATTGCATTAAAAATACCTGGACAATTTGACAATCCTGTATTCAAAGATGCTTTAAATAGAATCTTAAATGCATGCAATGAGGTAAATAAACCGGCTTTCATCTTTTCAGGAAGCGTTGATGATTGCAAATCTTATATTGAAGCTGGATTCAAGGGAATTGTCTATAATGTTGATGTGACAATCTTTATAGATGCCTTTAAGAAAATTAAGAATAAAATATTAGGTTAATGTCTGCCTACACCCCAGGTATGTGAGTTTAGCTATTTAATGAAAAATTCTTAAAATTGTATTGAATAGCTTTCTCCTTATGGTAATATAATTACAAGGGGGTGTAGGCTTGGTTAAGGTTGAAGTTAGATTGTTTGCTCATCTTAGACAGGGAAGGGAAAAGACTCAAACTATGGAGGTTAAGGAAGGTACTACTATTCTAGATATAATTAAGGCTTTGAATATAGATAAAGATGAAGTTGCTATTATGTTACTTAATGGTAGGGATGGTCCAGAAACTAGACAAGTAAAAGATGGAGATGTAGTATCCTTATTTCCGCCAGTTGGTGGAGGCTAATATTCTAACTCTGCTCTTAGTAGGCAGAGTTATTGTATTTTGTGGCTTCTAACATTATAATAGTATGTATATTTTTAAATAAAAGGTGAGTGTTATGTACTATGATTACCTGAAAAAGTACATAGACAAATACAAGGTAAAATACATTATATCCATTACAATTATTTTTCTGGAAACCCTGGTAGACATAGTGAATCCAGCCCTTATGTCTCAAATAGTGGATGTGGGAGTAAAAAACAGGGATTTAAACTATGTATTAAAATTTGGTAGTATAATGCTTATGATTACAGCAGCAGGTGCTGTTTTTGCAGTGATTAGAAATATTATATCTTCAAGGGTAAGCCAAAGCTTTGCTGCCGATTTAAGGGAGGATTTATACATAAAGATACAGAGCCTTTCCTTTGAAAACACAGATAACTTCCAAGAGGCTTCCCTAATTACCAGGCTTACCAATGATGTTAACCAGGTCCAAAATTTTGCCCATGCTACCATGAGAATATTTGTAAAATCTCCTATTCGCCTTATTGGTGCAATAATAATGGCCCTTGTTCTAGACCTTAAAATGGGGCTTATAATAGTAGGCTCCATACCTCTTGTTGTAATTATTATAATCTTAAATTTAAAAGTCTCCTATCCCCTCTTTAAAAATATGCAAAGAGCCTTAGATAAGGTTAATGCAGTTATGAGGGAGTATTTAGCTGGTATTAGGGTGGTTAAGGCCTTTAATAGATTTAATTACGAGAGAAAAAGGTTTAAAGGTGTAAATGAAGGCTTGAAAAATGAGACTATAAAAGCTACAAGGACTGTAGCTCTTTTTAATCCACTGGTAGGCTTTATAGTTAATATAGGTATTGTTCTTATTCTTTGGATTGGAGGAATAAGAGTAAATATTGGGAATTTACAAGTAGGAAAAATAATGGCCCTTGTAAATTATATGTCCCTAGTACTTTTTTCCTTAGGAATGATGACAAGGGTTTTAAATATGTACATAAGAGCCAAAACATCTGCTGAAAGGATAGGAGAGGTTTTTATTGAGGAAAATACCATATTGGAAAATCCTAAACCAATAAGCCTTAGGGATGTTAAGGGAAGGCTTGAATTTAATCGTGTATACTTTAAGTATAAAGAAAGTAGCAAGTATATATTAGAGGATATAAGCTTCACAGTTGAAGCTGGAGAAACTTTAGCCATAATAGGCTCCACAGGCTCAGGCAAGACTAGCTTAGTGAATTTAATTCCCCGCTTTTATGATGTAAATAAGGGGCAAATAAAACTGGATGGAGTAGACATAAAGAGGATAGCTTTAAAGGAGCTGAGGGACAAAATTGCTCTTGTACCCCAAAAACCCCTCCTATTTACAGGTACCATAATTGATAATATTAAGTGGGGAAATGAGTATGCATCCTTTGAAGAAGTAGTAGAGGTATGTAAAATAGCCCAGTGCCATGATTTTATTTCCTCCTTTAATGACGGATATAATACCTTCCTGGGCCAAGGGGGAGTAAATCTGTCTGGAGGACAAAAACAAAGGATTTCCATAGCCAGAGCCCTTATTAAAAAACCTAAAATATTAATTTTGGATGATTGTACTTCTGCTGTTGATTTAATAACAGAAAGGAAGATAAAGGAAGGATTAAAGGAAAACTTAAAGGATACAACAACCATACTAATTGCCCAGAAGATTACTTCAGTTATGGATGCAGACAAGATTTTAGTTATAGACAATGGGAGGCTGGCAGGCTTTGGCAACCATGATATGCTTTTGAGGGCTTGTGAAGTATACCAAGATATTTATCGCTCTCAAATAGGGGAAGGAGTTGTTGATAATGGATCCAAGAAATAGAAGAAGGGGCCTTCAAGGTATATCTGGTGGTAGGCAGTCAATTATGCCAGTGGAAAGGCCAAAGGATACCAAGTATACCTTACAAAGGCTATGGTATTTTTTTAAGGATGAAAAAAGGGGTTTAGTTACAACTTTTTTACTCATATTCATATACTCCCTTTTAAATTTAATGGCTCCTTACCTAATAGGCAAGACAGTGGATGTGATTGCAACTGGACCCGATATGGTAAACTTTAAAGAATTAAAAATTTATGTAGCCTTACTCTTGTTAGTTTATTTTTTAAGCAATGGCCTTATTTTTCTTCAGGAATACATAGTTGCAGGCATAGCCCAAAGAGTAGTCTATAAGATAAGAGAAAGAGTATATGATAAGTTGCAAGTTCTTCCCATAATATACTTTGACAGCTATACCCATGGGGAAATAATGAGTAGAATTTCAAATGATGTGGACAATATAAGCAATACCATCTCCCAGTCTACTGTTCAATTTATGGCTTCAGCTGTAAATATAATGGGATCCCTTGCAATGATGCTTTATTTAAGCAGGATTATGACTGTGACAAGTTTGATAACAGTACCAATGGTATTTTTACTTACTAAATCAATAGCCAATAGAACCAGAGTCTTGTTCCTGCAGCAGCAGAGGGCCTTAGGAAGGTTAAATGGTCACATTGAAGAGTCCATATCTGGCATATACGTAATCAAGGCCTTTAGCAATGAAGAAAGGGTCATAGAAAAGTTTAAGGAACAAAACCAGCTATTAAGGGAAGTTGGAGTAAGGGCACAAATCTGGTCAGGCTTTTTAATGCCCCTTATGAATGTAATTGCAAATTTTGGCTTTGCTGTAGTAGCCATAGTAGGTAGCATTTTAGTAGTTAGAAACACTATATCTTTAGGAATAGTTGCCAGCTTTATTTCCTATTCCAAGGAGTTTACCCGCCCCTTAAATGAAATAGCCAGTACCTTTAATACCCTACAGTCAGGAATAGCAGGTGCTGAAAGAGTATTCCAGCTGATGGATGAGGAGGAAGAAAGGAAGGATGGCCCTGATGCCATTGAAGTAAAGAAAATTAATGGGGAAGTTGAATTTAAAAATGTATCCTTTGAATATAAAAAGGGGGAAGAGGTATTAAAGGATGTATCTTTTAAAGTAGAGCCTGGTACAAATGTAGCCCTAGTAGGGCCTACTGGAGCAGGTAAGACCACCATAGTCAATCTACTAACTGGCTTTTATGAAATAGAAAAGGGAGAGATTCTCATAGATGGAATAAATATAAAGGACTATAAAAAGGATAGCCTAAGAAGGATATTTGGCATGGTACTCCAGGATACCTATCTCTTTTCAGGTACCATAAGGGAAAATATCAGGTATGGTAGACTGGATGCCACAGATGAAGAAATAATAGAGGCAGCCAAGATGAGCAGGGCCCATGAATTCATAGACAAGCTGCCTAAGGGTTATGATACTGTCCTAGTTGAAGGAGGCCACAACCTAAGCCAGGGGCAAAGACAACTACTGGCCATATCCAGGGCAATACTGGCTGATCCTTCCATACTTATACTGGATGAGGCAACTTCTAATGTAGATACAAGGACAGAATTAAAGATACAGGAGGCCATGTTTAAGCTTATGGAGGGAAGGACTACCTTCATCATAGCCCACAGATTAAGTACCATTAGGGATGCAGACATAATTATGCTTATAAATAATGGTGAAATTATAGAAAAGGGCAGCCATAAGGAGCTTATAAATAAAAAAGGGGCTTATTATAACTTATACATGAGTCAGTTTGAAAATAAGGAAAAGATGCTATAGTATATATATATTATGGAAATAAACAAGTAATAAAGGATTTATCCCTGAATATAATAGAGTATAAAACTATAATAGATTTCTTATATACTTATTGAAACAAAGGGTAATACAGCTAGTGCATATATGGATAGAAAAATATGGAGGTATAATTATGTTACATTATAAAATACCAGGTAGAGGGGAAGTAGAAATAGAAAATATAGTACTGGACTATAATGGTACCATAGCTGTGGATGGTAAGCTAATAGAGGGGGTTAGGGAATTATTGACCCAATTGAAGGAATATGTGAACATATATGTATTAACGGCAGATACCTACGGAACTGTGGAGGAAGAGCTAAAGGATTTGGACGTAAAGGTGTTAACCTTTCCCAGCGATAGGGCTGGGGCATCCAAGAAGGAAATAGTAATGGAGCTTGGTGGATGTAAAACTATCTGCATAGGTAATGGATACAATGATTTGCCTATGTTCAAGGAAAGTATCCTATCTATTGCAGTAATAGAGAAGGAAGGGGCTTATGGAAAGCTTCTTTATTATGCAGACATAGTAACCTGTTCCATTCTAGATGCCTTAAATATTGTTCTGAATAGTGACAGGATGAAGGCAACCCTAAGAAATTAAAGTATCCCTGTACTTTAATTATGTACAGGGATACTTGTTTCGTCACCTAAATATTCTTCCAGGGTAATATTCTTTTCATATATTTCCTTTGCAGCATCCTTGCCCACATATCTAATGTGCCAAGGTTCATAACTATAACCTGTAATATCTACCTTGTCCTTTTGATATCGAATTATAAATCCAAACTTATGGGCATTTTCCTTAAGCCATAATCCTTCAACAGTTTGTCCAAAATTTTCATTTAAGTCAAAGCCAAGAGACTGGCAGGAAACATCCATGGCAAGGCCTGTTTGATGCTCACTTTGACCAGGATAAGCCATAAGCTTGTTTGCTGCTTCAAAGCCATCCCTTTCAGCTCTCACATCAAACAGGTATTTTTGTCTTGCATAGGATCTGTAGCCGGAAATGGCAAATAGATATATGCCTTCCTCTTCAGCAGCGCTGAACAGTTCTTCTAAAGCTTCAGCAGCTTCCCTTCGCATTTGCTTCTTTTCATGAAACTCTTCAAAGGGAAATCTTACATTTGGAACTACTAAATCCTCTGGAACATAATCAGAGGGAAGATTTCTATTTTTATTTACCAGAACCAAAATATCATCTGTGTTTTTTACAATTACCCTTCCTTCATCATCTACAAAGCTGGTTCCTGCAAGCAAATCCTCTACAACTTCCTCCTCCGGGATATATTCATCTTCTACTTCTCTTTCATTAGGCTTGTCCTCATTGCTGACTATATAAGAATCATCTATATGACTGCTGTCAACGGGACTGGATATGGTTTTTGAACGAAAAACAAATACACCCACAATTAGTAGGATAAATATTGTAAGGCTAAATAATCTTTTTTTCATAACAAACAGCTCCTTATAAAATATACAGTTTGTATTCGACAAGAAAATATAAATTCCTTTATAATTTTACTATAAATCAGATGTTATTTAAAGAATAAAGGGTATACTTATATTAAAATTCTACAAAAATAAATTTAGGAGGAATTCTATGTCAGAATTTGCTGCCAGGATAGATGCTAGACTTTATGAACCAAAAGATAAGCATGCCAAAATTTTTGAAACATTTGAAGCCTTAAAAAATGGAGAAAAAATGGAGCTTATAAATGACCATGATCCAAAGCCACTCTATTACCAAATGTCAGCAGAAAGGCCAGGCCAGTTTGAGTGGGAATATTTGGAGAAGGGTCCTGAAGTTTGGAGGGTTTCCATTAAGAAGTTGGTATAATATAATAAAATAGGCTGCTTAATTTTAAGTAGCCTATTTATTAAAAGAAGGATGTGAAAAAATGAGTAAGGGAATAAGATGGCTTGGCAATATTGTGTTTGTTGCATTATTTGCTCTTGTAACCTTTTTTGGATTAGGCCCTGTCCTAATGGCTGATGGTACTTTACAGGAAAGGCTAATCACCTTAGGAGTAATCATAATCATTTATATTATATTAATAACTGCCTTTAGATACTGGAGAAAAAAGAACAGTTAATAGATTCGGTAACATCTGTTACCGAATTTTTTTTAATTTTGTATATAATATTAATAAGATTTAAAAACCGGTAATTTAGGAGGAATATAGATGAACAAATATTTTGATATAAAGGATAAGGTCTACGATATAACTGAGAAATACCCTGAGACTATAGATGTATTTGTAGCCCATGGATTTAAACCCTTGGCTAATGAAGCCATGAGAAAGACTATGGGAAAGACTATTTCACTGGAAATGGCCTTAAAAAGTAAAAAGGTAAATGTGGAGCAGTTTGTTCAAAAGCTTATTGAAGTAATAGAAAAAAATAGGATTTCCGAGGATTTTGATTTAATTGAAAGGGAAAGGAAGGAAAAGGCAGATGTAAAAATAAAAGGGGTACTTCCTTGCCCTGTAAGAATACCCTTAATGGAGGCCTTTAATAAATGGATGGAAGAAGAAAAGGATAATTTAAATATTGAACTTGATTATGAGCTTAAGGCCGCAGTACAAGGCATTGACTGGTTGAAGGGGGAAATAGAAGAGGCAAAAGGTGAAGAGGACCTATCAGATATATATATATCAGCCGGATTTGATCTTTTCTTTGATGAAAGCCTTATGGGTAAATTTAGAAAAAAAGGTATCTTTAAGGATTTGACAGGCTTTCATAGATTAAATAAGGATTTTGACAATGAGGATATTTCCCTTATGGATCCAGATAGGGAATACACTGTAATTGGAGTAGTTCCAGCAGTATTTCTGGTTAATACTGAAGAATTGAAGGAAATGGACATGCCAATAAGATGGTCAGATTTATTTAAGCCTGAATTTGAAAACAGGGTAAGTTTGCCTGTTAGTGATTTTGACCTCTTTAATGCCATGCTCTTGAATATATACAAACTATATGGGGAAGAAGGGATAAGGGGATTAAAAAGAGCCCTCTTTAAAAATATGCATCCGGCTGAAATGGTAAAATCCCACATGAAGAAGGAAAGGCCTATAGTTACCATCATGCCTTATTTCTTTACAAAGATGACTAAGGAAGGGGGACCTATGAAGGCAGTTTGGCCAGAAGACGGAGCAATTATAAGCCCAATATTTTTACTAAGCAAAGCTTCTAAGAAAGATTTAATAAAACCCTTTGTAGATTTCTTTGCTTCAAAGGAAGTAGGGGAGATACTGTCCCACAATGGCAGATTCCCAAGTACAAATCCAGACCTAGACAATCAAATAGACAAAAATAATAAATTCATGTGGCTTGGCTGGGATTATATAAGGGACAATGACATAGGTAAGTTAATTAAAGAATGTGAAAGCATATTCGAAGAAACAAAGTAGGAGTGATATAGATGAACTTAGTAACAGTATCAGGACCTCCCTCTTCAGGGAAGACCTCTGTGATATTAAAGGTAATAGAAGCTTTGAAGGAAAGAAATATAGCTGTAGGGGTAGTAAAATTTGACTGCCTTCATACAGATGATGACCTTTTATATGAAAAAGCTGGAGTTCCAGTTAGAAAGGGGCTATCCGGTTCCCTTTGTCCAGACCATTACTTTGTAAGCAATATAGAGGAAGTGGTGCAGTGGGGCAGGAAGGAAAAATTGGACTTGCTAATTACAGAATCAGCAGGCCTGTGTAATAGGTGTTCACCCTATATAAGGAATATAAAATCTGTATGTGTCATAGACAATTTATCAGGAATAAACACTCCCAAAAAAATTGGCCCCATGCTTAAATCTGCCGATATAGTTGTAATTACAAAGGGGGATATAGTTTCCCAGGCAGAAAGGGAAGTGTTTGCCTCCAGGGTCAATTCAGTGAATCCAAAGGCCATAATACTTCATATAAATGGCTTGACAGGCCAGGGTGCCTTTGAGCTCAGTACCTTATTATATGATGAAGAAGAGGATATAGAAACAGTCCAGGGAAAAACTTTAAGATTCCCCATGCCATCAGCTTTATGCTCTTACTGCTTAGGAGAAACAAGAATAGGAGAGGACTATCAAATGGGTAATGTAAGAAAAATAAAATTAGGTGATGAAGATGAATAGGATACTTACTACACTTACAATAAAGGAGTTGGAGGAAAAATATCCCTTTGTAATACACTATTTTGAAGAAAATAGGCTGGATGTTAAAGGCTTTGAAGACTCAACCTTTGAAGAATATCTAAACCACTTTACTGAAGAGGAAATAGAAGAATGGGGAATAGATATAGAAAATATCAGGGAAGGTCTGTTAGAATATGTATCCCAAATGATAGAGTTTCTAGGCCTGGAGGAAGACAATAGCATTAAGTCCCTTACCATTATAGCCGGAACAGATAAAAATGGAGAAAGGGAAGGCTTTGGAGAACTTACTATCAATAAATCAGAAATAGTGTCCATAGTAGGGCCTACTGGCTCTGGTAAGAGCAGACTTTTAGCAGATATTGAATGGGCTGCCCAGGGAGATACCCCTACTAAAAGAAGAATTCTCATAAATGGTCAAGTACCCGATATGAAATGGAGATTTTCTTCTAACAACAAGCTGGTAGCCCAACTATCCCAAAATATGAATTTTGTAATGGATTTGACAGTGTATGAATTTTTAAAGCTGCATGCTGAAAGCAGAATGGTAGAAAATCAAGAAGAAGTAATAAAGGAGATAATCCAGGCAGCCAATAATCTTTCAGGAGAGAGGTTTGACCTAAATACGCCAGTTACCAGTCTAAGTGGTGGCCAATCCAGGGCTTTAATGATTGCAGATACTGCAATATTAAGTTCTTCACCGATTGTATTAATAGATGAAATAGAAAATGCAGGAATAGATAGGAAGAAGGCATTAAACCTGTTGGTTTCCAGCGACAAGATAGTTCTGATAGCCACCCATGACCCTATACTGGCACTTATGGCTGATAAGAGGATAGTAATTAAAAATGGTGGAATAGATAAGATTATAGAAACCAGCAAGGAAGAAAAGAAGGTATTAGAGGAATTAGAAAAGATGGATAATATAATTCAAAATATGAGAAATGATCTAAGAAAGGGACTTACCTTAAGCTTAATTGCTGATCTACAATTAAAACTTGTCAATTTTTAGAGGACAGGGAAGGGTTCCCTTATCTCATATAAATATAACTATATATAATACAGAAAGGATGATTCAAATGCATGAAGGATGTTCAGGCACTTTTGAAAATGGCAAGCAAGTAGTGGACAAGATAAGAATGATGGGCTTTGCAAATATGCCTATGGTAATGCCCCTCCATATAAAATGTGAAGAATGTGGAGAAGAATTTGTAATGGAAACCCATGAAGGAAAATGCCCTAAGTGTAATATGGTCTATGGGGTAACTCCCTGCCATGCCTATGATCCAAAATATGTTATGGCAGCAGGAAAAGACTATTAGGCTAATACACTTGTAAATTAATTAGCCGGCTTATGTGCCGGCTTTTTTGCTTTTGTGACGGGAAATTGGACTTTATTTACTTTAACCAACATATTATTAAGTAGGGTTTAATTGTAATATGAAATTGGTATACATAGAAAAAAAGAGGGGATGTACTTAATGGCCATAGTTATTAGGAGGATGGAGGCTGAAGACATAGATGTGGTTCAGCAAATAGTTATTAGAAGCTGGTACCATACCTATAAGGCAATTATTCCAATTCAAGTACAGGATAGATTTTTGTCTATGGCTTATAATAAGGATACCTTGAAAGTACGCTTAGAAAGCTCTCATTTCTATGTTGCAGAAGTTGATGGTCAAATTGTGGGTTTTGCCAATTTTTCTAATTTAAAGGATAATGACCAAATAGAGCTTGCAGCTATATATGTATTGCCAGATTTTCAAAACAGGGGTATTGGGTCTAAACTATTGGAGCAGGGAATAAAGGAGCTTTCTCCAAAAGAAATCTATACTAGTGTAGAATCAGAAAACACTATAGGCAGGAACTTTTATAAAGGAAAGAAGTTTGAAGTAATAGAAAATATAGAAGAGGATTTTTTCGGACACAAATTAAAAACAACCAGGATGGTTTTGAGGATTAAATAAAGTGGCAGGTCTATTATTTGACCTGCTATTTTTTATGTCAATTTTATCTTATGGCTTTAAGCTTGGGAATATCTAGCCAGTTTTTAGCAGTTACCTGCTCCACATTAGCAAGGTCAGTTCTTAGGCCCTTTAATTAATCATGAACATATTGGATTTCTGCCTTTAACTCAGTTCCTACAGATTCAATTTGTGAAATAATTAATTCTTCCATTTTAAGGAGAAAAAATTTTAAAAAGTTTTGTCCTGGTAACATACGTTACCGATTTAGTAGGAATTAGATATTAAAATATAGGCATGAAGAATAATAAAGGGGGTAAACAACATGTCAATGTTTTGTTATCAATGCCAAGAAACAGTAGGTGGCAAAGGATGTACTAAAGTAGGTGTTTGTGGTAAAACAGCCGACCTTGCCAATTTACAGGACCTAATGATATATACCTTGAAAGGTATTGCAGAAGTAGGAGTTAAGGCAGATGAAATTGGTTATGAAGTACCTGGTCTAGATAGATTTATAATGGATGGCCTATTTATGACAATTACAAATGCAAATTTTGATAAGGAAAGATTTTTAAAGAAGATTAAAGAAGGACTTAAACTAAGGGATGAAATCAAGGAAAGCTTAAGGGAAAAGGGTGTAGACTTAAGTGACCTAAAGGATGCCGCTACTTTTTCAGTTAACTCAGATGATGAAATAGTATACAAGGCAAATAAGGATAAAGAAAGGGTAGGAGTATTAGCTACAAAGGATGAAGATATTCGTTCCTTAAGAGAGCTTATTACTTACGGACTAAAGGGTATGGCAGCTTATGCAGAACATGCTGATAACCTGGGATATAATGATCCGGAAATTGCCAAGTTCATGAGAAGGGCATTAGCTGCAACCATGGATGATAGCTTAACTGTTGAAGACTTAATAAACTTAACAATGGAAACTGGAGAATATGGTGTTAAAGTAATGGCACTTTTAGATAAAGCAAATACATCAACCTACGGAAACCCAGAAATTACAGAAGTAAATATTGGAACCAGAAACAATCCAGCCATCCTGGTATCTGGTCATGATTTAAGGGACTTAGAAGAGCTATTAGAACAAACAAAAGGAACTGGAGTAGATGTATATACCCATGGTGAAATGTTACCAGCTCACTACTATCCAGCCTTTAAGAAGTATGAACACTTTGTAGGAAACTATGGTAATGCCTGGTGGCAACAAAGGGAAGAATTTGAAAAGTTCAATGGACCAATTCTATTTACTACCAACTGCTTAGTACCACCAAAGGAATCCTATGCAGATAGGGTTTATACTACAAACTCAACAGGATATCCAGGATTTAAACATATTCCCGACAGGGTAGGAGATGAACCAAAGGATTTCTCAGAAATAATAGAACATGCTAAGAAGCTACCAGCCCCAACCCAGATTGAAACCGGTAAAATAATAGGTGGCTTTGCCCATGCCCAAGTATTTGCCTTAGCGGATAAAATAGTTGAAGCAGTAAAATCAGGTGCCATTAAAAAATTCTTTGTAATGGCAGGCTGTGATGGTAGAATGAAACAAAGAAATTATTATACAGAATTTGCAAAAGCTCTACCAAAGGATACTGTAATTTTAACAGCAGGATGTGCTAAATATAAGTACAATAAGTTAAGCCTGGGAGATATAAATGGAATTCCAAGGGTATTGGATGCTGGACAATGTAATGACTCCTACTCCTTGGCCTTAATAGCATTAAAACTTAAGGAAATATTTGAATTAGAAGATGTAAACGACCTGCCAATTGCATATAATATTGCATGGTATGAACAAAAAGCTGTAATAGTATTGTTAGCACTACTATATTTGGGAGTAAAAAACATCCATTTAGGACCAACCCTACCAGCCTTCCTATCACCAAATGTAGCCAAGGTGTTGGTGGAGAAATTTGGAATTGGAACAATTTCAAATGTAGAAGATGATATCAAGATGTTCATGGAAGCTTAAAAAAATAGTGGGATTATCCCACTATTTTTTATTTGCTAAAGCAGTAGCCAACAATTTCCTTCTATAATTTAAATTTTCCTCAACTAATGTGCCATTGTTTAAGTTAATTAAAGCTTTAATAGGATAAACATTATTTAATCCCTTTTCTGCAGATATTTTCATAAAGGTTGTTAACAATATAAAGAAATACTTAAAAAAGCATCCCCCATAGCAGATAATATTCCTTACTATCCAATGCTTAAATATAAAGGGTTTCTTAAAAGTAAAAAGTCCTTTAGGATAATAAACAAAATTAAGTATTAGAAGCAAGGGATAGTGGGAAAAAGTTCATCATCTATAGCTATGATTAATATTATCAGTTCTAAGTATTTCCTTTAACTGTACTGGCCTATGGTCTGATATGTCAACTCAATAAGGTAAGCCTGTGGGCAATGTATCTAGCCTGATGAATAAGGCCAGATCTTAAAGTATAGGCATCTACTTCCTGCAGACATACAATTGAGGAACCGGAGTCTCTAATAACTCCTGCAATTTTGTCTAGATTTTTGTTTTTTATAATTGGATAGCCGCCATCCTTATCTTGACCTGCCTTAATATTCCATGTAAGGATGTTTATCATAATTTCACTCCAAATATTATTCTTAAACTTATTTTATGCTATTAATAGCAAAGGTATCTTATAAAAGAAAAAGGGCTGTATTTTAATTCAGCCCTTGATTCTATACTAATTTATGCTTTATACAGGCCTTATGGCGGCAAGGCAATTTGCTAATAGAGGATTAATCTACTTTCTATGGTATAAAATAAGAGCTCATTTTACAAATGGCTACAGGTATTTAACATCTAAATTAATAGCCAGGGCATTTTGCCCTAAGAAGGATTTGTCTTTTGATTTACCAATAAAGTCTTCTCCAAACATGGAGTAGAGTTCACCTGAAAGCTTCAGCTCTGGCAACCTTCCTATAAGTCTTTCCCCATCGCTTAAGAAGGCTAGTTGAACAGGGGTGCCAAAAACTCCGTCTGCAGTAAAGTCTCCACCAGATGCTATGACAACAGCTACTGCCAGTTGCCCATTTAACAGTTCCTTTAAGGTTTTGTCACTAGCCTCTATTTTATAATTTCTGGGAGATAGGGAGGGAACCTTATCATATTCCCCAGAGGCACTGCCTGTTAAGGGCAGATTGAATTTATGAGCAGTTTTCTTATCTGTATATGGGCTCACTATCCTTCCATTTTCAATTAGGGCATATTTAAATCCTTCATTTACCACACCCTCAGCATCGAAGAACTGAGCATCTAATAAATCTTCCCTTTCTGCACTTTGATAAAAGGTAAAGTTTTCATTAAACTTCATTTTTCCCATAAAATCCTTAAACAAGGATGCACCTGTGCCTACCTTATATCCGTTAAGTTCATCTATTAGCTTTGACACTGGGGTTATATCATAATTCATAAATATGACGGGTAATTTGCCCTCCTTAGGAAGCTTAACCGGATTTCTATAAGCCTCCAATGTTTCCCTGATTATATTTAAGAATAGCTCTCTACGGTATTGCCTTTCTATGTATAAGGCTAAGGCATCAAAAACATTTGCTGAAGCCTTTTCCTTTATTATAAGCTGTCCCAGCACAAGCCTGTCCTTGTAGCCTAAATCTAATCCCATGCTATTTACCAGTCTTGTTTCTACTTCAGTAATATTTATTTTATTTGAAAAAGTAAAGTCTGGAAATTCATCCTTTAGAATATTTAACAGTTCATCTATTTCATTAACAAAATCCTCATCAGAAAGTACATCTTCCCTGTAATCCACTTCTTTTTTAAGTTCTTTTGAAGGATTATAGGGGTAAGGTACTTTTAAGCTTAAGTTATCAATAGCTCTCCTTTCAAGCTCCTCTTCATCTACCCTTCCCAGGCCTCCTGCAATTCCAATATATCCCTTGTCATAAACCCTTAAGCCTGTTTTTAATATATCCTTTTTTCTTACTGATTCCACTTCAGTCTGAACCACATTTAAGCTTATTTCCTTCACCCTATTTATATATTTTTCCTTTATCATTTCTACACCCCCTATTGTACAGTTACATTTTTTACCCTAATATAGGGTCCTCCATTTCCTATTGGAAGTGGGAATTGTTCCATTTTTCCACAACCACCCAGGGAAGATGAAATAATTTCTATTTCCTTTGAAATGCCATCTATCTCATAAAGGGTTTCCATTACGTTGCCACTAATAACTGAAATATTAACTGGTTCTGCTATTTTACCATCCCTGATCATGTAGCTTATTCTAGGTGCAATAGTAAATGTAGACATGCCTGAACCATGATTATAATCTAGTACTAATATACCTTCCTTTACTTCTGAAATTAGCTCCTCTTTTGTCTTATCCCCAGCTTCTATATAGGTAGTTGTCATTCTAACTATAGGTTCATATTCAAAGTTTAAGGCTCTGGCATTTCCTGTAAGTTCTTCATTTAAGGCTGCTGCAGTAGTTGCACTATGGAGCCTTCCTGTAAGAATTCCATTTTTAATTAAATAAGTCTTTTTTGCCTTAGTTCCTTCATCATCAAAGGGGACAAATCCACTTCCTAAGATTTGCCCTGTATCAACAATGGATAGGGTATCTGCACCTACTCTCTTACCAATAGGCCATTCCTCCATCATAGTTTGGTCTCCTATCATGAAATCAGCTTCGCTCTTGTGACCAAAGCTTTCATGGGCAAATACCCCAGCTACAACTGGTGCAAATATGACAGTATACTTGCCGGGTTTTACAGGTTTGGCATGCCTAACATATTCAATATCATTGTTCAATCTTTTCTCAAGTTCATTTTCTAATCCCTTAAGCCTATCAAAATATATATCAGTCTTGTCATATCTACTATCCAAGGTTTTTCCATCTACATTTAGGGAATATCTAAAGGCAAGGCTACAGGTCTGATAATCAAATTTTAAATCTGCTCCCTTGCTGGAGTAGAATTCCTTTGTAATCTTTTTATCCAAATATACAGCCCTCCACATCTTTACTTCTTCTTTACTCTCTAAGATTGGTAAGTATGAGTTTAATAGGGCCAGTTTTTCTTTATGATCTACCTTCAATATACCCTTTCCTTCAAATTGCAAAAACTCTCCCCTATTTACTTCAAATTTTTTAACAATAGGGTGCTCCATAATTTCTTCATTATCCTTGGCCATTAGGGCCAGCTTGTCTATTTCCTTCTGAATATTATCAATATCTGTTGTTGAGCTGTAGTACCACCTGTTACCATCAAAAATCCTAATAAATGCTCCCATATAGTTTCTTCTAAGATTTTCTGCTAGTTCTCCATTCCTGTATGTAATTTCAGTGTAGTTTACATCCTCTATTCTTATATCTGTATATAGGTTTTTAGGAAAAGTATACATAATCTCCCTCCTTTTAACTCCTTTCATATATTTAGTCGTACATTGAATTAAAATGGTTTAATATAATTATAAAGTAGAAAAGGAGCTTATTCAGCTCCTCTAAGACATTTTTTCTAAAAGTTGTTTCATCTTATCTTCTACTTCATTTTCCTCAGGGAATCTGTCTAATTCCTTTTTTGAAAATATAAGCTCTCCATTTAGTGTGACTTCAAAAACCCCTCCACTTGAAGGTATAAGTATAAGTTTGTTAATATTGTTTTTATGCTGGTCTAATAGATTTTGGGCTAGAGCAACTGCTCTTGGCAGGTAACCTCAGGCTGTACAATATTCAATTCCTATAATTTTTTCCATTAAACCACCCCTCAATTTTTGTATAGATTATTTTTATAGATACCCAAATTAGTATAAAAAATACCAATATTATGGGGTAAAATATAGAAATAAATTGTAGAAATATGCAAATTAATTATATAGAATAATATCTAACAGCACAAAAAGGAAGGAGTAGAGCATGAAGGAATTTATTAGGGTAGAAAATATCACCAAAATCTATAAAATGGGAGAAGTAGAAATAAGGGCTTTAGACAATATTTCCTTTTCCATAGATAAGGGTCAGTTTGTAGTAATAGTCGGGCCTAGTGGTGCTGGTAAAAGCACTATTTTAAACATACTGGGAGGGATGGATTCTCCCACCAGCGGCAGTCTTATAGTGGATAATAAGGATATAGGGAAATACTCTTCCAAGGAGCTTGTTACCTATAGAAGATATGATATAGGCTTTGTATTTCAGTTTTATAATTTAGTGCAAAATTTAACTGCACTTGAAAATGTGGAGCTAGCCACTGAAATATGTAAAAATCCTCTGGATCCGGAAAAGGTTTTAGAACAGGTGGGTTTAAAGGATAGGAAAAACAACTTTCCAGCCCAGCTTTCAGGAGGGGAGCAGCAGAGGGTTTCCATTGCAAGGGCACTGGCTAAAAACCCAAAACTACTACTTTGTGACGAACCTACCGGAGCCTTAGATTATAATACAGGAAAATCTGTCCTAAAGCTTTTACAGGATACCTGCAGGGAAAGGGGTATGACTGTGGTAGTGGTTACTCACAATCTGGCCATTGCACCTATGGCTGATAAGGTTATAAGGATTAAAAACGGACAGGTGGAATGGGAAGAGATAAACAAAAATCCTCTTCCAGTAGAAAGGATAGAGTGGTAGCTATGGGTAACTCACTTATGAAAGATACCTTCAGGCAGATTATAAAAAGTCCAGGCAGATATTTTGCCATATTGTTGATAGTGGCTTTAGGAGTTGGATTTTTTGCAGGCATTAAGGCTACTGCACCAGATATGAAAATAACAGCAGATAAATATTTTGACGATTATAGGCTTATGGATTTTTGGCTAATTTCAACTATGGGCTTTACTGAGGAGGATGTAGAAGCAATAGAAAGGCTAAAGGATATAGAAGGGGTGGCTCCATCCTATTCTATTGATGTACTGGCAGAGTTTGAGGGCAATGAAAATGTGGTGAAAATTATTTCCCTTCCTATGGATAAGGTAAATACCAATGACCTTTCCTATATAAACAGGATAAAATTAGTGGAAGGAAGGCTACCCCAAAGGCCTGGTGAAATATTAGCAGAACATGGTAATGGCATAAATCCAATCTATCCCATAGGTAGTAAAATAAAATTTTCATCAGGCAGGGATGAGGATATATCTGAATACATAAAAAGGGAGGAGTACACTGTAGTTGGATTAGTGAAAACACCTCTTTACCTTTCCTTTGAAAGAGGTACTTCAAGTATAGGTACAGGTAAAGTAAGCTCTTTTATGATGCTACCTGAAGAAGAGTTTAATTTAGATATATATACGGATATTTACTTAACAGTCAGGGAAGCCAGGGAAGCAATGACCTACAATGAAGAATACAATAAAATTTTAGATCCAATCACGGAAAAGCTGGAGGAAGTTGGTGAGAAAAGAGCTAGCTTAAGATATGAAGATATAATGGATAAAGCCAATGAAGAGCTTATGAAGGCTAAGGAAGAACTAGCCCGTGGAGAGGAAGAATTAGACAAAGAGCTTACAAAGGCAGAAGAAGAATTGGAGGAGGCCAGAAAAAAGCTTGAAGAAGGTGAAAGGGAGCTGGGGAGAAATGAAAGGGATTTTTATTCTCAAATCCAAAGAGCAGAAAGGCTATTAAGGGAGGAAGAGGAAAAGCTGGCTGATGCAGAGAGGGAATACAAGAGAAACTTAGAGCTTTTTAATGAAGAAAAAGTAAAGGCTTTAGAGGAGTTTGAAAGGGTTGAAACTGAAATTTTAAATGGGGAAAGGGAAATAGAAAATAAGGAAGTGGAACTGGAAAAACTTAAAGAAAGCTTAAACCTAATAGCAGATGAAGAAGAAAAGGCTAAAACCATGGAAATAATTAAATATATGGAGGCTGAAATAGCCAAGGGGAAAGAGGAATTATTGGCCGCAAGGACTAAGCTAGAGGCAGGAAAGGAAAAGCTGGCACAGGGTGAAAAAGAGTTGGAGGCAGCAAAAGTAGCCATAGAAGAAGGTAAAAAGACACTTGAAGCTGAAAGAGAAAAGCTGGAGAGAAATAAGAGGGAAGCCCTGTCTGAATTTGCTGATGCCAGGAGGGAATTAGCCCAAGGAAGGGAGGACTATGAGAAAGGTTATGAGGACTATTTAAAAGCTAAGGAAGAGGGTCAAAAGGAGCTTGAAGAGGCTAGGAAGAAAATTTTACAGGAAGAGGAAAAGTTAAAGGACCTTAAAAAGCCAGTTTGGTATGTACTAAAGAGAAGTGAAACCAGAGACTATATAGACTATGAAATGGCTGCAGACAGAATAGATGCAGTAGCCAGCGTATTTCCAGTATTTTTCTTAGCAATAGCCATACTGGTATCCCTTACATCTATGACTAGAATGGTTGATGAGGAAAGAACCTATATTGGAACCTTAAAATCCTTAGGTTATGGAAACATGGCTATAGCAAGCAAGTATTTAATATATGCTGCTTCAGCCAGCCTTGCTGGCAGTATAATAGGTCTCTTAATTGGATTTAAGGTACTTCCAACAGTTATATTTAATGCCTACAGAATAATGTATATAATGCCAGATATTATCACTGAATTTAATACCGGCTATGCTCTAATGTCTACCCTAATTGCAGTATTGTCTACTACCTTGGCAGCCTGGCTTGCTTGCAGGCATGAACTTGCTGAAACAGCAGCCTTGCTTTTAAGGCCCAAGGCCCCAAGGCCTGGTAAGAGAATATTGTTGGAGAAGGTACCTTTCATATGGTCCAGGATGAAGTTTACCCAAAAAGTTACTGCCAGGAACATATTTAGGTACAAGAAAAGGATGTTTATGACCATATTGGGTATTAGTGGCTGTACTGCTCTTTTGGTAACAGGCTTTGGCTTGAAGGATTCCATAGTTTCCATTGTTACCAAGCAGTTTGATGAAATATATAAATATCAAATGGCTATAGAATTACAGGAAGGTATAGATAAAAATACTTCCCATGAAGTTTTAGACTTTTTACAGGAAGATAAAAGAATTAAGGATTTTCTATTGACCAGGGGGGTAGTTGTAGATATTGGAAAAGGGGATATGGAAAAGTCTGTTAACCTTCTGGTAGCTGAAGATACTGAAAAGGTTCATGATTTTATTATACTGAGAAATAGGCTAACCAGGGAAAAATTATCCATTGAAGAGCATGGAGTTATTCTTTCAGA
The DNA here is from genome assembly GCA_012735405.1 of Tissierellia bacterium. Taxonomy (GTDB): domain Bacteria; phylum Bacillota; class Clostridia; order Tissierellales; family Tepidimicrobiaceae; genus JAAYFE01. Next base: position 6,449 of record JAAYHM010000004.1, on the reverse strand, counting down.
AAAGATTGCAAAGCTTCTAGATGCCCAGGTGGGGGATGAGATATATATAGTTGATGACAATGAAAGGATAGGTGTTAAGATTACAGGAATAACAGAGCACTATGCTGATCACTACATGTATATGTCATCCAGCCTGTATGAAAATATATTTAATGAAGATGTAGAGTATCAGAGGATATTAGCCCATACTACAGATACTGAAAAGAAATTTGAAGATAATTTATCCCAGGATATTTTAAAATTGGATAATATATCTTCTGTATACTTCATTACGGGCATAAGTGATAGTTATGAAGATATAATAGGAAGCCTTAACTATGTAATTATAGTTATCATAATATCTGCTGGTGCCTTAGCCTTTGTAGTTCTATACAATCTGACTAATATAAATATTAGTGAGAGGTATAGGGAAATTGCCACTATTAAGGTACTAGGATTTTATGATAATGAGGTGGCCAATTATATATACAGGGAAAATATAATTTTGACTATTTTAGGCACCATACTGGGCCTTTTCTTGGGGGTAATTTTACACAGGTTTGTAATAGTTACCACAGAAATAGAAATGATTATGTTTGGAAGGGAGATAAGAAGAATAAGCTTTTTATATTCTACAGCTTTAACCCTAGTATTTTCCCTATTTGTAAACCTTGTTATGTATTATAAATTAAAAAATATAAATATGGTGGAATCTTTAAAATCACTAGAATAAGCTTAAGCCAAGGGCTTAAGCTTATTCCCATCTTAGAGGCACAAATATTCTATTATTATCTGTATACTTATCGTCAAACATACTTAGTACATAGCTTCTAACGAAAAAAGGTGCAGTATTTAATAAAATATTAAAGCCTTCTGTGTTAAAAGCCCCTTCCATATTTTCATTTCTAAATCCTGCAAAATACTTTAAGTTTAAACTAGCTACAGTACTGGATATAGCCTTCATTTCATCATCTGAAAAGCGGCTCATTTCAAGTAGGGAATCATAGTATTTATCATAGGAACGCCTATAGAAAAAGTCCCTGGTATAATCCTTAAAATTGACAAGGTTTTCATCCCTTATATTGTTTTCTTTAACATATCTTTCCATATTAATTCTGTCCGTTGAATATCTGTAGCCGTTGTTGGGGAAAAACTCCAATATGCCGTATTGGTTAGGGTAGGATACAAGACAGGATGTGGCAATATCATATACAGTATCCTCACCCTTACCATAGGACTTTATATCCTGCAGATGTATATGGCCAGATAGGGTAACCTGTATACCACATTCTAAAAAGAGATTTACTACCTCCTGGCTATTATCTATTGTATAATTTTCATAAACTACTTCACTGTGATTCATAAGGCTATGGTGCATTACTGCTATTATTTCTGCCTCATTTTCTTTTGCTAATTGACAGCATTCCCTTATCCATTCCAGGGTGCCCTCCTTAACTTCTCCTCCCATTTCAGGAGCAGTTCTTACCTTGTTTCTATTATATCTAGCTGTATCAACCATTAAAAGCCAGACATCTTCACTGGGTGCAGCAAGATAGCTTAAGGAGTCTTTATCCCTATATATGGCTTCATCATATCCAAAGGGACTGTACAATTCAAGAAATTCATCTGGGCTAATGGAATCTATTCTTATCATTTCATCCCCTGTATAATGCCTGGCCCAAGGGTTGTCTATGTCATGATTACCCGGTATTACATAAACAGGAACTCCTAGCCCTTCAATTTTTTTTAGCTTTTCCACCATTTCTAAATGGCTTTCCCTTTCCCCATTACAGGTTAAATCTCCGGGTATAATTAAAACATCTGGTTTTTTTACCTTTATATCCAGTATAAATGCATCTATTATTTCATCTGTATATGTTAATAGCTTACCGTCACCGGAATTTAAAAACCATTCAAAGGCTTTACCTTCTGTATATGTACTTTTTGACAAGTGATGGGGATCTGCAGCAATAAAGAAGGTAATTTCTTCACCGGTCCTTATTTTAGGATTTATTATCTGGCGTGGCATATTTTTATCACATCCGCCAATTAAAAGGGATATGACTATAAATATGGAAAAGAAAAAAATATTTTTTTTATACACAATTATATCTCTCCCTTATATAATATGGGGCCTATATATTTGTCAATATTATACCACAAATCGAATAAATATTTTGATACTTCTTAATAAAAAATAGGAATCAAATATATGATTCCTATTTTTTACTCCTTTCATATTGTAGAGGCCAATCTATTTCATGATTCAATTTCTTAGCAGCTTCCAGTGGCCAATATGGATTTCTTAAAAGTTCTCTACCTAGAAATACCATGTCTGCCCTATTATTTGCTACTATTTCCTCTGCCATTTCAGCTTCACTTATTAGGCCACCAGCAATAACAGGTAAATTAGTTTCTCTTTTAATTACTTCTGCAAATTTTACCTGATAACCTGGAAAAGCTTTTATCATAGCAGGTACAACAGCACCTGAGCTCACATTAACTAAATCCACCCCTTCATCTTTAACTAGATTTAATATATTAGCCAAATCTTCAGGATGATTTCCTTCCTCAACATAGTCTTCTGCCGATACTCGTACACATATAAGCTTATTTTCAGGCCAAACCTTTCTTACTTCCCTTAGTATTTCCTTCAAAAATCTGGCCCTATTTTCTAAACTTCCTCCATATTCATCTGCCCTCTTATTGGAAAGGGGTGAAAGAAATTCATTGATTAAGTAGCCATGGGCAGCATGTATTTCAATTAAATCAAAACCTGCTTCATCAGCCCTTCTGGCTCCTTCTTTGAAGGCATTTATAACATCATCAATATCTTCCTTGGTCATTTTTCTGGGTACCTTGTACCTGCTACTATAGGCAATTGGACTGGGAGCAATTATTTCCTCTGATTCCACCTCGCATTTTCTTCCAGCATGGCCTAATTGAATACCAATCCTTGCCCCGTATTTTTTACACAGGGTAACTATTTTAGCCAATCCTACTATATGGGAATCATCCCAAATGCCTAAATCCCTATCTGAAATTCTACCACGCCTTTCCACTCCAGTGGCTTCTACAATTATTAAACCAGTACCTCCTATGGCCCGAGTGGCATAATGAATAAAATGCCAGTCATTGGCATAGCCGCTGTCATCTGAACTATACATGCACATTGGAGGCATTACAATTCTATTTTTGAATTCAATGTCCTTTATCCTGATACTTTCAAATATTTTTGCCATATTCAACCACCTTTTGTCTTTTTTATCAAACTAATATTTATGATACCCAAATATCAAAGGGTTATAAACAAAAACCTAATAATATCCACAGTTTAAAGGGAAAACTAATGAAAAAAATAAATTATCCACAATAATATATAGTGATAAATTATCTTTATTTATTGCTTAATAGTTGCTATAATAGGTTCTAGTAATGAATATAGGAGCTGATTTTTTTATGAAGGTAATGGTTGTGGGGGCTGGCAAGTTAGGTTATAAGCTGGCTGAAGCAATGAATTTTGAAGAAATTGATGTTACTTTAGTGGATATAGATAGTGATAAGCTTGAAAGAATAAGTGATCATTTAGATGTTTTAACTGTACATGCCAATGGTATCCAGATTGGAACCTTGAAGGAATTGGATATTGGCAGCTATGATTTGCTTGTTGCTGCTACAAATAGTGACGAAGTTAATACTTTAATTTGTACTATGGCTAAAAAGCTAAATTGTAAAAAAACAATTGCCAGAGTGAGAAATCCAGAGTATATTGAAGAGATAGATTTTGTAAAAAGCCATTTTGGAATTGACCATGTTATAAATCCAGATCTGGCAACAGCCATTGAAATAGAAAGATATATATCTAAAACATATAATCTATATTCAGGAGATTTTGCAAAGGGTAAGGTATCCATGGTGGATTTTCATCTGGGCGCCCATAATGGTAATTTTATAGGCAAAAAGATTAAGGATATTAAGGATTTAAAAGGACTTTTAATAACTGCCATAACAAGAAATGGGCAATTAATAATTCCCCATGGTTCAACTGTAATAGAGGAAGATGATGTTATCCACGTAATGGGTAAAGGGGAGAATATAAATAGATTAGCGGAAGCCCTTAAAGTGCCTCTGAACAAAAAGGAAAGTAAAAGGGTTATGATATTAGGTGGAGGAAATATTGGATATTATTTAGCCCAGATGTTGGAAAAATCAGGTATTGCCGTTACTATAGTAGAGATAGATAAGAACAGGTGTGAGTATCTGGCAGAAAAGCTCCAAAATACCTTGATTATACATGGGGATGGGACAAATGTAGATTTATTGCAGGAAGAGGACTTATCCTCCTACGATACCTTTGTAGGTGTCACAGGCTTTGATGAGCAAAATATATTAATGGCATTGGCTGCAAAGCAGTATGGAATAAATAAGTCCATAGCCAAGATAAGCAGGCCTAATTATGTCCATATAATTGAGAAATTGGATGTAGATGTGGCCTTTAATCCTGTAAATATAACTGTAAGTAATGTTTTAAAATTCATAAGAGGTGGAAAGGTGATATCAGTTTCCTTGCTACTGGGAGGAGAAGGGGAAGTTACTGAAATAATTGCCAGCAAAAATTCACCTATAATAGATAAGCCTTTAGCAGAATTAGGTTTACCAAAGGGAATAATAATAGGTGCCATTGTTCACGATGGAGAAGTTATAATACCAAATGGTAAAAGCATAATCCGTGAAGGTGATAGAATAATAGTATTCTCTTTAGCTTCTGACACGCCAATATTAAATAGATTAATAGGTCCCGCTAATAAAGGAGGCTTTTTTAATGGACTTTGGAGCCATCGTTAAGGTATTAGGGTATTTGCTGCTAATAGAGGCTGGATTAATGGTGCCATCTCTATTAGTGGCTTTATATTATAATGGGCCTGATAAAATGGGAATATTAATAAGTATTTTTATAACCCTTATAGTAGGCTTTATAATGAGTAGGGTATCTAAGTATAGGGATGAGGATATTCAAGGTAAAGAAGGATTAGCAATGGTTGGACTTGGTTGGCTTTTGGTATCGGTCTTTGGTGCCTTGCCCTTTGTCCTTACAGATGTTATTCCTTCATGGATTGATGCTTTTTTTGAAACTGTATCTGGCTTCACAACTACAGGAGCATCAGTAGTTAATGATATAGAATCCTTTCCAAAGGGGGTATTGTTTTGGAGATCCTTTACTCACTGGATAGGAGGAATGGGAATACTTGTATTTACAGTAGCTATATTGCCTATGTTAGGTTTAGGCGGTTTTCAAGTATATAAAATAGAAAGTACCGGCCCTATGGCAGATAGAATTGTACCAAGGGTAAGGGATACGGCTAAAATATTATATACTATATATTTAACCTTTACTGTTATAGAGATTATATTTTTAATGTTAGGAGGCATGTCTTTATACGATTCTGCACTCCATACCTTTGGAACAGTAGGAACTGGCGGATTTGGAATAAAAGCCAATAGTGTAGGTTACTATAACAGTACCTATATCCATTTACTAATAGGAACCTTTATGATAATGTGTGGAATAAATTTTTCATTATACTATTCTCTTTTTAAAGGAAAGTGGAAGGAAATTTTAAAAAATCAGGAATTAAGATTATACTTAAGTATAGTTGTAGTATCTGTCCTCTTAATTGCATTTAATATATATAAACATATGGGCTATAATAGCCTTGGACTGGCTTTGAGGGATTCATATTTTCAAGTGGGCTCAATTGTAACTACTACAGGTTATTCTACAGTGGATTTTGATCAGTGGCCTACCTTTAGTAAGTTAATATTATTTACCCTTATGTTTTTAGGTGGTTGTGCCGGCTCTACTGCTGGAGGAATAAAAATTGTTAGAATTTTAATCCTAATTAGGGCAATTAAAAGGGAATTTTATAAAATACTTCATCCTAGAGCAGTAATACCTATAAAGATAAATGATAGAGCCATATCCAGTAATACAGTCACTGGAATAGCAGCTTTCTTTATGCTATATAGTGTATTGTTCATTTTAGGTAGCATAATTATCTCTTTAGATGGAGTAGACTTTGAAAGCGCAATAACTGCTGTAGTTGCAAGTCTTAGTAATATTGGACCTGCCTTTGGATTTGCAGGACCAGCTAGAACCTATGCTGAATTTAGCAACCTGTCCAAGTTATTTATGACTGGCTTTATGCTACTTGGTAGATTGGAGCTATTTCCACTAATAATACTCTTAAATCCTAGTATATGGAAAAGTGAAAACTTCATAAAACATAGATAGACACCAGCCAGGCTGGTGTCTTGTTATTTGCTGCCATTTAAATATTCAAGCGCATATTGGATATAAAGCTCTGTTGCCACTAGCAGACATTTTTCATCAATATTAAATCTTTCATTATGATGAGGATAGTGGCTTCCTTCATCATGAGGATTTCTTGAGCCAACATAGGCATATACTC
>JAAYHM010000161.1 GCA_012735405.1 Tissierellia bacterium | reverse complement strand
AAAGGATTTAATAAAATTTAGATAAACAAAAACACCCTACAACTGTATGTAGAGTGTTTTAAATTAATATAGTGTAACACCTTCTTTTGTTACTATACCATATATTAATTTTTTGTCTTCCCCTTTTATATCGCTAATTTCAATTATGTCCTTAATCATCTCTTCAACTTCTGTTACCTTATTTAAATTATTTGTATGTATATAAGCAAGTATCTCATCTTTATTAATTTTATCATTTATTTTTTTATTAAGTACAATACCTGCGGAAAGGTCTATTTTATAATCCATAGTTTCTCTACCTGCACCTAATTTTAAAGCACAAAGCCCAATTTTTTCTGCATCAATTGATTTTATATATCCTTCCTTTGAACTTTTAACTTCTATTATATATTTAGCTTTAGGTAACAAATCTGGATTTTTGATTTGCTCCACATTTCCTCCCTGATATCTAACCAACTGTATTAATTTTTCGTAAGCTTTATTTGTACGGATTACCTCCTCTAAAACTTCCTTACCCTCATTTCTATTTTTTACCTTCTTGGCCATAAGTAACAGAATGCTGCCTAACTCTATACTTAAATCATATAAATCCTTAGGTCCATTACCTTTAAGAACATCTATAGCTTCCTTAACTTCCAAAGAGTTTCCTATAGCATTACCTAAGGGTTCATCCATATTAGTCAGTACTGCAACAGTTTCTCTCCCATAATTGGTACCTATTCGAACCATTTCATTGGATAACTCGACTGCAGAATCCAAATCTTTCATAAAAGCTCCTTTGCCAACTTTAACATCTAATAAGATGGCATCAGAACCTATTGCTAATTTTTTACTCATTATACTGCTTGCTATTAAAGATATATTATCTACAGTAGCAGTTACATCCCTTAATGAATACATTTTTTTGTCAGCAGGTGCTATATTGGAAGTTTGACTACATATAACAATATTTGTTTGATTTACAATTCTTGTAAATTCTTCTCTTGACAAGTTCACTTTAAAATTATCTATTGATTCTAACTTATCTAAGGTTCCGCCAGTATGGCCTAACCCACGTCCGGACATTTTTACAAAAGGTACACCTGTTGCTGCAATCATGGGACCTAATATAAGGGTAATAGTATCCCCTACGCCTCCAGTTGAATGCTTGTCTACTTTAATGCCATCTATGTAGGAAATATCTACTTTTTCACCTGAATTTATCATGGCCTTAGTCAGATCCAATGTTTCTCTTTCATTCATTTTATTGAAGTAAATAGCCATTAAAAGTGCTGCCATTTGATAATCTGGTATATTGCCTTTAGTGTAGTTTTCAACAACATAGTATATTTCTTCAGTTGAAAGTTCCTGGCCATCCCTTTTTTTCTTAATAATATCATACATTCTCAACTTTATCCCCCCTTAAAATTTACAATCAAGGTTTAAGCCCTAGGATGTGAATTTTTATATACATGTTGTAAATTATTATCTTTTTTTAGAAAATTATAAATTTGTGTTGTGGATATATCTGAATGACCTAACATTTTCTGTACAGATTCCATGTCAGCTCCATTTTGCAGAAGATGTACAGCAAAAGAATGCCTTAAAGTTTGGGGTGTTATGCTTTTTTTAATATTTGCTTCTTTACTATATTGCTTAATAATTTTCCAAAATCCTTGCCTTGTTAGCCTATTACCATTATAATTTACAAATAATGCATCCTCATCCCTATTATCAATATATTTATTTCTATAATTTATCAAATAATGATTCAAATATTTTAATGCAATACTGCCAACAGGTACTATTCTTCCTTTTTTATTTGTTCTATCAATGTATAAATAACCCATGCCTAAATTTAGGTTGTCCACATTTAGAGCAATCAACTCAGAAACTTTAATTCCCGTAGCATATATTAATTCTAACATGGCTTTATCTCTAGCACCCTTGAAACTATTTACATCAGGTTGTGACAATAGGTTTTCTACTTCTTTTACGGTTAATATTTCAGGCAATTTTCTTTCATATTTAGGAGATTGAAGATTAATGGTGGGATCTTCTTCAATTAAATTATTATTTAAAAGATACTGATAAAAACACCTTACTGATGCTAGATTTCTAGCAATAGTAGTTGGTGCTTTTCCATGTTTTTTTAAAAACATTAAGTATGTAATAATAGTGGTTTTATTAACATCTTTTATATCTTTAATGGAGTTATCTTCTAGGTAATCAATAAATTTAGTTAAATCACTTAAATAAGCATCTTGAGTATTTTTAGATAGTTCTTTTTCATTTTTTATATAATCAATATAGTTATCCAAAACAGATTGAAACATAATACTACTCCTTTATCCTAATTTATTATAATCTTACATACTAATTCATATCTTTAAGTAAAAACCTATAACTAACCTAAATAACTAATTAAAAAGCGTAAAAATATAGGTGCTAAATAAGCTTCTATTAAACATCCTATAAATAATACCAAAGAGAATCCAAAAATTTGCAATGAATAATGGGTCAAATAGGAAAACTTAGCATTGCTGTTCATTCTTATGTTTCTTTTCTTAGTTTTATTTACAGAATAAGCCATTGATATAGAAGCAATAGATATAATACTTGGAATCATAAGCAAATTTTGCGGGAAAATACCAAATATTGAAAATAAAAACCCTTTTAACCCATATTCATAAACAAAAAAACCTACTGAAAATCCTAATGCAAAACCTCTAAAAAGCATTATAATAGGCGAAATTATAAAACCTAAATATATTATACCTGAAAACCATAAAGCTATTACAGCCTTATAATTATCTATTAAAGATTGTTTTAGTATTGACATATTATTTAAGCTATTGTTATCAATAGCTCTAAAAAAAGAATTCAAAAAAAACATAGCTTCATCATTCTTTTCTGATCCTAAGACTTTTGTAGCTACTGCACCTGCAATAATTCCTACAACAAATAAAACTGAAACTATGAAATACATTAAAAAATTATCCTGATAGTGTCTAATTAACCATCTTTTAATTTTGTGGGGCAATGATAAGACCTCCCTCCAATTATACAAGCTTATAGAAATAATATGCTTTTAAGGGAGATATTATCACTGCACTACCAAACTTAATCTATTTTATTTCTTTAATATATTTTTCTGCTAGTAAAATACCAATTATAGTTTTACTATCGTTAATTTCCCCTTTATTAACCATTTCAACCAAATCCTTTATATCAAACATTTCAGTTTCAATGAATTCATCATCACTGGGTTCAGCTTCTCTCTTTTCAAGCTCTGTTGCCAAAAATAGATATATCTTTTCATTAGAGAAGCCTGGGGAAGTATAAAATTCTATAACGTATTCCATATTATTAGAATAAAAACCAGTTTCTTCAAATAATTCCCTTAATGCTGTTTCTTTAGGCTCTTCATTTATTTCAATCTTACCAGCAGGAATTTCAAGTAAAGGTTTTTCTACAGCCTTTCTAAATTGTTTAACCAATATAATTTTACCATCTTCTGTTATAGGCACTATTCCCACAGCACCAGGATGTTCTACTATTTCTCTTTTAGAATATTTCTTACCAGGCAATTCTACTGTATCAACCCTCAAATTTACAATTTTCCCTTCATAAATCCTTTCTGACTTCATGGTTTTTTCTTCAAAGCTCATTTATTTTTCCTCCCTCATTAACTCTTTATAAACATACATACCTACAGCTCCTAATGTTAGAAAATACTCTCTGTCATCTTCAAAAGCTCTTCCCATAGTTGTAGTTTTTAAGTTATAATAAGCCATGGCATTAGATACATTTTCTCCCATTTCATATGCAATTTTGTATTTTTTATCTATTTTAAATCTATTTATTTGATCTTTTATTATATTTTGATTTTCTTCATTCATCTCAGGTAAAACCAATATTCCTGTTGTGTTACATATTTCTGATAAAACTGTTAAAGTATGATGGCTAAGACCTCTGTGCCTTTTTCTTGCATCTTTAAAACTTATTCTGGGAACAATAACTGGTACCCCCCCTAAAGTATTAACAGCATCTATTATATAACCTTGTTCAATACCGCTAAATCCGTATTTAGTTCCAGTTCCTACTATTCCTGGACCCATTGTAATAATCGTAACATCTCCTTTTAATATTTCCTTTGCAGCAATTAAACCAGTGTATATATTAACACATTCTAGGTCCCCTCCAAAAGCATGGCCAATGGTTATAGTCTTATTTATTATTCCTTTTTCTTTAAGACTTTTTACAGTATTGCTAAAATATATTGGCAATGAACCGCCATCTGTCATAATATAGTTAATTTTTATATCTTTATTCATCCATTTTATAGTTGAAGCTATAGGCGCTAACATACTATGTAATGTACCTACAATACAAATATGATTATCCAAAGAAACAAAACTATTGAAAATATCATGATATTTGCTGTCTTCTTCTTCCACCGAGAAACACTTGATTTGAATTGGAGTATACCTTAACTTCATAATATGACCTTTACCTTCAATAGTCTTAGTTTCATTCTTATAGTTAAATATTACAAAATGGTATCCACCTGTACCTAAAGAAAGTTCAACTGCAGTAGTATTTACAATTACCGTATCTCCAATATTTACTGGTCCTGTAATATAGTTATAGTTTATAGCATTATAAATTTCACCGTCTATATTTACTTTAAGCCATGTAATAGAATCTTCAATGCAATTAATTTCAAAAACCTTTGCTTTTCTGTAACTTAACAGAACTATCACCTCTACCTTCCTAGGTTGTCAATAAATTTTAAAATTTTATTGCTATCAATTATCTTTGTAAAAGAATATTTTTCAGCAATAATATGAACTATTATCAACATAAGTAAATATATGGATTTTGAAATAACGCCACAGGATAAAGTACAATATATACCTAAAGTAATGCCTAAAACATTTGAACCTGCATCACCCATCATAGCCTTTGCCTTTAGATCAATGGGAAAATAAATTAACAATAAACCATAAAAAGAGTATATAAGATAATCATATTTATTAATTTCTCTAGTTAGTAGTAATGCAATGGAAGCAAATATAAATGCTTTTATACTGCGACCAGGTCTTAAATCAAATATATTATTATAATTAGTAAATAAAGCAATTAAAAGGGTATTAACTATAATATCTAAAATGTTGTTTGAAATTAAACAAGAAATCAATAAGGATATTAGGACCCCAATCCCAGCTTTAAGGCTACCAGTAGTGGGATTTCCTTTTAAAAAAGAAATAAGATGCCCCTTCAATCCTTTGATGTCTTCTACACCAATTAAATCATCTAATAAGCCAACTAAACCAATTAATATTATCGAAATTAAATAATATAATATTTCAATGTCTGCCTGAAAAAACATATAAGTAATCAAGAGGGAAATTGTTTGAACAAATATAAATGCTACACCCATACAAAAGGGAATCTTTTCCCCTCTATAGTTAGGTCTCAACGCCTTACTATTAATTAATATTTTTAATATAATAGGGCAGAAAATCAAAGATAGTATTAGTGAAATAATAAATATTAAAATATTCATAACTTCACCTTCTAAAATACAGTGTGATTAAGGTTTTCATAATATCAATAAATTGCTTACCTCTATGCTTAAATCCTTTTATAGATCTATCAGTATATCTATGGGTCATTTTTACTGGGATTTCTTTAAATGTATAACCATTGTTAATTGCCTGAATAGTCATTGCTACTTCTACACCATAATTATTTGGTATGTATCTTATTTTATCTAATATTTCCTTTTTATAAACCCTTTGGCCTGAGAGAGCTGTATCCATTAATTTCCCTGTATAATAATAAACCCCTTTTTTAGCTAGTTTTTTTACTAATCCAAAACCTCCTTTTATGTTGACATTTTTTGATGGGCTGGGAAACTTTGCAATTGTAAAATCTGCCTTGCCATGTAAGACTGGAATAATTAGCTTCTCTACTTCAGAACTTGTACTTCCAACATCAGCATCTACAAAGCCTATTATATCACAGTCTATTTCTTCTATAGCCTTTTTCATAGCATACCCCTTGCCCTGATTACTGCTAAAAGAAATTACTTTTACATCCAAGCTATTTAAAATTAATTCTGTATTATCAGTAGAACCATCATTTACTACAACTATTTCATCTATTATATCTATATTTTTTAACCCCTTTATTGTTTCCTCTATATTTTTTTCCTCGTTGTAAGCTGGAACAACTATTGTAACCTTTTTACTAGTCATTTCCCTGTCTCACCTCATTATGCTGCACAAAAGGCAATTCTAGATTCGGAACTAGCTCCTCCGCTGTTTCTTTTAGACCATAATGGCCAGGCCTTCCTTCCATAGCCAAAATTAAAGATACCTTTCCCATTGTAGTATCTATGTTATCAACAGTAGGAATATTAAACTTTTTATAATTCCCTATGTAAGAATATATAACATCTAGTTTTTCAATGCCAATTATGCCTATATCTTTTTTCCTGGATATACTAACAATTGATCTATCTAACTTATTAATTCTTTCATTTTCAGCTTCTAAACTACCACCAGCAATAATAATATAGTCTACTGGTGTATTAATTAATCCTACAATTTTTACAAACTCTTCATTATTTAATTCAGATACCAGTATATTTGGCTTGCCTTCAATTACAGATTCAGTAACCAGCCCTACTGTATATTCTACTATATCTCCTTCAGGTATTTCTAATCCTAATCTATTATATAAATTAATTAGCATCTGTTCATCCAAAAATTTATCATTTATAGTAATTAAACTAGTTAAATTGGCTCCTGCAACATTCAAAACACTTCCAACACCAGAATACATATAATCATTATTAGTTTCAATAATTACCACGTTTAGCCCTGAAAGCTTATTCTTTATAGTTTCTTCATAGATTGAATCTATGAAGTATTCATAATTTTTATTCGCATCTAAAATAGATTCAATTGTAGCCTTTAATTCTTGGTTTTCATTTGATAAGTAGTCAAATCTCTCTTCTATTTCTCTAATTATATCTTCTCTTTGATCCACTATTAAATTTTGAGCATCAAGAGTAAATCCAAAATATATCCCTACCCCTAAAGCTGCAAAAATTGAAATAACTAATAAAACAAAAAATTTAAGATTCGGTGCCAAAATTATTCCTCCTTTATAATCCTAACAATAACCTTATTCTAATTTTTAGTAAAAACAGAAGATCTTTTAATAGGGGATGTTTTAATGTAATTATTAATATAGGTATCAAGGATGCAATAACTATACCTAATGCATATTTTAATTTAAAGCTACTATTGTAAAGCTTGTTTACACCTTTTGCATCTACTAATATGGGTCCTACCTTTAATCTAACTAAGAAAGTACTAGCCATTCCTTTTCTACCCTTTTCCAAAAAATCAATCATATTTGAATGGGTACCTACAGCAACAATTAAGTCAGCACCATTATCATATGCTAATAAAAATGCTATATCCTCACTGGTCCCTGGAGATGGAAAAATTTGTGCCTGTAAACCTAACTCCTCAACCCTTTTTAACCCAGGGGCTCTTCCATCTGGATAAGCATGAACAAATATTTCTTTTGCTTTTCTAAGACATTTATCTGAAACACTATCCATATCCCCTATTATAATATCTGGAGTATAACCAAAATCTAACAGTGCGTCTCCTCCGCCATCAACGCCTATTAATACAGGTTTTACTTCATTTATATAAGAACTAATAGCTTCCAAATCTGCCTTATAGTCTGTACCTCTAACCACCACCAATACATGTTTGTTTTTTAAATTGGTTTTTGTCTTAGGTATTGGAATTTTCCCGGTTACAAGACCTTTTTCTTTCTTAGCATAATTAAGAGTGTTTTCTATGAATAATTCCAGTTCTTTTTCTAAATTGTCATAACCTACATTTAACATTTCATGAATTTTATTCTCATCTAACAATACACACTTTCCTATTTTTTTCCCTTCTTTAAATATATTTCCACTATCTATTTCAATGGTATCCCCTTCATCAATTATTTTAAAAAGCTCCTGATCACCTTCAAATATAGGTATACCTACATCTAATAAAACAGAAGGTCCTTGATTTGGATATCTTCCACTAATAGTTTTATTTACATTAATAACACATTTTACTTTTTTTTCAGCTAGACCCATAGCAGCTACTTCATCTAAGTCCTTGTGATTAATCATTGCAATGTCTCCAGCTTCTAATCTTTTTATTAGATTTTTTGTTTTAGCATCTTTTTTAACAATTCCTTTAAAACGCATATTTGTCCTCCGTTTTTACTTTGTAATATTATCCCCATAATTTAACTTTCTAATAAAGGTCTTCGGAATTATTATAGCATAAATACATGATAAGGATAAAACAAATTGACCTCACAAATTACTTTGTGAGGTCAATTTCTATGCATTTTCTTCCATCATTTCCATCTCCAACCTTATTTTATCAGCAATCATTGCAATGAATTCACTATTTGTGGGTTTACCCTTATTATTATTGATAGTATAACCAAATATCTTATCTATAGTGTCTATTTTACCCCTTGTCCAAGCAACTTCTATGGCATGCCTAATTGCCCTTTCAACTCTACTTGAAGTTGTATTATACTTTTGTGCTATTGTTGGATACAATTCTTTTGTCACTGCACCTAAATAATCGATATTTTCAACTACCATAGCTATTGCTTCCCTTAAGTATAAATAACCCTTAATATGAGCTGGAACCCCAATTTCATGAATTATATTAGTAATTTTAGCTTCTAAGCTCTTGCTAGAATCCACTTTTGTATTTGAATTTTTAGGTATTTGTATATATTCGTCAGATGCTGGTGGAGATTTTTTTATCTCTTTCCCAGAA
Source organism: Tissierellia bacterium (assembly GCA_012735405.1). Classification (GTDB taxonomy): domain Bacteria; phylum Bacillota; class Clostridia; order Tissierellales; family Tepidimicrobiaceae; genus JAAYFE01. The sequence continues at coordinate 19,577 of JAAYHM010000161.1, read as the reverse complement.
ATTTCTTTTAACCTTTTAATAAAGGTTTTAAAATCGAAAGGTTTTACTACATAGTAATCTGCTCCTAATTCAATAGCCCTTTGAGTTATTTTATCTTGTCCTACTGCAGAAAGTATAATTACATGAGGAATTTTATCTAAATTTAATTTATGTAGGGATTCTAGAACTCCTAATCCGTCTAAATGTGGCATAATTATATCTAATATTAAAATATCAGGATTCTCTTTTTTAATTTTGTCTAAAGCCTCTAAGCCATCCTTGGCTATTCCTATAACCTCAAAATCCTCCTCTGTAGATAAAAATTTGCTTAATATCTCGCAAAATTCACGATTATCATCTGCAATTAATATGGTCTTTTTATTCAATGGTAATACCCCCTGTTTTTTTATGATTCTCCAATATATTATTCGACAAAGATTCCTGATTTCCTTTTATTTTTATAAAATTTCTAAATTTTTTTAAAAAAAGGTAAGGATTACATATATATCCTTACCTTTTTAATATTATTTAAGCTGTTCCAACATCCATTCAATATATATTCCATATCCCTTAGTTGGATCGTTAACAAACACATGGGTTACTGCTCCAATAATTTTATTATCCTGTATTATAGGACTTCCACTCATTCCTTGAACTATTCCACCAGTTTTTTTAAGAAGCCTTTCATCTGTAATTTTTATGGTCATACTTTTTGAATCTGGATAGTTTTGGGCTTGTTTTTTTATTATTTCAATCTCAAATTTTTCTACCTTATTATCATCTATGGTTGATAATATATGAGCTTTACCCAATTTTACTTCTTCTTTAAATCCAATTGGTAGAGGCTTTTGCTTATTAGAATTTATAAATTCTTCATTTATAACTCCAAATATTCCATAAGAGGAATTTTTGTAAATTTTACCCAATTCCTTGTCTGTCTCATAAAATACCCCTTTTATTTCTCCAGGACTACCTTTTTTTCCTTGTTCAACACTTGCAATTTTAGCATTTAAAATTTTACCATTATCAACATTTAGCAAATTTCCAGTATCCATATCTGTAATTCCATGGCCTAAAGCGCCAAAAGTTTTAGTCTTTTTATCATAAAAAGTTAATGTTCCAACCCCAGCTGTTTTGTCTCGTACCCATATTCCTAATCTATAGAAATTATCCTGCATACTTTTTACTGGTTTTACTTCAACTTCATAGTTAATATTGTTTCTATCTAATATTATTTTTACTTTGTCTTCCTTTAATTCATTCAAAAGCTTTACAACATGTTCAGCATCTTTCACCTTAACTCCATTTATCTCTATAATACTATCTCCTGGTTTTATTCCAGCATCCTTTGCCGGATTATATCTATTGCCGTCTACACCTAGTACATCTGTTACAGCCACTACTAATACTCCCTTAGTATTTAATCTTACTCCTATGGCATTGCCGCCAGGAACCAATTCTATTCTATCAACCACATTAACATCAAATTTTTTGACAGGAATTAGACCTAATAATTTTACTTCAAATTCTGCTTCTCCTATATCTATACCATCAATTTTATAGTTTTTTCTAAAACTATTGCTTGATGTTTGATTGTATGCTGATTGTACAATATAATCCTCATTATTGGATACACTTAATGAAAAAGGAAAAACTACATCTATGCTTTTGTTTTCACCTATAGCTATTTTAATTTCAGATGGGAAATGAAAAACTTTTGCTAGCTGAACTACATAAAAAAAAGCAAATATTGCAGCTAATATTATTAGTATTTTTCTATATGACCTAAATTTATCCAAAGTATGATCACTCCTCTGATTTTGCCTCTGTTTAATTCACCTCCAAATGTTTTTGCGTAATAATAATTTAGCCTTTTTTAAGGCTATTTATTCTATAAATAATTATTTATTATGTAAAGTAAATTACATATTGGTAAAAAAAACAAAATAAAAAGGCTTTATATTTGAAAATATAATAAAGCCTTTATTAACCAAAATAATGGTAATTTACAGTTTCCATATATCCATTAGACAATCAATTTTTTTGACATTTCAAGCATTTCTCTAGCATGTTGTTTAGTAGTCTCAGTTAAATTTACACCAGCAATTAGCCTTGAAATTTCATCTACTCTTTCTTCATATTTCAGCTTCTTTACATGTATCTGAGTTTTTCCTGATTTATCCATTTTTTCAATTAAAAAATGATTGTCTCCCAAAGCTGCTATCTGAGGTAAATGGGTTACACATATTACTTGATGATTTTTAGAAATAGATTTTATCTTCTCACCTACTATTTGTGCTGTTCTCCCACTAATTCCAGCATCTATTTCATCAAATATTAAGGAAGGTATATTATCATAAGTAGCCAATATATTTTTAAAAGCTAGCATAATACGTGACATTTCTCCGCCTGAAACAATTTTTGAAAGAGGTTTTAATTCTTCTCCTTTATTAGTAGAAATTAAAAATTCAATTTTATCCCATCCTTTTACTGTAAATACATCATTTTTTTCAAAATTAACTTTAAAAGTTGCATTGCTCATATTTAAGTCTTCTAACTCCTTTGAAATTAAATGTTCAATTCTACTGCTTATCTTTTTTCTTTCTTCAGTAAGTTGGCTACATAACTTCTCTAGTTTATTTTCCAAATGAGCAATTCTTTTTTCCGACTCTTCTATTGCTTTTTCATTATTAAGTAATATATTTAGTTTATTCTCAATAGAATTCCTGTATTTAATTATATCCTCGATAGTATTACCATATTTCTTTTTTAATTTGTTTATAGTATCAATTTGTTCTTCCAAGTATTGCAGCCTTTCTTCATCAATAACTAAATCTTCCAGGTAATTTATAATACTTGTTGATAAGTCCTGTAATTCAAAATTTATGGATTCTAAAGAAGTAGCAAAATTTTTTAGAGTATCATCATAATTCATAATGGAATTTAGCCATATTATACATTTGTTAATCCCATTAATAATTGACATACTGTCATAATCTTCATTATTTAATAAATTATATGCTTGTCCTAAATTGTAAGCAATCTCTTTAACATTATTTAATTTATTATATTCTCTTATAATCTCTTCTTCATCTATTCTTCCAATATTTGAAGAATCAATTTCATTTAATTGATATTTGAGTAAATCAATTTCTCTTTCCCTTTCTATAACATTTAAGGACAGTTCTTTTAATTTTTTCTTTTCAATCTGTAAATCTTCATACATGCTTTTTACTTCATCAGTAAGTTTTTTAAAATTAGAATCACCAAAAGAATCAATAATTTTTATATGATTATCAACTTTTAATAAGGATTGATGTTGATGCTGTCCATGAATTTCTACTAAGTTCGAAGTAACATTATTTAGCATATTTAAAGTTACGTTTCTGCCATTAATTCTTGAAATAGTTCTTCCACTACTATATATTTCTCTGGTTATAACAAGATAATTGTTATCATCACTATCTATTCCATACTCTTCTAATATATAATTTATCTTTTCGGGATTCTCCAAATAAAAAACTCCTTCTAATAAAGCTTTTTCTTTGCCTGTTCTAACCATTTCTTTACTAGCTCTTTGACCTAGTATCATACTAATTCCTTCAACTATAATTGATTTTCCTGCACCAGTTTCCCCAGTTAAAACATTGAAGCCCTTATCAAAATTTATTTTTATATTATCAATGATGGCAAAGTCTTTAATGTTTAACTCAACTATCATATTTATCCCACCTTATTTCAGAAGATTTTTAATCTCTTCTAAAACACAATTAACCATATCTGTATCCTTAATGGCAATAAATATTGTATCTTCTCCAGCAATGATACCTAAAATTCCTTCAATATTATTTCTTTTTATTGCTTTTGCGCAAATTTTTGCAGCATCACATATTGTATTAATGACTATTAAGTTCCCTGTTTTTTCAATACTTACAATAAAATACTTTAAAGTTTCAGACAAACGCCTATTTATACCGACATTTTCATTATCCATTGTAGCATATTTATATTTTCCATCTGTACCTTGAACTTTTATAAGCTTTAACTCCTTTATATCTCTAGATACTGTAGCTTGGGTAATATTTATTCCTCTATTAATTAGATATTGTAGTAGCTCCTCTTGAGTTTCGATTTCATAATTATTAATTAAATCCAATATTAACCTTTGCCTAATGTGCTTTCTCATTTTATCCTCCTTTAAGAATATAAGGAATCATGGGCCCTATCAATAACTTCCATAATGGCATTTTCATCTATTATTTTATCATTATCCCTAAATGTAATAAGTGACAAATACTCGATATTACCTGTGCTTCCTGTTATGGGGGAAAAATCCAATCCAGTCAATTTCATTCCCAAATCCTTGCAGAATTCTGAAATTCCTTGTATTACTTCAAAATGAACCATTTTATCCTTTACTAAGCCTTTCTTCCCCACTTTCTCTCTTCCAGCTTCGAATTGAGGCTTTATTAGGGCCATTATAGAACCATTTTTTCTATCAATTAATTTTTTTGCTACAGGCAAGACCAATTTTAGGGATATGAAGGATACATCTATGGATATAAAATCCACAATTTCACTTATATTCTCTTCTGTTACATTTCTAATATTAGTTCTTTCCATGACAACAACCCTTGGGTCGTTCCTTATTTTCCAATCAAGCTGTCCATAACCTACATCAATTGCATATACTTTCTTTATGCCATTTTGCAGCATACAATCTGTAAAACCTCCAGTGGATGCTCCAATATCTATGGCTATTTTATCTTTTAAATCAAGATCAAATACTTTAATTGCCTTTTCAAGTTTTAATCCTCCTCTGCTGACATAAGTAATAGGATTATCTTTTATAAATATATCACTGTCTACATCTACTTTCTCTCCAGGCTTATCTATCCTCCTATTTCCAACATAAACTATACCTTCCATAATTATTCTCTTAGCTTTCTCTCTTGAATTTACTAATCCTTTCTCATACAGTAATACATCTGCTCTTTTCCTCTTCATTTTATCTCCCCTAGATTTATAGAATTTATTACTTATTAATTTTCCTTATTCAATCCTATTTTATCAATATTAGCCTTTTAAATAAAGGCTGATAGCATTTGCCATCAGCCTTTAATATAAATTCTATTAATAAGTTCTGTTGATTAACTTGTGTGTTAAGGCCTTTAAAAAATTCACTTTATTGCTATCATAATAATTAAGTATTTCAATGGCTTTATTACTAAGCCTATTTATTTCTTCTTTAGCTTTATCAAGCTCATTAAAAGTTAAATATGTAACTTTGTCAATTTCTTTATCTTCATGAATATCTAAAATATCATCCCTTATCTGATATGCCAGACCTAAATAAAGACCAAATTTTTTCATTCTTTCAACATCTAATTCACTGCCACCACCTAGTATAGCGCCTGAGACAGTACATGCCTGTATTAAAGCTGATGTTTTACACTCATACATAAATTTTAGCACATCCCGGTCCATATGGATTTCATTGGATAGTAAATCAACAACCTGTCCACCAATCATTCCAAATACTCCAGAAAATTTAGCTATTTCATTAATAGCCCAAAGATGTCTTCTATATTCTTCTATAGTTTCTGAATCTTTTAAAGCAAAATTTGACATTGTCTCAAAAGCTAAATTTAAAAGGCCATCCCCAGCTAATATGGCTAAAGCTTCTCCAAATACCTTATGATTAGTTAATTTTCCTCTTCTAAAATCATCATTGTCCATTGCTGGTAAATCATCATGAATTAGGGAGTAAGTATGTATCATTTCTATTGCCAAAGCATAAGGAATAAATTTTAAATAATTGTCACAAAACATTTGGCACACTTTTAACATTAGTATTGGTCTTAATCTTTTACCTCCAGAAAGAAGGCTGTATCTTATTGATTCAAATATCCTATCCTGATAGCCTTTTTGGTCCTTAAATAAATTATCTAATTCCTGATCAATTATATCTTTTGTATATCTCATTTCATCCTGAAATTCCATTAATCATACCTCCATGAAAAAATCCTCTTCATATAGAGTTCCTTCATCATCCTTAAGCAATATTTTAATCTCACCTTCCACTTTATTTAGGATTTCATTGCAATATTCATATAAGGCCATCCCTCTTTTAAATTTTTCCATTGAATCCTTTAATGATAAACTCTCATTTTCTAATTCCTTTATAATACTTTCAAGTTCTTCAACAGCCTCTTCATAGGTCATAGTTTCAATTTTTTTCATAATTTAACTCTCCTTTATTAATATTAACTACTTTTGCCTTAACAATGCCATCCTTTAACATAATATTAAACTCTTCATTTTTATCCAAAGAGTCTATAGAAGTAATAATATTTCCATCTGAATCCATTAAAATACCGTATCCTCTTTCTAGACAATATAAAGGATTTAGATAGCTCAGGGAATTATATAGATTATCAAGGGTATCCCTTTTAGATCTTAGAGTATAGTTAATAGCAAGCACAAGTCTTTTGAATAAATTATCCTGTTGTTGCATCATATCTCTTACTCTGTTTATTGGACTATTATATCTTAATTCACTAAATATAAGATCCATTTTTGATTTATTATTGTCTACAATAGATCTCATTGCCATTATAAGCCTATCTAGATTTTCCTCTAATTGTTCTAATAACTTACTTCTTTCTGGAGTAACCATTTCAGCTGCTGCAGAAGGAGTAGGCGCTCTCAAATCTGCTACAAAATCAGCAATAGTAAAATCTGTTTCATGTCCAACTGCAGATACAACAGGCTTTTCTAAACTAAATATTGTTCTTGCTATCTTTTCATCATTAAAAGAAAAAAGTTCTTCAAAGGATCCCCCACCCCTTCCTACTATTATTAAATCTATATCCTCCCTACCATTTAAATAATTTAATCCTTGGCAAATAGAATCTACAGCATATACCCCTTGTACTAAGGCGGGATAAATCAATATATCAACAATTGGAAATCTTCTTTTAATTACTGTTATTATATCTCTAATAGCTGCCCCTGTAGAAGAAGTAACTATACCAATTTTCCTAGGAAAAGCAGGTAATTGTTTTTTATTAATTGGATCAAACAATCCTTCTGATTCAAGCTTAGCTTTTAACTTTTCAAAGGCTATATAAAGCTCCCCTAGTCCACTTTTTTCAATATTTGTAGCATAAAGCTGATAGTTTCCTTCTTTTTCGTATACGGAAATATAACCAGTTACAATAACCTTATCGCCGTCTTGAATATTTATATCTAAATTTTCAGCGTAGCTTCTAAACATGACACATTTAATTTTGCCCTTTTCATCCTTTAATGAAAAATAAATATGTCCACTATAGTGATATTTAAAATTGGATATTTCTCCTTCAACCTTCAAATTAGATAAAATCCAATCACTAGAAAGTAGTCTCTTTATGTATTGATTTACTTCACTTACCTTTAAAGGCTTATTTGTCACAATATCACCTACTAAATGTTTTTACTTTCCCCAAATATGCTATTCCCACTGCATTATCAGTGCAAAGTTCAATATTAGGAAAATAGGTAGATATATTTTCCCTATTTAATTTATTTTTTAAAACCTCTCTAATAGTACTATTAGCAGATACCCCTCCAGTTATTAAAATGTCTTGTATACCGTACATTTTAGAAGCTTTAACAATAATCTCCAACAAACATGAACTAATAGAATTAAATAAGCTAGCTAATACATCCTCTTTATTAAAATTACCATCATATAAAAGTTTTTTAAAATAGTTTTCTAAGCCGGACAAATTAAACCATGTATCATCTTTTATGCTAACTGGAACCTTTAAGTTTAATATATTGCCCTTTTTAGATATATAATCCATCTCTTTCCCACATGGAAAAGTTAATCCCATCTCTACTCCAATTCTATCAATAAGCTGTCCTATACTTATATCTAAGGTACCCCCTATTATATCTATATTAAAGTCAACATTCTCCCTATTCACCAATAAAAGTTCAGTAGTTCCTCCTGAAATATGAAGACTCAAAAATTCATTTTTATCCTTTAATTCATTGTACATGATACCAGCACCAATATGGCCTTCCTGATGGCTAAATTCATAATAAGTAGCTTTTAACAGTTTAGATATTATAATAGCCTGTCCCCTGCCAACTTTAAAAACAGGCATATAGGATTCTTTTATATTTCTTGGTTTATGGCTACATGAAATGGCGCATATACTACTAAAATCTATCCTGTCCTCCATGGAATTAATTAATTCAGGTAAATTGCTTATATGCTGAAAAACTGCCTCCTGTTGTCTTAACCCTTTTTTCCCCTTTTCCACTTTTAACATTTTCCTCAAATCTAAAAGAATATTATCCTCTTCGTCTATAAGAGCTATAGATGTGGTATAATTTGATGTATCAATTCCCATAAAATACCTACTTTTCATTTTTCTCCCTACTTCTAACAAAAGCTCCTAATACACCATTGACAAATTTTGCAGATTCATCAGTACTATATTTTTTTACTATTTCTATAGCTTCATTTATAGATACTTCTATAGGAATATCATCCCTATAAAGCATTTCATAAATGGCAATCCTTAATGTACATAAATCTATTTTAGCTAGTCTATTTATATCCCATCCTTCAAGATTCTCTTCTATATAATTATCTATTTTATATAAATTATCTACTATGGTATCTACTGCATTTTCAATATACTCTTTTTCCAAATGGTCAAAGTTATTATTTTCTAAAAATAATTCCTTAATATTGTTAGAATAATCACAATTCATTTCCATTTGATATAATAGCTTCATCGTAGATTCTCTTGCTCTTTTCCTTCCCATTTATTTCCTCCCAACAATATTGTTTTAGTACATTTAATATATCAAAATCTGTTTTTAATGGCAATTATATTGTAAATAATTATTTTATATTTTATCCACTATACATTTTTTTACCAGCTAAAGTTGGCTCACTGTAATTTCCACTAAACTTAAAATTACCCTCTGCTTCCAGAGGGTAAATACATTATTTAACTCTTTCTTCTTCCTCTACAACAGGTTCTTCTTTAGGTATATTGACCCCTTGAATGTTAACATTTACTTCCACTACATTTAAACCTGTCATAGTTTCAACCTTATTTTTTACATTTTCCTGTACATTTCTAGCAACTTCCGCTATTTTCGTACCATATTCAACTATTATATATAAATCTATAACAGCTTCTTTCTCACCTACTTCAACTTTAACACCTTTTGATAAATTTTTCATACCTAACATTTCAGTAAAATCACGGGTTTTACCACCAGTCATCCCATAAACGCCTTCTACTTCAGTTGCAGCCAAACCAGCTATAATAGAAACCACATCATTTGCAATTTTGACAGTACCATATTTATATCTTTCTTCTCCTGTATTTTCTGCCAAATTGGCCACCTCCCAAATATGTATATCCTTTAGATGTATTATACCAAAGGCATGGTGTTTTTACAAACCATTCTAATTCTTTTTCATTATATTTACATTCTCTGCATCAAGATCTGTTTCACTTAATACTATTTCTAATATTTTAACCACATCTTGTTCTGTTAACTCTTCTTTTCCAACAACAATCTTTGCATCATTTTCTGTTAAAAAGACCAAGGCTTCTTCAAAACCTTTAGCTTTTATCAATCCCTCTATAGTTAATTCCTTTTCTGATAAATTTCCTATTTCCATTATTTTCTTTTGAGCTTCATCTATCATTTGCTGACTGGAATTTTCATTATTTACTATTGCATTTAATCTATCTATTAAACTGGCCCTTAATTTGTCCCTTGATAGCCTTTGCTCTATAAAATAATTCTTAGAAATTAATCTCTCTTCACTGCTAATAGCCTGTGATATTTCCTCTTCAGTTTCTGTTATCATATCATCTAAGCTAGATGAAGACTCTGAATCTATTATTTCAAAATCATCCATTTCCTCATCTTCTGACAAGGCTGGAACTAAACTTTCATCAGACTGAAGTTCCTTTGCTAATTCACTTTCCTCATAGTTTTGGTAATCACTTGAAACTCTAGCAGATGCTTGTTTAGTTAAATTATGATTTATATATCCTGTTAACACAAGCAGAAGCACTAATATAATAATAATTGCAGGTTTCTTAATTGTAAACATATTATCCCCCTCCTATTTTCTAGAATATACTTCAACCCTGTTACCAGGTATCCCCAACACCGTTTTAACAGCCTCATACAGCATTTCCTTTACATGTAAATCTTCAGCTCCTTCTGCAATTACAATTATCCCTTTTATTGTGGGTTTTATCTCTTTCAATACAATTGGAGAGCCTTCATCTCCTGTAACCAATTGAATTGTCATATCCTCTCTTACTATTTCCCTAGTACCCCCCTGGGAATCAGTTTCTTTAGTAGTTTCATTATTTTTAGTTGTATTAAAGGCAGGGACAATTTCTGTTGTTTCTTCAAGGGTAATCATTACTTTAACTTCTCCTACTCCTTTCAATTGGCTCAGAATATCCTCCAGTTTCCTTTCTAAATAAGTGCTGTAATCAGATAACATGTTCTGGCTTGTTTCTTCAGTTTCATTTTCCTTAATATAAACAGTTTTATTTCTGCTATCTTTCATCAGATCTGCAAATAAAAATACTATAATTCCTATTATAAATATTATTAATATGTTTCTGATAAATTCATTGTTATTGGATTTTTTCAAGTACTCTTTTAGCTTATTAATTAGATTTTCCACTATTTTTCACCTTCTTCCATAGTATTTATAAAAACTTTTATATTATTTTTTGATATATTATATCTTTCATATATATGCTCAACTATCTTTTCTCTTTCTGATTCTAGATTACTGTCTTTATCTTTTTCTAAACTTTCTAAAGAAATTTCTTCTATATTAATTACCTTTATTGAACTATTGTCCTCTACATTCTCATTTATTTTATCCTTTAAAACTATTTCCATATCTTTTATATTTCCATAATTTACCTTATCTTCATATATTGAAATATTTATTGCAAATATTTCATAATCTGTTATTTCTTTTATTGATTTATAGACATCATCTCTAAGCCTATTAATATAAAGTTCCTTTATTTGTTTTTCCTGGGCCAGAAGAATATCCTCATTGTTAATATTTTGAATTTCCACTCCTTCAATAATATTCTTGAAAACTTCCTTTTCTATGTCGTAGTTGCTATCTAGTAAATTTACTATAGGTGTAATGATAGCAATTATTATTAAAAGCCCTATAAACATATTTACATATTTTTTTAAATTGCTGTTGGGAATTACAAGTTCTATTATGGATACTATTATAAAAATCATGGAAATAGATTTTATCCATTGGCTAACAAATTCAATTAGGCTCATCATCCTCACCTACCTAAACATTAAAGCTGCATTTCCTGCCTCAACTATTACAGTAATTGTAATAAAAAACATGGTGGCAGCTGAAATTATGCCTACTAATACCATAGTTAAATCTTTTGATACACCATCTAAACAAGCCAAAATATTATCTGCTACAATGGGCTGTACTAATGCGGCAATTAGTTTATATACAAATATTAGAACAAATATTTGTATTGCTGGAAAAAGTATTATTAAAAATAGTACTATTAAACCTACCATACCTAGTCCATTTTTTAGTATTGCAGAGCCTCCTACCACCGTTTCTACTGCATCTGACAAGAATTTGCCTATAATAGGTATAAAGTTGTCTACTGCATATTTTGCAGTTCTTATAGTAATACCATCTACATTAGAGCCAATACCATAGATTGTAATAATTGCAATAAAAATTGTAAAAGATACACCTAGCAAAACTACAACTATTTGACGCAATAATTGGGAAAGCTTAGAAAATTGTGTTCTTTGGGATATATTGCTTATGATACCTACTATAAAAGTAAAAAATATAAGAGGGAAAACTAAGGTTTTTATCATGTTGCCTATAACATTTACTGCTCCTATTATTACTGGATTAAAAAGAAATCTTGTACCAATGCCACTGACTGCAGTTAGTAATGCTAAAAGAATAGGTACTAATACTTCCATAAAATTTACCATCCTTACTACTGTAACCTTAGCTAGATCTATTGCCATAACAAAACTATTTATAATCATCATAGACAGTATAATATAGCAAGCATATTGCCCTAATTGAGCTATGTTATCTTTTTCAAAACTTGACTGTAAATTCATTAAGATGGAACAAGCAATTGTAACAACGAGTATTTGGATTATTAAACTTAGATTATTATAAATTTCATTAATAAAAGCTCTTAGAATTCCCTTAAGCATATTTTCAATATCAAGGTTAACCTCACCACCTATAATTGATAGGATATATTCTTTAAAATTCATTTTAGGAAAATACTCTTCATTTTCTCTTATCAGATCCTCTAGTACAAGCTCTAATTCCTTAATATTTAAGTTATCTAGCTGTCTACTATAAAAATCTTCTATTAAATTAGTTTCTTCATCTACTGATTCTTGAGAATAAACAGATCTATATGACATTAATAGAAATAATAAAATAATAATTGTTCTCTTGTTTATTATCATTCTTATCCACCTTTTATGGTAGTATTTTTAATATTAAATCTAATAAGGCTAATATAATAGGCATGGCCAATACCATCATTATAACCTTGCCACCTAATTCAATTTTTGAAGCTATGGCATTTTCCCCTGCATCCCTTGATATTTGAGCTCCAAATTCAACTATGTATGCAATTCCAATTATCTTCAATATAGTAGAAAAATAAGTAAATTCCATATTGGCATTTCTAGCTAAGTTACCTAATGTATCTACAATGTATTTTATTTTATCAATTACAAGTGCAAATATAATTAGTCCTGTAATTGTGCTAACTAGTAAGGCAAACTCTAGCCTGTTTGATTGCTTCAGTAATATTACTAATATGGTTGATATAATTCCAATACCTACAATTTGTACTATCTCCATAGTATCCCATCCCATTTAATACAGTTGGAATATTGCCCTTATATTATCAAAAAGCCTTGAAATAAGAGTTATAACCATTCCAAACACAATAATAACCCCTACTAATGTAACTATATATGAAAACTCCTTTTTATCAGCCTTATCTAGGATAATATTAAGTATGCCTAATAATATACCTATGCTTGCTATTTTAAATATTAAACTTATATCCATAACTTCCTCTCCTCTATAACAGTATTATTAAAATAGCAATTCCCATTAAAATACCTAAATTTTTATACATTCTTTCATTTTTATCCCGTTCTTTTTTTGCTTCCTTTTGCAGTACTTGTAGTTGGTTTAATATAATCTTAAAATTTTTTTCCTGGTCCTTTCTATCTGATGAACCTAATGTCCTTCCAAGAGATAAAAGCAATTCAATATCTTCAGTTTTAAAATTTAATTTTTCTTTTATTTCTTGAGCTATTGTTGAAAAACTATTAAATACATCAGCTTCCTTATCTGTTAGAAGATGAACTCTTATTTTTTCAAATATATATGATACTTTTTTATTCCCTTTTCTATATACATTGAATAAGGCTTCTGGCAATGGATATGCACCATAAACAATTTCCGTTTCAAGTATTTTTATACAATTCTCTAATAAAATTAAATTTTCCATACGCTTTGAATATCTATTTCCATAATAAAATCCCAGCATGGTAGAAGAAAAAATGATTAAAGATCCACCTATTAACTTCAAGGCAATCACTAGATCACCCCTTTTTCCAAACTAATTGGATTAAAAGTTTCCCCATCAATTATTTTTTTTACAGTGCCTACTCCTAAAGAATTATCTAAAAATATATACCTTTTAAATATCCTTTCATTTACTAATATACTTAAGCTTCTTCTTGAAATAAGGTCCTCCACAGAACTACCATGAACGGTAGCAATTATTTTAACCCCTGCCTTTAATATTTCATGTATTGCTTCTACATCATCTATGCTGCCTATCTCATCCATTGCAATTATTTCTGGAGACATTGCCCTTAAAAGCATCATGGTGCCATCACGCTTATTGCAACCATCTAATACATCTGTTCTAGGTCCAATATCATGCTGGGGCACCCCATTATACATTCCGGCAATTTCTGATCTTTCATCTATAACCCCTACCTTAAATCCCTTATTATTTAAATAGCTTAAGCCGTTACTTAGATTCCTTATTAAATCTCTTAAAATTGTTGTTTTCCCACATTGTGGAGGTGAAATAATCAAAGTATTATGTATTGAACTAGGATAATCTATTATATATTTAATTAATTTATTTGAAACACCAATTTTTTCCCTAGCTATCCTTATATTTAAAGAGGATATATTTTTTATATTTTCTATTCCTCCTGTTCCATAGAGAACTTTTCCACTTATACCTACCCTATGCCCTCCCTTTAATGTTATAAAGCCATTTTTTATCTCCTCTTCAAAAGCATATACGGAATAATTACTAATAAGTTGAAAAGTCTTCATAATATCCTTTTTTCCCACTATCATTCCCTTATCCTTATCCTTGGTAAGCAAACCTTCTCTGGTTACAAAAAAATCCTTATTCATGCAATATATATTTAGGGGAAAGCTGCTTCTAAGTCTTATTTCTTCAACATTTGCCTTGTATTTATCAGGAATCTTATTTAATGCATTACTCAATTCTAAACTAATATATTCTATTACATTTTCATATATTCCTATATCTTTTTCTTCCATAACCTGTCCCTCCTTTATATATAAATATGAACAAGCTCAAATAATATGCAAAAAAAAACTTAAAACCATAAGTGGTTTTAAGTTTAAAAAATAATATTTAATTATTCTTCTATTCTTCTTCTTCAAAATCATCCTCTTCAAAATCCTCGTCATAAATACCATATTCATCATCATAGTCATCGTAATCTTCATCATCTTCATCTTCATAATAATCATCATAATCGTATAGTTCATTTTCTACATCAGTTAAGTCTTCATCAATATAGTCTACATAGCGCTCCAAATCTTCATAATTCTCATTTATTTCATTTATTGCATAGGCAAAATCTTCCAGGGCCTCCACTATATGTAGCAACAACTTTCCTTCCTTGGAATTTTTATCGATTTCAAGGCCTTCAGCTAAACCTTTTAAATAGGATACTTTTTGGTAAAGATGTTCCATTTATATCCCTCCTATGATTTATATATTTTATTATTACCTAAACTCTGGATAAATACTCACCAGTTCTTGTATCTATTCTTATTTTATCCCCTTCATTTATAAATAAGGGAACATTAATCACTAGTCCTGTTTCCAATGTAGCAGGTTTTGTTGCACCAGTAGCCGTATCTCCTTTAACACCTGGTTCTGTATGGGTAACAACAAGTTCTACAAAATTAGGAGGAACTACTTGGAAGGCCTTGCCTTGATAGAAACGGATTATTGCATTATCATTTTCTTTAATATACAACATTGCATCCTCAACTTGTTCCTTTTCCAAGGGCAATTGTTCATAAGTTTCATTATCCATAAAATAATAAAGCTGTCCATCATTATAAAGGTATTGCATTTCCTTTGTTTCAATTCTTGCCTGTGGGAATCTATCATTAGGGTTAAAGGTTGTTTCCTTTATAACTCCTGTCATAACATTTTTAATTTTTGCCCTTACAAAGGCAGCACCTTTACCTGGTTTAACATGTTGAAAATCTATTATTTGATATACTTCACCATCCATTTCAAAAGTATTTCCTTTTCTAAAATTTCCTGCAGTAATCATTTTAAACCTCCTCGAAATCGTTGTTAATCATTTAATAGGATTTTCCTCCCATTTGTTATTTTTAATTATATCAATCATCATTATTAACTACAAGAGTAAATAGAATCAAATATAGAAATAATTTCATTTCCTACAGTTTCAAATGATTTTCCGTCTATATTCACTATATAATCAGCACTAGAAATATATAAATTTTTTCTATTCTTGTATAGTTTACTAATATCCTCAATTAAATCCTTTGAATATTTCAAAAGGGGTCTACGGTCATCTTCTTTTATATTTGCCCCTAAATTTCTATATAGTGTATCAATACTAGCAGAAAGATAAAAAATGATCCCATTTTCTCTTAACATATGGATATTTGCCCTATCTAGTACAACCCCACCTCCAGTTGATATAATCTTATTTTTATAAGAGGATATGTTCTTAATTGTGTCTTTTTCCAACTGCCTAAAATAAGCTTCGCCATGCTCCTTAAATATACAATCAATAGTTTTACCTGTAATTTCTATTATAAGATCATCGGTATCAATAAAATCTTTATTTAAAATTTTGCTTATATATTTCCCTACTATGGTCTTTCCAGCGCCACTCATTCCAATTAATACAATGTTTACAGAATTTTTTTCCTTAATCATGTCTTGGATTTTCACCTACTATCTTAATAGCCTTTGTAATCTCTACTATTATATTTGCCTCATTTTGATAATTTAATGCTGCAAGTTTTGCATATACCCTACCTTTTTCTGTTACAACATATTTTGGCTTTAAATTGTTCAATGCAATTGCAGCAATATCCAATCTACACTTATCACATTTGCAAACATCATTCCTGTCTTTAAGTATTCTATCTAGCACATGT
Organism: Tissierellia bacterium; assembly: GCA_012735405.1. GTDB lineage: Bacteria > Bacillota > Clostridia > Tissierellales > Tepidimicrobiaceae > JAAYFE01. Next base: position 2,992 of record JAAYHM010000161.1, on the reverse strand, counting down.
AGTACTTGTCCCTCCATTAAGTTTTTTAGTTCCATCACTGATCCTCCCCTTAGTATATCTTGATATTTCTAATATTTAAGTCAATGAATTTTGGTAAATATACAATGTATTTTCTTATTTTTTCCATGCTGTAAATAACTTCTATATTTTCATAGTTAATAATTTCACCTTCACCCTTATGTAATATTATACCATTAACAGTGGCCTTAGCTAAAGGGCTTATTATTATGTTGCCATTTACAATTAATATTCCATCAAATTCAAAATCATTTTCTACTATTAAGTTGCCTTCAATATATGCTACACCTGATAGTTTAAGCTTATTTGAAGGAACAGGGTTTATAATAAAGAGCTCTGGTGTTTTACTATTGTTCTTGCACAGTAAAAAAACATCATCAGACGTAAAATATTCAACTTTAATTGGAACATTTCCATCATTCCTATAATACTCAACAATTCTTTTATGATTGTCATTTATTATTTTTACCTGTTCAAAGTCCTTAGCATGAAGCCCATACATTCCATGATCTAAATTAGGGACAAGCATATTTTCTTGAAGGAAATTCATATATTCATTAAATTCCCTTTCTCTTTTTTCATCTAATGAAAAATTAGAAATAATTGGAGACCCCAGTTCATATAGTTCGTTAAGAACTGTTACCTTTGCAACAACATCCCTAGTAATTTTATTGTAGGTGCCTTTTGTCTTTAACTCAAGTACAATTCTTTTATCATAGTCTAGAAATATACTTCCCCTAACAGTTCTATTTGTATCCCCTTGACTTAAATCATCTTCATCTAGTGCAAAGGAAAAACTACTCAACCCTGTATTCATAGGCTCTTTAAAAAACTTATCTAAGTTTAGCCTAATTATATCTAAATATTTGTCTTTATTTAGTATTATATTAATTTTCCCTTCCACTACATATGAAGATTGGATACTACTTATGGTTGAGTTTATAATCATACGTTCTAAACTTGATACATGCATTAAATATAATATAAAAAATAAAATAAGAGCAAATATAGTTAGGGATATAATGATTATAAAACCTCTGTTGTTATTCACAATGGGCCTCCATACTTATTTTTCTACTGGACATCTTATATTTATTATGGATTTAAAAGTATATTTCCTCTTAGTACTATCTTCCAATATAAAATTTAATTTTATAATCTTTTTATCAAAATCAATTTCTGTCCCTTCCATTGATGAAACATATTCAGCTATTACATTACCTCCTCCAAAGTTAGAGGAATAGGGCAAAATATGATTTTCTTTATTAGCTGCAGCCCTCTGCAATTTGTTGTTGCTAATGTAGTATGTGACATAATTATAGAAACGTTTGTGTGGATCCTCTGGATCATAATTAAATATTATAAAACCTATATTGTTTTTATACCTTGTACCTAAACCATTAATTTTCTCTATGGCCATTATCTTATCTGCCCTCTTTATCTCATTTTTAATGAATTCTATAGCATACCTACCATTTAATTGCATTTCTTCATTGTTTTCCACCCAAATTAGTCCTTTAGAAGTAAAGTTCAATAAGGACAATATTGTCATAATAATAATGGATCCTATAGCCATAGATAGCACAAGCTCCACAAGGGTAAAACCCTTATTCTTATTTTCATCATTTAACCGGAATAATAGCTTGCAGGGTAACATTATTTAACCTTTTCTCCCCTTTATGTACTATTTCCATGCAAATTTTCCAAAGCCTATCACTGCCATCAATATTGTGTTTACTTATTGTTAATGAATACTTACATGTGTCATTAGCTTTTAAGGGTAATTTTACTGTTATATCATTGTTTTTCATCAACATATCTATAATTTCACTTACTGGAGTATCCAATATATATTCTTCATTGGGGTATTCCACATTGTAATTTATTATTTTTTCCATTGAGGATTCTAATACAAACACCATTTCATCCTTCTCACTGTTTAATCTCATATTGTCTAATAAGCTGGTAATTAAGGGTAGGCAGGAAACAGCTATTAGGCTCAATAAAAATAGTCCCATTAGGCTTTCTATTAAGGAAAATCCTTTTTTAAGCATAAGATCACCTATATGCAATGTTCACTTTTCCTGTTGCAAGGGATACTGTTATTTCAATCTCCCTACCCTGACTGTCTTCTAGAACTATTGTTCCTGAATTAAAAGGATGCCCTGTAAAAGAAAAGGGAATTTCATTGTCTTTAATATTTGTACTCTTAATCTTTATCCCTTTACTGAATACCTTCTTTTTAACAACCTGCCTACCTGTACTACCATGATTATTTATTGTATAAGTATTTTGGCTGGGATAAATTTTGATACTATACATATTTAATTCAATAATTGTCCTATTTCTGGCATATTCTATATCCCTTTTGAACTCCCTTAATTCCCTTTTTTCGTAAAAGCTTGATAATGCAGTACTTTTAAAAGGGGCAATAGTCAACAAAATTGAAATTATACTTACTACAATTAAAGCCTCTATAAAAGTAAATCCTTTTGACCTATCCCCATGCTATTTAATACCTCCATTCGTTTAAAATATAGAACATATAAATAGCCTCAGCCCTAGTCATATGGTTATCCTTGCTAAAATAGCTTTTAGACTTATATTGCTTTTCGTACAGCATTTTGGCCGACACATTATACCAATGGAAGCTATCTGAATTAAATAATTTTCTCATTATGGTCTCTGCCTCCCTATAGCTAATGGGAGCATTTACAAGATCCTTATATGCACCTTCTATATAGCCATTATTTATGGCATATCTTAAAGCATCTTCAATTGTCAATTTATCTGAATTTGTAGCAGGCCAATTATAGACCCTGCCTAATATTACAAAAAATTCTCCCTTGGTAATCTCCTTATCTGGTCTAAAGGTTCTATCACTATATCCAGTAACAATTCCCCTTTTTATATAGGTTATAATTTCATCCTTAGCCCAGTGGCTCCTTATATCAAATAATATTTGATAATTTTT
>JAAYHM010000026.1 GCA_012735405.1 Tissierellia bacterium | reverse complement strand
ACTACAGAGGCGGAGTTTCTGGTAAAGGATCTTGAACCAGATACTTTATACGACTTTAGAGTAAGGGCACTAAATCAATATGGAGCCTCCATTGGAGATGCCACAGTTAGGGTAAGAACTTTAACTGTAAGGCAGGATACTAAACTGGGAGAAAAGGAAGATAGACTGGATAGGGAAGAGGACAAAATCAGAAGGGAAGGTAAGGAAGAATTCAATAATGATACAGTAAGGATCTTCCTTGGAGAAAATACCCTAAGAAGGGGACTTGTGAGCTTGACCCAGTCAAAGTACAATAAAATAAACAGCTTTACCATATCAATACCTGTGGAATTTGTACGGACAAACAGGGAACTAACCATTAGAGAAGGTACCTTAATCCTGGAACTAAACTTAAGGGACCTATATACCCAGGATGTAAGAAGAAATGATAAAGGTAACAAGGATGCCTACGTAAATATCCATATAGAAAGAATATCAGAAGGCCATATACCGAGAGGAAAGCGCCTGGCCTCAAAGGCCTATGAGGTAAGCTTTGACTACCAGTATGGCAAAAACACTCTAGCCATAAATAAACTGGAAAATCCGGCAAAGGTTACCCTGGTCCAGGACAAAAAAGCCTATCCTAATACTAAAAATACCAAACTATATATTTTCAACAGGGAAAAGGGTGACTACCAGCCACAAAGCTCAACCTGGGCTAATATAAATACATCAGGCAGGTTTATACTGCTATCAGATAGATAATCAATTGACCATAAGCTAAGTCCTTCTGAGCCCAGACATAAGAATCTCTGGCTCAGAAGGCTGGCAAATGGTCATAAAGGGGGTTACTATGAAAAAAAAGCTACTATTTATAATCACAACCATACTTATACTAAACACATTAACCTTACCATCCATAGCTGCACAGGAAAAACTACTGCAGGGTTCCATTGAAAGTATAGATTATGTTGAAGGTACCATCACCATACTGGACTTTCATGGAAAAAGGCAGGAAATTAAAGTACTTCCTGGCACCAAAATTGAAATGGAAGGGGAAAACACTACTATTAATCAGTTGTACTTTGGCCAGGAAGTGGATGTATACCACAAGGACAAGGAAGCCACAAGGATAATAGCCTATCCGGAGGATGACCCTGAAAGGTATGGCTATATACTGCCCGGCAGCAGGTTTAAAACAGGAAGGGTCCTTTTCTTGACAGAGGACCAAATAGAAATAAAAAATGGAGACAAAAGGGAAAAGTACAGGATAACCCCTTCTACTACAGTATACAAAAAGGGAGAAATAGCAAGTATTATAAGGATAAAGGAAGGGGACAGGGTACTTTTAACCTTTGATGATGTATACTCTTCAGAAGTAAGTACCATCAGGGTGGAGGATGAAGAAGAACACATTAAGGGCATTTTAAGGGGCAAGCTTACCTTTGTGGATAAGAGGAAAAAGGAAATCCATATCCAGTCCCCCCATATATATAAGGATAATAATAGCTGGGTGCCCTATGGCCAACATCTGCTAAGGCTTAAGGTAAACAACGATAACCTGTATAATGGCAGTGAAAAAATAGACCTGGCAGCTTTAGGCAAATTAAAGGGACAAACTATATACATAGCCTACAGTACTGCCTATGGAAGACCTAATGTATCCAAACTTCAAGTGAAAAATGGTACAGCCAGGGTTTATGATTCAAAAATTCAGGATATAGAATATGGAAGCGGCAGGATGATAGTTAACAAAAACCTGATCCACTTTAATGAAGGCACCATAGTTGTAAAGGACAACAGGTTGGTGGACATATTGAACATGAACTTAAATGATATGGTAAGGGTCAATGCAGACTTTAAAAATGGCAGCACCTATGCCAGTGTAGTGGCCATAAATGGCTCTTCCATACTGGATGATAGGGTGGATGAGACAAAGCTGTCCATATATATAGGAAGAATAGAGGATATATTTGACTATGAAATAGAAATAGGCAGCTTAAGCAGAAGGCTTAATCACCTAAAGCTTACAGAAGATGGCACATGGGAGGAGGAAAGGTATAATGTAAGGCTTGCCCTTTCAGAAGATACCTTAATATATGATAGCCAACTAAAGGAAATAGTGCCTGTACAAGCTTTAATGGAATCCAGATACTTTGACCTGGAGGACATTAGAAACACTATCTTAAGAAATAGAATAAGGGACAAATTCTACAAGGATAAGACTGCCTATTTTGTAGTTAGGGAATCCGGCTTTGGCAAGGAACTATTGGCCTTAAACATTGTACCTCATATAAATAGTTTAAGATATGATATAAACCACAGCTATTCAACCCTAGGCAATATAAAGGAGATAAACCATGATGAAAAAACTTTAACCCTTACCAACGTGAGGAATTTCAATACCTTAAATAAAAATTGGGAAAGTACATCAGATCAAGTACTGGACATAAGCCAGGGCATCATACTCTACAATGACCTGCCCATACCCATGGACAAACTTTATACATTAAAAGCAGGATTAAAGGTTTATGTCATAAAGTATAAGACAACTTCTGAAGACATAGGATATGTTCTGTTAATAGAAGATTAGGCGACCTATGGTCGCCTATTATATAATGTAAAGGAGGGTTACACGTGAAAAAAACCATACTACTTTTAGCAGTAGTACTATTACTTACATCTTTCCCTTCTTTGGCTTCCAATATACCTGGTTATGAAGGCGGTATAATGAATGAAAACAAATATAAGGAAGTAATATTCATAACAGGAGAGCCCATTGTAATGGAAGGAAGTGTAGATATAGATATAAAAATAAATGAAAAGAAAAATACCATTAGTGAAAGATATACATATAAGCTGCAAAATCCCCTGAAAAATGCAAAGCTTACCAGAACCATCAGGATAACAGGCACCTTATCAGATGATGACAATCAAACAATTGTCACAAGAACCATAAGCAGCTTTCAGGAAAAAATAGAAATTGGGGATACCAGCTATGTAGCAAAAAACAATACAAAAAACAAGGCCTACCAGTGGAACCAAAGTACTGTTACCCACAAAAGGCCCATATTGGATTACTTTGCTGGGGACATATTTGCCAGAAAAACCTATACCATAAACAAACAGGATACAAATACCATAACTGTAGAAGCTGTAGGAAAAACTGTAGGCTACAACAGTCCCTGGTCTTCCACGGAAACCCATACAATAGAATATTTCATACAGCATGAAAATCTGCTTAATCCAGCAGCCAACTGGACAGGCACAGCTACAGTTGAAGCATCCTACAACAGAACAAGGGACTATTCCTATGAAGAAAACATACCTGTTCAAACCAGCTTCAGGGGTGGACAAAATATTGTAGAGAACCATGAAAATGTTCTAAAATATAGCTACGACCTGCCAAGATTTAATGGGGAGGACATACTGCCAGGCAGAAATGTGGGAGAAGGCTCCTTTTCAATAAATACTGTACCAGTACCGGAAAGGCTATCCATTCCTAAAGCCAAGGACATCCTAGGCCATGAATACCAGGATGAACTATTTTTACTGGCCAGCCTGGAGGCCTTCCCTGTAAACAGAACCCATATTGGCCCCAATACACCCATATCCAGGGGTGACTTTGCCAGGGTTATAGTGGAGTCCATGGACATACCCATTAAAGTTGAGGAAGAGACCTCCAGAAGGAGGAGAAGCAGGGAAGAACCAAAGCCACCCATCTTTAAGGATGTAGACAGAAACAATGCCAACTTCTACTATATAGAAGCAGTAGCTGAAAAAGGCATTATGCATGGTAAGGACAAGGGCTATTTTTACCCAAACAATCCCCTTACAAGGGCAGAAGCCTATACTACAGTCATGAGACTATTAGGCCTGGAAAACCTTGCCCCTATAAACAAGAACTATACAACAGGCTACCTGGATGATGGAAGTATACCTAACTGGGCAAAGGACTATATATATGTAGCCAAACAACTGGGCATAGCAGATGAGGGAGACTACTTCTATCCAAATAGAAATATAACCAATGGAGAAGTAGCCAAGCTCATAGTAGATT
>JAAYHM010000160.1 GCA_012735405.1 Tissierellia bacterium | reverse complement strand
TCAGTTAAGGTGTCAAGAGCCATAGGGAACAATATATTTTCTTCCTTAAATATCATTTCATTTATTTCATGGATGGCTTTTTGAAATTTTTCATATATTTCTTCCTTGTTTCCCTTATAGTCTGTAATCATAAGCCTTATTTCCCTTATCATTGCCCTTATTTCATCGTCCACTCCCCACATTACCTGTGGTGGTGCAGTTATATTATATCTTTCCAGATAAGGGAATATTAGATTTTCCTTCCTGCTATAGTGCTTGTCAATATCCCAAAGAAGGTTTACGTCTGCAAGTAACCTGTTTCTGTTTTCTTCAGAATCATCCTCCATAAACTTCTCTAAATTAGGCCTTATATTCTCCTCTATATGCTTTTCTATAGCCCTGTTTTCCTCTTTCATAGTATACACTGGATGGCCTGGTATCTGTTCCGGATGGTGTATCTCTTCAAGAGAACCTTTAAATACCGCTGCATGGACATTACATAACCTTTGAACTTCCTCTACTGGAAGTCCTTCCTTTATAAGTTCTCCTTCTATGACGGTAATCTCTGTTGGAGATACTCCCTTTAAAACCTCTGCAAATTCATCCTTTACTTCATCTACAGTAGCACCTGCATGTAGCTTTCTAATTACATCCTTTACTATTTTCTTCCTATGTTCTCTATTGTTAATCAATTCACTCATATATCTCACCTCTTATCTTTGGTTATACATATAATACCCAAATTTTTAACAATCAATAATTTAAATTAGGATATTCCCCTTTCTAATTCTTCCAATAGCCTCAGGTATTTTTCCTGTACCTGGTTTTCTTTAGCCTCTCTATCTACTTCCTCAGATTTTTTATCTATTTCTTCCTTAACCTCATCAGGAAGCATCCTTTCAGCAAATTTATATATAACATTGTTTTCCTTATCTATATGCCTTGTAAGCAAATCTCCATAGCATATGGTATTTGCTATTATATCTAATCTGGCCTCATCATTGCCCTTTTCGTATTCTACCAAGGCCTTTTCCAAGTTTGAAACATATAATCTTGCCATATCATGTTCAATTAGCATACCTGTAATGGCACCATTATCGGCTAGTTTAGACAGTTCCTCCCCCATTCTTTTAAATAATATATCCTCCTCCTTGGCATGATGGTAGCCATCAGTATAGTTTCTTATAAAATCTATTATTTTATAAAAGTCCTTATAGTCTATATCCTTTCCCTGCAATACTGCATAGGAATATTTTCTCATTACCTTTAACATGCGGCTTACATTTTCATGCTCAAATATCATATCCTGTATTGATTTCAAAAGAAAAACCTCCTAATTTTAATTTGCTTATATATCTATACCCTAAGGCTTCCAGTTCAACAAAAAATTTGGGCAAATTAGTATTTACAATTTATTTTTTGTGTTTATATTAATAAATATTAAATATATTTTCCTTGACTTAAATCAAAAAACAAAAAGACCATATGCCTTTTTATAAGGCATATGATCTTAATCTTTATTTTATAGGACACAGGGAGTTACTTTACCATATTGGCAAACTCTACCTTTACCTTTACACCCTTTATCCTCTTGTTATTAAGTCTCTTTACTAAATTCTCTGCATAATCCCCTTCTACTGATACAAAGGTAAATTTGTCATACATATCAATATCTCCTACGCTTTTCTTCGGTATTTTCCCTTCATTTACTATGGCATGTAATATATGTCTGGGACTTAGACCCTTTTTTTTGCCTGTATTAATATATATTCTCTTAAATGTATCCCTTTCCATGCCCTTATGGTCTTCATCCAAATCGCCATATTTTCTGGTTTTTTTGCCTTCAAAATAGAATTTTAAAAGGCAGGCGGCAATATCAAAGGAAGTAAATTCTTCTTCCAGTAGTACATTTAATATATTTTCATATTTATCCAATTCTCCCCTATTAATTTCTTCCCTCATTTTTTCCAATAGTTTATCAATTTGTCTGTTTTTCATTTCCTCCAATGTTGGTATGTTTTTTCTCTTAATCTTAGTTTTGGTGTATTTTTCAATAGTTTTAATCCTGTGAAAATCCTTATTTGTAACAAAGCTAACGGCTATTCCTTCCCTACCAGCCCTGGCAGTCCTTCCAATTCTATGAACATAGTTTTCATCATCCTGTGGTATATCATAATTAAAGACAGCATCTACATCGTCTACATCTATACCCCTTGCAGCCACATCTGTAGCTACCAGTATGTCTATATTGCCATTTCTAAATTTATTCATTACCTTATCCCTTTGGCTTTGCTTTAAATCTCCATGGAGGCCATCAACGAAAAAGCCTCTTCCTTGCAATTCTATTGTAAGCTCATCAACCTTTTTCTTGGTATTGCAAAATACCAGGGATAGTTTAGGATTAAGCAAATCTAAGAGGCGGCATAGGGCTTCTGTTTTCATATGCTCCTTAACTTCTATATAATACTGCTCAATTTTAGGTACTGTTAACTCCTTAGGAACCACCTTAATTATTTCAGGATTATTTTGATATTTTTTAGCAAAATTAAGTATTTCCTTAGGCATGGTAGCAGAGAAGAAGATGGTTTGTCTACTTTCAGGAAGATGGTTAATAATAAATTCTATATCCTCCCTAAAGCCCATATTAAACATTTCATCAGCTTCATCCAGTACCAGTATATTTACATCATCTAATTTTAAGGTGTTTCTTTTTATGTGGTCTATTACCCTGCCTGGTGTACCTACTACTATTTGTACTCCCTTTTTAAGGGCCTTTATCTGCCTATTAATTGGCTGCCCTCCATATATGGGAAGTACATGTATATCCTTATACTTTGCAAGCCTTCTTATTTCCTCTGCCACTTGAATTGACAGTTCCCTGGTAGGACATAGGACTAAGGCCCTTAGGCTTCTGTCCAAGCCATCAATTTTTTCCACAAGAGGTATGGCAAAGGTTGCTGTCTTGCCAGTTCCTGTTTGGGCCTGACCTATTATATCCTTTCCTTCCAGCAGATGAGGTATAGCCTCTGATTGAATAGATGTCATCTCCTCAAAACCCATGTCCTTAATTGCCTTATATAGCTCTTCTGAAAGCTTTATTTCCTCAAATCTCATTTTCCCCATTAATTTACATCCCTTCTTAATCTTTTCTTTATCATAACTAACTAAGTATATATGTAATATGGCTTTTTTGCAAGAAAAATATTATCTATTAACAAATTTATTTATTTCGTGTGTCTAAAATTTTAATTGAATTTTCCTGACCTAAAAAGTATTATAGTATTAAGTATGAAAGGAGGAAATTAAATGAAGATGAGATGGAGTTTGGATGAGTTGTATAGCTCCCTGGAAGCAGAAGAATATTTGTCAGATTTTAATAAACTTGATGAAATTTTAAATGAACATATGGACTGGTCCAATGAAAATTTAAGTTCCCTGGATAAGCCAAAGGAAAAAATAGAAACATACCTGGAAAAGCTTACTAATTTCACAAGCTTGTTTTCAAAGCTTGCTTCCTATCCCAGTTTAATAACAGCAGTGGATGCTAAAAATGAAAGGGCTTTAAAATACCTGGACCAATTACATTCAAAACGCATAAAAGCTACCCGGCCTAATATTCAATTTAATAATTTTATAGCTAAAGTGGATAATCTAGATCAAATAATTGAAGAATCTGAACTGCTCAAGGAACATGAATTCTTCTTAAGGGAAATAAAGCACAATACAAAATACCTGTTAGGTGAAAAAGAAGAAATTATAATATCAAAGATGAAAAATACAGGTTCAAGGGCCTGGTCAAAGTTGCAAAATATGATTACATCCACCTTGCTGGTTGATATTGAAATAGATGGAGAAATAAAAAAGCTTCCCTTGCCTGTAGTCAGGAATATAGCCCACAGCAAGGATGCAGCCCTGAGGAAAAAAGCCTATGAAGCTGAATTGGAAGCCTATAGGAAAATTGAGGAATCCTCTGCAGCAGCCTTAAATGGAATAAAGGGGGAGGTCCTTACTACCAGTGAATTAAGAGGATATGCATCTCCCCTGGAAGAAACACTGATTAATTCCAGGATGGATGAGGAAACCTTAAATGCCATGCTGGATGCAATAAGGGAATACCTGCCTGTCTTCCGTAAATACTACAGAAAAAAGGCGGAATTATTAGGACATAAAAATGGGCTGCCCTTCTATGATTTATTTGCCCCTGTAGGTAATATGGACAGGACCTATAGCTATGAAGAAGCAAGGGACTATATTGTTAAAAACTTTAGAAGCTTTAGTGATAAATTGGCTGATTTTGCGGAAAATGCCTTTAATAACAGATGGATAGATGCTGAACCCAGGGAAGGAAAAAGGGGCGGGGCCTTCTGTTCAAATATACATCCAATTAAAGAAAGCAGGATATTGGCTAATTTTAACGGAAGCTTCAGTAATCTTGTTACTCTGGCCCATGAATTGGGGCATGCTTACCATGGCCACTGCCTTAAGGATGAGTCCATTTTAAACAGCAGATATCCAATGCCCATAGCGGAAACTGCCTCCATATTCTGTGAAACCATTGTTATGAATGCAGCCTTAGAGGAGGCAAAGGATTATGAGGAATTAAGTCTTCTTGAATCATCCATTCAAGATGCGGGCCAAGTAATTGTAGACATATACAGTAGATTTTTATTTGAATCTGAAGTATTTGAAAAAAGAAAAAAACATTCCCTATCTGTCAAGGAGCTGAAAGAGTTAATGATTGAGGCACAAAAAAAGGCCTATGGAAATGGACTGGACCAGGAATATCTACACCCCTATATGTGGGTTAACAAGAGCCATTATTACTATGCTGACAGGAATTTCTATAATTTCCCCTATGCCTTTGGCCTCTTATTTTCTAAAGGCCTATATGCCAAATACCTGCAGGATAAGGAAGGCTTTGTGAAAGAATATGATAACTTCCTTAGTGCTACGGGTAAAAATACTATAGCAGATGTGGCTAAAATAATGGGAATTGATGTGCGTTCCAAAGATTTTTACAGGACATCCCTTGAGCTTATTAAAAAGGATATTGATAGATTTATTTACCTGGCAGATAGGTATAAGGAGTAGGAAGATGGACATATTATCTAATTTTAGTATTAATCAAAAAATATTTATTATTTATCTTATTATAATTAACCTGATTGCCTTAATTACCTTTTTAATTGACAAGATTAGGGCTAGAAATAATGACTGGAGAATTAGCGAAGGTGTATTGCTTTTGTTAGCTGTAATAGGAGGCTCCTCTGGAGCCCTAATAGGCATGGTTCTTTTTAGGCATAAGACAAGTAAACTAAAATTTACTATTACCATTCCCTTAATATTCATCATACACAGGATCCTGGAAGTATATGTATTTAACTATCTTAATTAGGGAACCTTCATAGGTTCCTTTTATTTTGCCCATTTTTTTAAATTTAAGAAGGTTTTTTCACTTTCATGTAGAATCTATTAGTTAGATAATTTTCAATTCTTCAAAAAGAGGGTGAAAATCTTGGAGAGGAAGGAAGATGAGAGGCTTTGTATTATGATTATTCCTCATAGGGACAGGGTAAGGAAATTCTCTATTCCTTCATGGCTGCCTAAAGTATTGTCCATAGCCATGGCAACAATCCTCTTACTTTTAAGCCTATTTATTAACAATCTACATAGCTCATACCAAAGTTTAAAAGAAAAATACAATATAAAAAGTGCCGAAGTAAATGCCCTCAAGATAGAAAACAACAAGAAAAATGTTCAAATTATTAACCTTAAAAGCCAGGGTGACAAGCTTCAGGAAAAAGCAGCGGAAATTGACCATAAGTTAATGGAAATAGATAAGCTGCAAAGAGAGTTAGAAAAAATAGCTGGTATGCAGAACCCCTCCAGGGGCGGTGTACTTAGTGAAGCCCAAAATTTACAGGATGTAGAATCTACCGATGAAGTAAGGATTTTACTGGATACACTGGAACTTAAGGAGGTGGAGCTTAAAAATTTCATAGAAGATATTGAAGCAAGACTTGAATATCTGGAAACTGTACCTGATTTGTGGCCAGCTAATGGTAGGCTTACTTCAAAGTTTGGAATGAGGCAAAATCCCTTTGGTAGAGGAAAGGACTTTCATAGTGGTATAGATATTGCCAATTCAAGAGGGACAGACATTGTGGCATCCGCTAAGGGAATAGTCATCTTTTCAGGCTATAAACGTGGATATGGTAGAACTGTAATAATTGACCATGAAAACGGCTACAAAACCCTATATGCCCATAATAGTGAAATACTGGTATCCACTGGAGATAGGGTTGAAAAGGGTGATCTTATTGCAAAAATGGGCAGTACAGGTAGAAGTACCGGGTCCCACCTTCATTTTGAAATACATAAAAATGATGAACCTATAGATCCATTATCAATATTAAAATAACATAAGGGGGAGAAGGATGTTTAGTAAGAAGGAAGAGCACAATAAGGCCATTGACTCTCTCATAGGCGAAAACATTAAAATAGTTGGAAAGATTGAAGGTACTGGAAATATAAGGGTTGATGGGTATATTGAAGGTGATATGAACTATAAGGGGGACATAGTTATAAGTAATACAGGAAGGGTAAAAGGGAATATAACCTGTTCAAATATATCTATATCTGGAATAGTAAATGGAAATATAGTAGCAGATGAAAAATTAACCATATTAGACTCCGGAAAGGTAATAGGAGATGTGGAGACTAATAATATAGTAATACATGACAGTGGCTTTTTCCAAGGCAATTGCAAAATGAAGGACAGAAATATAGAAAAAATTGAAGAAGAGCTGATAAGCCTAGAATGATTATTTTCATTCTAGGCTTTTTTTTAAGCTCTATATATGAAATTCTTAAGCTTGTAATTCCCTCCACTAAAAAGGGCCAGTATCATAAGCAAAACCACAAGGGCATTGGGAAATAGTTTTAGATTTTCCACACTATCCATTAGCCAATATAAGGGTGTAAGCTTTCCTAAGTTTTTAATTATCAGGGGCACCTGAGGAAAAGAGCTGGATTCTGAAGCAACTAAGGTTAAGAATACGCTGGCAATGCTAAATATAACAGCTGCAAAGGATACAGCACCCTGGTTTTCAAATATTCTGGTCATAAACATTGTAAAGGTTATAGAAAATAGGCTTGCCAATACTATATTAATCAATACTATAGGAAAGCTAGGAATGGAAAAGCCTATCATAAGCTGGCTGATAAATATAACAGCCAAGTTTGCTAGAACCTGAAAAGCAAGGATGGATAAACACAAGCTTCCCAATATCTCATAGCCCCTATTGGCAGTAGACATGGCTCTGGATAGTATATTTTGCTTTTTCATACTTATTATCTTTTCACCAATGGTACTAGATGAAAGTATTATAAAATAAATGATCATGGACATTGCCAATAAAAATTCCCTATCCAGTTTCTTGTCTCCAGGCAATATGACATCTGCCCTTGCAGCATATTTTAATAGTTCACTGTTTTTATCAATAACCCCTTCTTTAATTAATATTTCCCTTTTAATTTTATTATTTATCTCCTCCTCCAGCCTCATCTCAAAGGCTAAAGTAACATTGCCTTCTTCCCTTTTAAAGGCTTTAATATTTGGCTTTTCTCCCTCTTGTATTTTTTCTGTAAAATCCTCTGGTATTTGATATACTGCAACTACTTCATTTTTATGAAGCAGGTCTATTGCCTTTTCCTCTTCATTAAAAAATATATTTTCATTTATATCCATGCTTTGAAGAATCTCCTCAGCATAAGCGCCCTCATCCCTTATATCAAAGGCCAGGGCAGTGTCTGCCACATACCCGCTCTTACTTGCTATGAAGTTTATTCCCAGGGTTAGAGCCAGGGGAGCTACAAACATTACTAGATAGTTTCCAATATCCTTTAAGGATAATTTAAGATTTATATAGGTTAGCCTTAATATTTTCACCATGCCTCACCTCTTTTCCTCTTAACCCTAATTATACATATCATATATATAATCACAGATACTATAAGCATGGACAGTATGCCCATATAAATGGAAGTAAAATTATCATACAGGAGATAGTTCCTATAGGTTCTCACAATTAAAGCATTTGGTAAATATTTATCTATTATATCAGCCAATAAGCCGTCTCCTATTTTACTTATTGGTACATAGGTTACCCCAGCAAGAAGCTGAAGTATTATTAATATATCTAAAATTACATTTGATACCACTTTGTTTAAAAATAAGGACACAAAGGCTGCCAGTACAGTGCCTAATAGGCTTTGAACAAGAACTATTGCAATAAGCAGGGATAATGCTCCTGTAAAGGACAGGCCTAAAATTCTATAGGCCAACACATATAAGAGGTTAAATATGACTACAAATATATAGCTGGATACCAGGTTATAATTAAAATACTGAATTTCTGTCAGTGGTGATGCCATAATTCTTGAATAAAGTTCATTTTCCCTTGCAAGGTAGTCTCCATTTATTAAATGGGTTATAACCAGAAATAGCATGTAGCTTAAAAATGTTATGGAAAAGTGTTCATAGCTGGTTAAGCTCTTCCTTATAGTAATTATTCTGTTTTCAATTAATCTATCATTGTATATTTTAGCTATTTTCCCATATATTGACTGATATAGCTCTTCCTTCTCTTCCTCTGTCCCTATCCTGTCTTCAATACTCTTTTCAATCATAAGATTTAAATATCTTTCTTCATTATATTTATCAACTATTTGAGCCAGTGTATTCCCCTGTCTTGTGGAGCCTTCCTCAGTTACATTCACCTCAATTGCTGCACCTTTTCCATTTAAAAAGCTTTCCCCATAGCCTTCAGGAATTGTAATTATATATTCCCCTTTTTCCTTTATCTCTACTATATGTCTCATTTCCTGGCTTTCTAAAAAATTTACTAAATTTCTCGATTCTACTGAATTGTCCTCATCTATTACCTTTACAGCCATAACTGGCATATCAACTGATGGAACAAACATATCTTCATTCATATATCCTGTTAAGAGGCCTAAAAATATGGGGAATAAGGAAAAAACCAAAACTAAAGAATACAAATTCTTTACCGTTGCCATAAATGTTGTTTTTATAAAGGCCAATAGCTTCATTCTATCCCCCCTAGTCCCTTAGGTTCTTCCCTGTCAGGGCTAAAAATACTTCTTCCAAAGAAGGCTCTTCGAAATTTATACTCTTTATTTTTCCATTGTGCCCTTCAATAACTTTTAAAAGTGGCTCTAATCTAAAGTCATCCTTGTCTACCAAAAGCTTGATAAGCCCCTTTTCCTCAATACATTCATTAACGCCAGCTAAGGATTTAATGGCCAATATCATATCAGCCCTATAGTCAAATACCTCCAGTAAAATCCTATCATTGTTGCTAATCATGGATTTTATGGTTTTCTTATTTCCATATGCTACTTCCTGTCCTAAATCTATAATAAATATGTTGTTGCATAGCATTTCCACTTCCTCCATATAGTGGGAGGTGTATATAACAGTAGTATTCTTTTCCTTATTGGTTCGCCTTATAAATTCAAATATGAGGTTTCTAGACTGAGGGTCTATACCCACTGTTGGCTCATCCATAATTAGAATTCTAGGCTCATGTAGTATTGCACAGGCTACGTTAAGCCTTCTTTTCATTCCTCCAGAAAACTTCCCTACCTTTTCCTTTCTCTTTTCCTCCAAGCCTATTAATTCTAAGGCTTCATTTATCCTTTTTTTTAGGAACTTTCCCTTCAATCCATATAAATAGCCAAAAAACTCCAGATTATCATAGGCAGATATATTATCAAATAAGGCTATTTCCTGTGGTACCAGGCCAATTTGCTCCTTTATCTTCAGGGGTTCCTTCTTTATGTCATATCCATCTATTATGACTTCTCCATCATTGCTATCCCACAAGCCAGTCATTATCTTTATGAGGGTAGTCTTGCCTGCTCCATTAGGTCCAATTAATCCAAATATATCCCCTTCATCTACGGACAAGGAAATGTTATCCAGAACTATCTTGTCATCAAAGCGTTTAGTAATATTTTTCACCTCAATTAGACCCATATAAAAAACCTCCTTAATCTTTCTATTAATATAATAGAAAATTAAGGAGGTCTTAACCACTATCCTTAGTAACCTATTTCAATGACTAAAGTCACTTTATTTAGATAAACCAACCTTGAAGGCAAATATGGCAATTTGGGTTCTGTCCCTTAAATCCAGTTTAGATAGTATGGTACTTATATTATTTTTAACAGTTCCTTCTGATAAATATAGTTTTTTGGCTATTTCCTTATTGGAAAGACCATTGGCTATTTCTTTTATAATTGTCACTTCCCTGTCTGTAAGGCCATATTTTTCTATTTCCTCTAAATAGTCCTCATCCCTTGAAACGCTGGAAATAATAGTACCTGCCACCTTTGGGTGTACCACCAGGCTTCCTTTAGCTGCAACCTTAATTCCTTCATATATAAGGTCATAGGAACTATCCTTTAAAAGATAGCCTGAAGCCCCATATTTTAACGCTTCATATATGTATTCCCTGTCATCAAAGGTAGTAAGTATAAGTATTTTTACATCTTCAAATTCTTCCTTAATAATTCTGGTACCTAAAACCCCATCACATACAGGCATCCTTATATCCATTAACACCACATCAACATCATTTTTCCTGATAAATTCCAGGGCTTCCCTCCCATTTTCACAGGTACCTACAAGATCTATATCCTCATAACTTGATAGGATAATCCTAAGCCCTTCCCTTATAAGCTTTTCATCATCTACAACTAAAACCTTAATTTTATCCATCTTATTCACCTGCATATTCCTTTTTTAAGTTTAAAACTACCCTTAGTAAAAATCCCTTTCCTCTTTCTGTACTATATTGTATATGGCCACCTAGCTCCCTTACCCTTTCCCATATATTAGTTAGTCCCATTCCCTTTTCAACTTTGTCCGTACCCACACCATTATCTCTTAAGGTAAGGATTAAATGATCCTCATTAAAATTCATAAATATATTTACCTTGCTTGCCTTACCATGGCGAACTGAATTGGAAAGGAATTCCTGTACTATTCTATATACTACCAGGGACTCTTCTTCATTTAAGGGTATCTTTTCCTTTGAAAACCCAAACTTAACATCTACCCCTGTAAGCTTGCTAAACTGCCTAATTAAATTTTCAACTGCAATTATAGACTCATATTTTTCCATTTCCATAGGCTTTAACTCTCTAAGAGCCTTTCTTACTTCCTCCAGCCCATCTTTGGCAAATTCCCTTAGGTTTTCAGCCATGAGAGCTGCTGTTTTGCCATCCTTTTTAGCCATTTTTTCTATGGCTCCCAACTGGATTATAATGGTAGAAAGGCTATGACCTACACTATCATGAATCTCTCTGGATATCCTATTTCTCTCCCTCATGGCTGTCAATTCCCTTACGGAATCTGCATACATTTCTAAATCCATGTTGGCTTTTTTTAGCCTTTCTTCTGAAAGCTTTAATCTATAATATAATTTCTCTGCTGCTAATTTTTGCCGGTATTCATATTTCATATAGTATGATATAAAAATCAGTATTGTAACTACACCCAGGTTTAGAGCTAGCATTTTAAAGCCTGCATCTTTAGACATAAGGATTACAGTCAAATAGATCATTAAACCTATTATAATATTCAACTTATTATTTAAGAATAAAATCCCATCTAATATACTGGATACAAAGTAAAATAAGACTATGCCACCATAGTATTCATATATTATAGCTGATAAAATAATTTCCATCATTAAAGATATGAAAACAAAGTTTTGTTTATTTTTTAATATAAAAAACCTTAAATTATTGTTTATAATAAATAATAGAAGAAGTATTACACCATATTCATCTATGTCCCTGATATTAAAGGATGCAAAGCCTAATATAATAAGCCCAATTATAATATACCTAAAAATAGCCATGAACCTATCTTCCACCAGACCCACCTGTTTCCGTATTTTATGTTTATTTTACCAGATTTTTCTTTTAATCTCTACCATATTCCTCCATACTTATTTATATATTGCCATTAAAAAAACTTTCTGACATAATTAATGCATATACATATTAATAGTATGATTTAAGGAGGTGAAAGCATGGAAAAGGAAGATAAAAAATTAGAATTTTACGGTGGTGAATGGGTATCTTTTTTACCCTTCGTAATCTTTATAGCCTTAATAATCTTAACTACCTTTGTCTGGGGATCTATTTCTGATGGGGCTCTTTGGGTACCAGCTTTTAGTGGTTTAATCATAGCCTTCTTCCTTGCCAAGGATAAAAAATTATATGCCAATACTATAATTAAGGGTATGGCAAGTGAAGAAGCCATTATACCAGTAGTTTGCTGGATATTTGCTGGAGTTTTTGCCACAGTACTTAGAGCATCAGGTTTAGCCAATGGTATTGCAGGTCTTGCTGCCTCTATGGGAATAAAGGGTACATTTTTTATTGTAATTACCTTCTTAGCCTGCTGTATATTTGCTACTGCAACTGGTACCGGATTTGGTACCATTGCCATGGGTATGGGGGTTTTGTATCCAGCTGGTATTGCTTTAGGCTGCCATCCAGCTTTGTTAGCAGGTACCATAATATCTGGCGGAGCCTTTGGAGACAATTTAGCTCCTGTTTCTGATACTACCATTGCTTCAGCCACCAGCCAGGGAGTTGATATACCAGGAGTAGTAAAATCCAGGCTTAAATATGCCCTTACAGCTGGAGTACTGGTTATAATAGGTATCCTTATAATAGGGTCAGCTTATGACGGCAGTATGACAGGTGAAATATCCATTGATTATAATCCAAGGACCCTCTTTATGCTAATTCCAGTGGCCATTACCATATGGGTAGCTGTAAAAACTGGAGACATAATCATAGCTACTACCATAGGAACTGTAATAGCAAGTGCTACTGCCCTTCTTGCTGGCTTAATCGATTTTGTACAAATTGACCCGCTTGAGCCTGCTAGGCAAGCCCTGGTAAGAGTATCTGGTTCCGGATTGGATAGAACTGTTGATGGTATTCTTTATTCCGGAATAAGTGGAATGCTGCAGGTAATTCTACTGGCCCTATTGTTATTTGCTTCTATAGAAATAATGAGGGCAGGCCATGGAGATAAAAGGCTGTTGGAAGTACTGGGAAAGGTTGCAAAATCAGCACGAGCTGCAGAATTTGTAATCAGTATAATGATTATAGTACTTTCTGGGCTAATGGGACTTAATGCCCCTGCCATCTTAACAGTAGGTGCCTCCTTTGCTAAACCCCTTGGAGAAAAATACGGCATCAGCCCCTACAGAGTTGCCAACCTGCTGGATGCTCAGTCTAATACCTTTGTATATTCAATGCCCTGGACCCCATCTATAATCTATACCATAGGGTTTGCAAGGGATACTGCTGCACCCTTAACGGCTGCAGATGTTCCACCCTATGTATTGTATGCTTACGCCATGCTGGCTGTAATGTTTGTAAGCATAATATTAGGTATCGGAAGACATGATGGAATGGATAAATTAAAGGGGACAGTTAAAAACTAGTCCCCTTTTATACATGTCTTCTTTTTTTAATTATGCTACTACCTGTTTTTACTATTACATTTAATATAAGATAAAGGGGTACACCTATAAAGGCACCTAATATACCAAATAGATTGATACTAATTAAGATTATAAGTATTACCTCCAAAGGGTGGAGCTTTAATTTATCCCCGACAATTTTTGGAGTTATTAAGTCCCCTTCTGCCTGCTGTACTATAACAGCCAGTATTATCACCTTTAAAACCATTTTCATGTCTATTGTAAGAGCCATAAGGACTGCAGGGGCAGCTCCTAAAAAGGGCCCCAAAAATGGAATTATATTTGTTATCATTGCAAAAAAGGCCATAAGGAGGGCATTAGGCAATCCTATAATTAAATATCCTATGAACATGATTACTCCAAGAATAAAGCTAACTAAAAGCTGGCTAGATATATACATGGATAAAACCTTATCTATATCCCTAAGGCCATCCCTTATTTCTTTAATATAGGCCTTGGGCATAATTGACATAAACTTCTTATGGAATATTCTATCATCCTTTAATAGGTAGAATAATATAAAGGGCACTAAAACAACCTGGGTTCCAATATCCCCTATTCTGCCGATATAGCCAAGGAGCTTCCTGCTAAAGTCCAGTAATATATTCCTAAAGCGATTTATTATCTCCCTTGTTATATTAACATCATCTGGAATTATGCCATCAGGTATAAAATCTACTATATCATCCAGAAAACCCTTTATATCTATATTTTTATTTAAAATAGCTAAAAATTCATTTTGAAACTCATTCATCAGGATATTCCCGCCATAGGCTATGAAAATTACCAGAATAAAGGCAAAGCCTAAAATTACTGTTAAAACCATAAGCCCCCTATGAATCCTATACTTTTCCAGCCACCTAACTACAGGCCTTATCATATAGTATAGGAATAGGGATATTATAATTGGGGTTACCAGCATATTTAGAGTATTTAAAATAGGACGAAAAAAGCCTTTTAGATTATTTAATATGAGTATTATAATTAGAACAAGACAAATTTTTATAAGTGTCTTTAAAGACTTATCCATATGCATAATAAAAATTCTCCTTTTATTATCCTTTTATTATATAATATAGTTAATTATACCAGATAAATGTAAATTGTTGCTTAAATTTATTACCTATTGCTTATTAAATACTAATATGATAGCATCTTTCATATGTCAAACAAATATTATGTATTAAGTATGACCAAATAGTAAAAGTTTTAATATAATTAATAAATTCCGTATTGGAGGGAAAGAAATGAAAAGGAATGTATATGTACTGTGTGGAGGGAAATCAGCAGAACACGAAGTGTCTTTAAAAAGTGCTTCAGCTATATTAAATGCTTTAGATAAGGAAAAATATGATGTATACCCTATATTCATTACTAAGGAAGGGGTTTGGTGTAGTTTAGGCCTGCTTAAGGATGAAATTAAAAATCCAGAGGACCTTCAGGTAGAGTCTAATGAATCCATAGCTGTTTCTATTGGAAAGTTCTTAACAGAGGTACTTAAGGAAGGGGAAAACAGTATAATATTTCCTGTAATTCATGGCACATATGGAGAAGATGGTACTGTACAAGGATTTTTAGAGCTTTTGGATATTCCCTATGTAGGTAATGAAGTCCTATCCTCAGCAGCAGGAATGGATAAGGTAATTATGAAGGATATATTTGTAAAGCATAAGCTGCCAGTTGTAAAGTACACTTCATTAAGACTTCACCAATGGAAGGAAGACAAGGAAAAGGCCTGCAAGGAAATTGAAGAAAAACTTTCCTACCCTTATTATGTGAAGCCAGCCAACCTAGGTTCCAGCGTTGGAGTAAGCCGTGCAGAAAATAGGGATCAACTTGTAGATGCTATTATAGAAGCCTTTCAGTACGATACAAAAATAATCATAGAAGAGGAAGTAATAGCAAGGGAGATGCAAATATCTGTTATTGGAAATGATTACCCTAAGGCATCTGTTCCTGGTGAATTCATTATGGAAAGGCCCTTCTTTGACTACAATGCAAAATATATTGATGGAAAAATTATACCAGTAATACCAGCAAGACTGGAGCCGGAAGTAAGCGAAAAAGTTAGGGATTTAGCGGTAAAGGCCTTTAAGGTATTAAACTGCTATGGTCTTGCAAGGGTAGATATATTTGTAACAGATGATAATGAAATATTTATAAATGAAATAAATACCATGCCTGGATTTACAGCCTTAAGCATGTCTCCAGCCTTGTGGAAGGCAACAGATGGTACCACCTATTCAGAATTAATAGAAAAGTTAATAGAATTTGGATTTGAAAGATATAGACAGAAAAAGGCAATTAAAAGAACGAGGTGAAAGTATGATTAAGCGTTCTCTAATAGACATAGCCAAGATGGTAAAAGGAAGTATCTTTAAGAAGGAGCATGAAAATATAATAATAGAAGGTGTATGCACAGATTCTAGAACCATAGAAAAAGGGCAGATGTTTATTCCCTTAATTGGTGAAAATTTTAATGGTCATTTATTTGTAGAAGATGCCTATAAAAAAGGAGCAAGGGCTGCCCTATGGAATAAAAATGAACCAGTACCCAATATAGATATTCCACTTATTTTTGTAGAGGATACACTAAAGGCACTACAAAATTTAGCTAAGGCCTATAGAAGACAACTGGATGTAAAGGTGATAGGCATTACTGGAAGCAATGGAAAGACTACAACTAAAGACATTGTAGCCAGTGTTTTAAGTACTAAATACAAGACAAAAAAGACCTTAGGTAATTATAATAATGATATTGGATGCCCCCTTACAATTCTTAGCCTGGATGAAGAGACAGAAATGGCAGTTGTTGAAATGGGTACGGAAAGATTTGGAGAGATATCCAATTTAACTGATATTGCAAAACCTGATGTGGCTATTATAACAAGCATAGGAAAGGCCCATTTAGAAAACTTGTATACAGAAGAGAACATTGCAAGGGCAAAATTAGAAATTTTGGAAGGATTAGATCCTGATGGAATATTTATATACTATGGAGATGATCCTACTTTAAAAAAGGTACTTAAAGATTTCCCAATAGAACATAAAACTATAACCTATGGCAGTGAAAATTCAAATGAATATGTAGCCAGGATGGATAGTATGGATGAAGAAGGCATATATTTTACGGTAAAATCTCCCTTTGAAAAAAGATTTTTTCTACCCCTGTTAGGAAAGCACAATATATTTAACGCCTTAGCTGCAGTTGTTGTGGGAGAATATTTTAATATACCAGTTGATTTAATACAGGAAGGTTTTAATCACATTGACAAAACTGGTATGAGGGATGAATTAATATATGCAAAGGGCTTTACCATATTAAATGATTCCTATAAATCAAACCCGGATAGCCTCCTGGTCCAACTTGAAACCCTATATAATATGGATAATTACAGTCAAAAGATTGTTGTTGCGGGAGATATGTTAGGTTTAGGTGAAGATGAAATAAAGCTTCATGAAGAGGTAGGAAAGGCCATAGATGGAGAAGAAATTGATTATGTATTTACCATTGGACCTTTGGCTAAATATCTAGGGGAGGCTTGTAAGGCTAATTTAGGTAAAGATAGGGTTATTCATTCGGAAAGCAAGAAAGAAGTAGTAGAAAAAATAAAAAAAATTATTAAACCAAATTCAATAGTATTAGTTAAAGCTTCAAGAAGTCTGGAGCTGGAAGATATAGTTAATGCTTTAAAGGAAGAAGTTGTACTTGACTAGGATTGGAATTCAAGGAAGGTAGCATATACTGCCTTCCTTTTTTTGGACATTTATCCCAGTTTTTTGTTATAATTTTTATTAATGGGATAAATTTTTTATTGTAAAGCTTATAAATTAAAGGCAAAAATCTTAATCCAGGAATAATATATTGAACCTGAAAAAATACTAAATAGGATAGATTAAAATCCAGTAAGCTTTACAATACAGCAGGAGGTAATTTTATGGATTTTCAGGTAAATAAAATTTATCATGGATTTAAATTAATAGAAGAAGAATATGTAGAAGAAATACAATCTACAGCCAGAATATTTATTCATCAAAAAACTGGTGCTAGACTGCTTTCCTTGGAAAATGAAGATGATAATAATGTATTTTCCATAGGCTTCAGGACTCCACCATCAGACAGTACAGGAGTGCCTCATATTATAGAACATTGTGTATTATCAGGTTCCAGAAAATATACTACCAAGGAGCCCTTCATGGATATGGCTAAAGGTTCTCTCAGTACCTTTTTAAATGCCATGACCTTCAGCGACAAAACCCTGTATCCAATTGCCAGCAGAAACGAAAAAGACTTCTTTAATTTAATGGATGTATATTTGGATGCAGTATTTTATCCAAAAATATATGATATAGAGGAAATATTTATGCAGGAAGGATGGCACTATGAAATATTTAAAGAGGATGAACCCATTCGATATCAAGGTGTAGTATATAATGAAATGTTAGGAGCCTACTCCTCCCCTGAAAGGATATTAAGCGAAAATATAAGCAGGTCCCTGTTCCCAGATACCGTATATAAATATTCTTCTGGTGGAAATCCAGATGAAATTCCCCAATTAAGTTATGAAGAATTTTTAAATTTCCATAAGAAATACTACCATCCATCCAACAGCTTTATATTCCTCTATGGTAATGGAAATATTGAAAAAAGGCTTAAACATATTAATGAAGAATATTTGTCTCATTTTGATAAGGAGGAAGTAGACTCCAGGATACAAGTTCAAAAACCTTTTAGCTCCAGAAAGGAATTGGTGGAATATTATCCTATTTCCAAGGATGAATCTGAAGATGACAAATCCTATTTAAGCCTCAACTTTGTCATTGGAGAAAATACAAACCCGGAAACCTATTTAATGACCAGCATATTAAGCCAGCTACTAATTGATTCTGAAGCAGCACCATTAAAAAATGCCCTCCTTGATAAGGGAATTGGCCAGGATATATTTTCAATTTCAGTAGGGGGTATTCAGGCTGGCTTTGGCATAGTTGCTAAAAATGTAAACCGGGATAAAAAGGATGAGTTCCAAAAAACCGTATTTGAAACCTTAAATAAAATTGTAGAAAAAGGCATAGACAAGGAATTAATTAAGGCCAGCTTAAATATTGTTGAATTTGACTTAAGGGAAGCATCTGGATTTGCAACTAAGGGTATTGCCTATAATATACTATCTTTAGACAGTTGGCTGTACGATGCCCATCCTCTGGTTCATCTTAAGTATGAAAATACCTTAAATAAACTAAAATCTTATATTGATACTGATTATTATGAAAGATTTATTGAGGAAAAGATCATAAATAATCCCCATAGCTCCCTAGTTATAATTAATCCTAAGAAGGGACTGGGAGAAGAAAAGGAAAGAAAAGTAGTAGAAGAGCTAGAAAGTTATAAAAAATCTCTATCCAAGGAAGAAATAAACAAGCTTATAGAGAAAAACAACAGGCTTAGAGATATACAGTCAAGGGAAGATTCTGAAGAAGCAAAGGCTACTATACCAAGACTATCCTTGTCTGATGTAGAGCCTAAGGCTGAAAAAATACCCCAGGAGGTAATAAGGGAAAAGGGCTTTACATTGCTAAACCATAATATATTTACCAGCAAAATATCCTATTTGGATTTTTACTTTGATACCAGCATGGTAGAAGAAGAGCTCATACCCTATGTAAATCTATTGGCAAGTATATTGGGTAAGATAGATACTAAAAGAAAGTCCTATTCTGACCTATCAAATGAGATTTATGTAAATACAGGAGGCATAAGTATTTCAACTAATTTATATCTTGAAAAGAATGAATTTGATCTGTACTATCCAAAATTCATTGTAAAAGGAAAGGCCTTAAGGGATAATATTCCTAAATTAATTGAGCTTGTAAATGAATTGATTACAGAATCTAAAATAGAAGATACAAAGAGAATAAAAGATATAATAGCCAGGATAAAATCCAGAATAGAAATGGGCATATTTAGCAATGGCCATTCAGTGGTCATGAAAAGGGTAAGTTCTTATTTTTCCTCTTCCGGTAAATATGCTGAAAAATTACAGGGATTGGATTTTTACTGGTTTATAAGTGATTTAGTTAAAAATTTTGACAGTATAAGCGATGAAGTCCTTTCTAATTTAAATAAGGTATATAAGCAAATATTTAATATTAATAACCTGATTGTAAGCTTTACAGGAGAAGAAGAGGATTTTAGAATTGTAAGAGACAATTTACCCCTTATTACAGATAGTGTAAGTAATGAAAAATTCCAGACCAAAGAATATAAATTCAAAAAAGAAGCATTAAATGAAGGTATACTATCCTCTGCCAATGTTCAATATGTATCCAAGGGATATAACTTAAAAAAGCTTGGATATGAATATACAGGAAGTCTACTTGTTTTATCCACCCTCCTTAGCAGGGAGTACCTTCATAACAAAATAAGAGCCCAAGGAGGAGCCTATGGAGCAGGAATAAGTATTGACAGATCTGGCCATGTAATTACCTATTCCTATAGGGATCCTAATCTTAAGGAAACCCTGGATGTGTATGATAGCATGGCAGAGTATATAAATAGTTTAAATTTAAGGGAGGAAGAATTTACTAACTTTGTAATAGGAACCATATCCAGGCTTGACCCGGCAACTACACCTTATATGAAGGGACAAATTGCTACAAGCAGATTTATATCAAATTTAAGCTATGAGGATATACAGAAAAATAGGGAAGAAGTACTTAGCACAAAGCTTAAGGATATAAAGGAAGCTGCTTCACTTTTAAGGGATACTATGGATCAAAATTACCTATGTGTCCTGGGTAACGAAAATAAAATCAGGGAAAATAAAGGATTATTCAATAATCTAGTACAGTTAAATAAATAATTTAAGGCATATTGCCTATGCAATATGCCTTTATTGATGCCCCTATACTTTATTAGTTTTTAATTAATCAATAACTCCATCTATAATATTATTTAATAGAATATATTTTATTTATAAATATAAATAATTGGAATTACCTATGCAACTTATGGTACTTTATATTAGGATTAAAATATTTGGAGGTGAAATGTATTGAATGGAACAGTAAAAAAATTGCCATTACCTGTAGTTGGACTAATGTTAGGTTTAGCTGCTTTAGGAAATCTTGTACTATCCTATGGGGGTCCTTACAGAAATATTTTTGGTTTTATTTCTGCCCTTATACTAATACTTGTACTTGTAAAAATAGCAAAATATCCAAAGGACCTGGTAAATGATCTGAATAATCCAGTTGTAGCCAGTGTTTTCCCTACCCTGTCCATGGCTATCATGCTTTTAGCTACCTATATACCCAACAAATCTATTGGATTTGTTATATGGATAATAGGATTGGTACTTCATATAGGACTAATAATCTGGTTTTCTGTAAAATACCTGTTAAATTTTGATATTAAAAAGGTATTTCCCAGCTGGTTCATTGTATATGTCGGAATTGCTTGTGCCAGTATTACAGCACCTAGTTTTAATATGGCATCTGTAGGAAAAATGGCCTTCTGGTTTGGATTTATATCCTACTTTATACTACTACCTATAGTTCTAAATAGGGTATTTAAAGTTAAGGGTATTCCAGAACCAGCCCTGCCTACTATAGCAATTTTAGCTGCACCAGGCAGTCTTTGTCTGGCAGGCTATATGAATTCCTTTGAGGAAAAGAATATGGCCATAGTGTGGTTGCTACTTGTTTTATCCCAGTTGCTATACTTTTATGTAGTATTAAGGCTACCAGCCTTGTTAAGATTGAAGTTTTATCCAAGTTATTCAGCCTTCACCTTCCCCATAGTTATAAGCGGTGTAGCTTTAAAGCTTACCAATGGCTTCTTAACAAATTCAGGAAATGCAATTGCATTTTTAAAATACTTGGTAAAATTTGAAGAGTTGGTAGCCTTAATCATGGTACTTTATGTCCTGTTTAGATACATTGGATTTGTATTTGCAAAAACTGAAAAGGCTAAATAATTATAATATTAAAAGGAATGTAGCTAAATCTTTAGCTACATTCCTTTTATCCATTCAATATGGATAGTTTTTCAATCCTGTTAAAGGCCTCCTCCATTTCCTCAATACCAATGGTTAAGGCCAGCCTAATATAGCCTTCTCCACATTCTCCAAAGGCTATGCCTGGTATGGCCACAATATGGGCTTCCTTTAACAGAAGATCACAAAATTCAGTGCTATTTAAGCCTGTTTCCCTTATATTGACAAACATATACATACTTCCCCTGGGAGGCAATGTGGAAAGTTTAGGTATTTTCTTTATCCTTTCATAGGCATATATCATTCTATTCTTAATTTCATTTACAATTGGTGGACAAACTTCCTTCCTCAACCTTAAAGCATGTAAAGCAGCTCTCTGGGAAATGGAAGGAGAAGCAAATACATTGTTTTCGTTAATATCCTTAACAATATTAACAATAAAATCGGGAGCCAATATATATCCAATCCTCCAGCCAGTCATGGCAAAATTCTTTGAAAAGGATGAAATGGTAATAGTCCTCTCCCTCATGCCATCAAGAGAAAGCATTGGGATAAAGGGTTCCTCAAAACTGAACTCAGTATATATGTCATCAGCTATAACTATTAAATCATGTTCCTTAGCAACCATAGCAATTTGTTCCATAGTCTCCCTCTTGTAGCAGGTACCTGTAGGATTGTGAGGGGTATTGATTATTATAGCTTTAGTCCTGTTGGTTATCTGCTTTTCCAGCCTATCCACATTTATTTCAAACATCTCTTCTTCATAGGTTGGTAAAAACACAGGCTTGCCTCTGGCCAATTTAACCTGCTGAGGATAGGGAGTAAAATAAGGGTCAGGAATTATTACCTCATCTTCATCATCCAGTATAGCTTCTAAAACCAGCCACATGGCATGGCAACCGCTGGTAGTAATCATTATCTCCTCTCGCCTTATATCTAATCCGTATTCTTCCTTATAAAACTTCACAATCTCATCCCTCAGCTCCGGATCCCCATAGGAGTCTGTATAATGGGTGTGGCCGGCCTTGGCATCTTCCATGGCTAAATGGATTATAGGTTCAGGGGTATTAAAATCAGGATCTCCTAAGCTAAAATTGATAACATCATCAAATTTGTCCAAAAGCTTCATGCTTTCTCCCATTGGGGTAGCAATTGAATTCCAATATCTTTTAGATATGAATCTATGCTTCATATACCTACTCCTTCCTGACTATTTAACTAGTGTAATCTACCTTATTATTAAGTAACTAGATTTTCATAATATAATACAACAAAATTTTATTATTTACAAACAAATTTTTTCTTGACACATTTTTTTTAGTTAATTATACTTAGAATAATAATTTTTTTCGAGTAATCATAGTAATTAATAAAATATAGTTAAGTTGAAAGGAGTAAAATGATGAACCATCAAATTATCTATTCCAAGCCTCCAAAGGAAAAACTTTTAAAGTTTATAATCCCTTCAACAATCGGAATATTTTTATTTCTGTTTCCAGTTTACTGGAAGGAGTCTGTTAATATTCCCCTGGGAGTAATATCAGATGTTTTTGCAGCCCTTATTAAACCAGTGGCTTCTTTAGGCTTGATGCTAGTAATTACAGCATCTGCAATCCTAAGCCTGATAAGCTATTTATTTAAACCTAAATTTATTATGGAAAGCAAATTGCTATCAAGGCTATTTGTCACATCACCAGCTTATGTTGCTACTCGTATATTAGGTTCCATAGTGACAATAATGTGTTATTTTAAAGTTGGCCCTGAAATCATCATTTCTCCAGACACTGGAGGAACCATGATGGGGCTGTTGGAAACCTTAGTGGCCTGGTTTTTTGCAGCATCTTTTTTGATGCCACTTTTAATGGATTATGGCCTTTTAGAATTGGTTGGTACCATACTTAGGGACTTTACAAGGCCTCTTTTCAGAATACCTGGCAGAGCTACTATAGATTTGCTTGCCTCCTGGGTTGGAAACTGCAATGTAGGTGTAGTATTGACAACCCAGCAGTATGAAAAAGGCTACTATACAGCAAGGGAAGCCATTACCATTGCCACCTGTTTTTCTGCTGTATCACTGCCATTTTGCCTGGTAATTGCCGCTATGTTGGGGGTAGATGATAACTTCGTGCCCTTCTATACTATCTTATGCATAACAGGAGTTCTAAGCGTTGTAATAATGACTAGAATACCTCCATTAAACAGGTACCCAAATGAATATTACCCTCCAGTTGGTAAACAGATTCAGGAGGAAGAACCAGAAGGGCTGACAAAATTCCAATGGGGACTGAAACTGGCTGTTGAAAAGGCAGAAAAGGGCCTCAACATGAAAGAAATAATCTACAATGGTGTAAACACCTGGCTAGGAATAGTATTCTCCTTAACTCCAATAGTAATGTCCTTTGGCACCCTGGCATTGATTCTAGCCACCTATACACCAGTATTTAACTGGCTTAGCCTGCCCTTTGGATATTACATGGAATTATTGGGCTTGAAGGAAGCCTTTCAGGCTGCACCTGCTACAATTGTTGGATTTGCAGATATGTTCATACCTGCTATACTGGCAGCAAATATTGCTTCCTACAAGACCCGATTTGTAATAGGCATACTATCCTTAGTTCAAATTATATATTTAACAGAAGTTGGTAGTCTTATTATGACTTCTAAGATGCCCATAGGATTTAAGGGCCTATTAGCAATCTTTTTACAAAAGACCATCATCTCACTTCCAATCATCGTACTACTAACCAATCTATTTGGCATAACAGGATAATCTACTACAAGGAGGAATAAAATGAAAAGACATAATGTTTATTTTGGCGGCGTTCCTGGAATGAGTCAAAGTCAGATAGAATATATGGAAAAGGAGCTAAAAAAGGAAATTCCAAACATAAATTATACCTTCTTTGGTGAGGAGGTGCTTTCATCAGAGGAATTAATCCAAAGATGCCATGATGCAGAAATAATAATTAGCTGGGATCAAATAATGGATGAGAAGGTATATTCTTCATTAAAAAATTTAAGGGCCTATTGTGCTGCAAGCATAGGTTTTGATGGTGCCAATGTGGAGCTGGCAGAAAAATATGGGGTAATGGTTACAAATGCAGGCAATTATTGTATAGAAGAAGTGGCAACCCATACAGTAGCTCTAATATTGGCCTGTAACAGAAAATTGAAGATGATGAATAAAAGCGTTATGGAAGGAGTCTGGAACAGCAACATTGGAGATCCTATAAAAAGATTTTCAGAAACTACAGTAGGACTATACGGGTTTGGAGCTATTGGACAAAAAGTTGCAGAATATTTAAAGGGATTTGGCTGTAGAATAATTGCAGCAGACCCCTTTGCCAATTTAGAACGGGCAAGAAGTTTAAATGTTGAAATAGTGGATTTGGAAAACCTGGCAAAAGAATCTGACTATATCTCCATCCATGCTCCTCTGTTGGAAAGCACCAAATATGTTTTTAACAAAAATCTCTTTAACATTATGAAAGACTCCGTATGTATTATAAATACTTCAAGGGGAAAAATAATTAAACTTGAGGATTTATATGAAGCCTTAACAAGTGGCAAGGTAGCCTTTGTAGGTTTAGATGTACTTGAAAATGAGCCTCCAGCAGAACTGGAGAGAAAAATAATAGAGCACCCCAACGCCCTTGTAACTCCCCATGCTGCCTATAGCTCTACAGCTGCATCAAGAAACCAAATTATAAACACAGTACAATGTGTCAAAAAAATACTTAAGGGTGAAATACCCGACTTTATCGTAAATCCTGGCGTTATCAACAAGTTAAGAGCAATATAGCCATTCCTATTGGAATGGCTAAAATATTATATGTGCAATTATAGTTACAATAGGAAGGGTAATTAAGGTTCTCTCTATAAATATAATAAATAGCTCAACCAGGGATACTGGAATCCTTGACCCTAATATTACTGCACCTACCTCTGACAGGTATACCAGTTGGGTAACAGATACTGCTGCTACAACAAAACGGGTCATCTCATTAGGAATAGTAGAGCCTATAACTGAAGGTAGAAACATATCTGCAAAGCCTACTACCATAGTTTTGGAAGCTTCTACTGCATAAGGCACCCTAAGTAGATTAAGTAATGGAATAAAGGGCTTTCCTAGCCATACAAATATAGGAGTAGCCTCTGCAATTATAAGAGCTATGGTACCAAAGGCCATTATGACAGGCATTACCCCTATCCACATGTCTAAAACAGTTGCAATTCCATTGGTGACAAATTTTTTTATATCCATATTTGCCTCTGCTCTATTAATAGCTAAATGGGTCCCCCATGAAACTGTTGTAAATCCCTTAGGAATATCCTCTCCAAGGTCCTTTTTATCCCCTGTAAAATAATCATCTTTTTTTCTAGATAAGGGGGGAATCCTTGGCATAATAATAGCAGCAATTACTCCTGCCAAACTTACAGCCAGGTAATATGGGCCAAATAAGTGAATCAAACCTACTTGATCTAATACTACCAGGCAAAAAGTAATGGATACAGCAGAAAATGTAGTGGCAATAACTGATGCTTCCTTAGTATTATAATACCCCTCTTCATATTGTTTATTGGTTATAACCACCCCAATGGTTCCATCCCCTACCCAGGATGCTATACAGTCTATGGCTGAACGTCCTGGTAGCTTGAATACCGGTCTCATTACAGGGGTTATCATTGCACCAATGAACTCTAATAAGCCAAAATTTGTTAGAAAAGGCAGTATAAGCCCAGCAAACAGGAATATGGAAAAGAGCCCCAATATTAAATCGTATAGAATTAAGCCTCCAGTATCATCAGACCAGATATACTCAGGACCTATCTGGAAATACACTAAAAAAGCAAGTATAACTCCAACTACTCTAGCTAATATCCAAAAGTCTGATACATTAAATAAGGATTTTAAAAACTCATTTTTTTCAATAAAGTTAGGTTTAAAAAACCTGTAAACTACAGCCATTATTCCAGATATAGCTATAACAATTAGAATAATAGCAGGTAAAATGGGTTCTAATAGGCCTGTTAGGGTACTTGCAAATAAGGCAACTAAAATAGTAGTTTGGCCTTCAACTTTTAATGGAAACATTAAAAGAAGCACACCTAAAACTGAAGGAATGATGAATTTTAGATAATCTTTAACTGTAAATTTTCTTTTTTCATGTAAATTTCCCATATAATACCTCCTTTTTTCTTATTATATTAAGCTTAAAATAATTTAATTCACCAAATTGCTCATTTAAACAAAAATAAAAACTTCAGGAATTTAGCTGATTCCTGAAGCTTTCTATATTTAAAGGGGGATAATAAGAAAATATTATTTATCTAACTTGGGTAAACTCTATTTCTAAAATTTCTTCTGTACCATTCCTAATTATTGTAAGTTTAGCCTTATCTCCTTGTTTGTAGTTATATAAGGCTTTTTTAAGCTGACTCATATTTTCAATACTCTTGTTATCTATTTTAGTTATCACATCACCATTTCTTAATCCTGCCTTATGGGCTGGTGAATTTTGAACTACCTCCAATATTACAACACCTTCATCTGCACTTAAATCTATCCCTAACCTTCTTTCATATAGCTCCACTTCAACACCTGTAATTCCCATAACTACAGTTTTATAAGTACCAGTTTCTATAATTTGTTCAATAATTGGTTTTACAGTATTAATGGGAATAGCAAATCCTAAACCTTCTGCAGAGCTAATCTTTGCAGTGTTTATTCCAATTACTTCACCCTTTGAATTTAGTAATGGCCCCCCACTATTTCCCTGATTAATGGAGGCATCTGTTTGTATTAAATCCTCAATTACATTACCTTCCACATTAATTGACCTGTGGAGACCACTAATGATTCCTGAAGTCACTGTACTTTGAAACTCTAATCCTAGAGGATTGCCAATGGCAATGGCAGGTTCTCCCACCAGAAGTTTGTCTGAATCTCCCAGCTTTGCCACAGGTAAATTTTTTGCATCTACCTTTATTATGGCTAAATCAAGCAGGGAGTCGTACCATAGTACCTTAGCTTCCTTTTCATCTCCATTATCAAATAAGACCCTTATATGTTTAGCATTTCCATTATCTATCACATGGGAGTTTGTAAGTATATACCCATTGCTATCCACTATAACTCCAGATCCTACACCACCTACCTCCTGTTGGAAAAAGCCAATCTGCCTAAGGCTTCTAGTAGTAATGCCTACCACACTATTCATAGCATCTTGAGCCACTATGGTTATAGCATCTATTTTTTCTCCACTTTCCAGCACATCTGATATGCCAAAGGTAGGACTATTATGGTCATTTAACATGTTGTTTTTTTCCATATACTTTAAAACTATAAATGGGGATATTATTCCACCAATCAGTGAAGCAACCAATGCTACAACTATATATGAAATTATTCTATTTTTTTTAGGCTTTTTCTCCTTTTTTTCTTCCCTGCTTTCTTCATATACATATTCACTAATATCCTTCTCAGATTCGTCATATTCCATATCTATCCCTTCAATAATTTCCATTGTCTCTTCCGGATCCCTTCTTTCTTCATCCATATAAACACCTCCCTTATCCATCCTGATTAAATATTAATACATAAATGTAACAAAAATATAATTAAAATATGTTATTTTGTAAAAGTAAAACAGTATTTCTTTTTACAATTTCCCACAATTTTCTCATAAGCTTTCATGAAAGATGATACCCATTTTGCTATAATTTATTTAGAAATACTACTTAAGGAGTAGATAATATGAGTTTTAAAATTTACTTGGTAGAAGATGATAAAAATCTAAATCTTATCCTGTCCACCTATTTGAAGAAGGAGGGTTGGAAAGTAAAATCCATCTTTACCGGAGAGGAAGCTCTAAATCTTATTAATAATCCTCCCGATTTATGGATTTTGGATATTATGCTCCCGGATATAGATGGTTATCAAATAATAAAGGAAATTAAATCTTCAACTCCCCATATTCCTGTTATATTTATATCAGCCAGAGATGCAGATATAGACAGGATACTTGGATTGGAACTTGGAAGTGATGACTATTTGGCTAAACCTTTTCTTCCAAGGGAGCTAGTCATAAGGACTAAAAAGCTATTGGAAAGGGTCTATGGTTCAAGTTCAGATATAATGGTTATATCTCCCTATACCATTGACATAAAAGGAAGAAGGGTTAAAATAGCTGACAGATTTATAAATTTAACAAGTAAGGAATTTGACCTTTTAGAATACTTTGTAGAAAATCAAAACCAGGCCTTATCCAGAGAGCAAATCCTTAAATCTGTATGGGGTGAAGACTATTTTGGCACCGATAGGGTAGTAGACGACTTGGTAAGAAGGTTAAGAAAAAAAATGCCAAAGCTTAATATAGAAACCATCTATGGTTTTGGATATAGGATGATTAACTCATGAAAAATAAACCTTTATTTCTACAAATATGGATAGTATTTGCATCTATTACTCTGTTTATATCCATTATGCTGTCTGTAATACTTCCTCTAACTTTAAGAAATTTCTTTACTGAAGAAATGTATATTACAATAGAATCAGCCCAAAAATTTATGTTTTCCAGGTATGACCTTTTTACCCTAAAGGATCTGTTAGAATCCCAAGGCTTGGAAGGGGCACGGCAAACCTTGGAAAATATACGTACTGTCAGACATTTCTTCATATACGAAAAGGGTCAAATATTTATACCCTCTTCCCTTAGTATGGAATTTGTGGAAGAAGTTGTTAATCAGGCAAAAGCCCAGGAAAATGTCAGCCAAAGATATAGCGGGGAAGTTAATGGAGAAAAAATATTCTATGTTATAACTAAGGGAACTGCCTTTGATGAAGATGTGTTTTTAATCTCATATATGTGGGATTCCTACAGGCAGGACTTGGTTAAAACCCTGTTTAAGCGATTAGCATTAGTAATGTTTATAGTTTCCATACTTAGCTGGATACCTGCAGCCCTACTTTCAAAATACCTGTCAAATCCTCTAGTTGCTTTGGAAAAGAAGGTTAAGAAGCTTGCAAATTATGAGTGGAATGAGCCCATTGATGTAGACAGGGAGGACGAAATAGGTAGACTGGGAAAATCCATAGAACAATTAAGAAACCAACTTATTTACCAGGCAGAAATGCAGAAATCCTTTTTGCAAAATATATCCCATGAGCTTAAAACACCTGTTATGGTCATAAGAAGTTTTGCCCAGGCCATTAGGGATGGTATATACCCAAAGAATGATTTAGACTCTTCTGTAGCAGTCATAGATGATGAAGCTGAAAGGCTGGAAAAGCGTATAAGGAACCTGCTCTATATTACAAAACTTGATTATTTAAAAACTAATGAAAGGGTTTATAAAAACTTTTATTTAGACGAGTTGATAAAGGAAGTCATAGAAAGATTTGCTTTGAACAGAACAGATATTGATTGGCAGCTTGACTTACCTCCTGCAGAAATAAAAGGAGATATAGAACAGTGGCGGGTAGTCATAGAAAATTTATTGGATAATCAGATGAGGTATGCTAAAAACTCCATTCTCATATCCTTAAAAGACAAGGCAAACAGTATTATTCTTAAAATATGGAATGATGGTCCTGCCATAGAAGATGAAGTTTTAAAATACCTCTTTTCTGAATACAATGCAGGCAAAAAAGGCCAGTTTGGATTAGGCTTGGCCATAGTACAGAGAATTGTAAACTTACACCAGGCAAAAATATGGACTAAAAATGAAAATGTGGGAGTGTCCTTCTTTGTGGAAATACCTAAAGAAGACAGGGGAACTGTTTCCTAAAATAAAGGACTGCAGAACAGATATATATAAGCTGTATTTAAATAGGGTTGGACTCTGCCAACCCTACACCCCCTGCTAATCCTTAACAGTAGATTCCTTTGAGTATTTATTTTTGTACACAAAGTTCATTAACCTTGCTTCAATTTTATTGATAGGCTGAACATTTCCAAATACTGAAGCTGCTACCCATGCCTTACAGCCCTTAATGGCCACCAGTTCAGCAGCATAAGCATCCTTTTTACAAGGGCCACAGCATAGGGCCCCATTGTTTCTTATAAAGACTCCATTATTTTTCTTCAATGCTTCAACTACATCCTTGGCTGTTTCAAAAGGTTTTTCCCTGCTATAGACAGCACATCCCATGTAGGGGCCAATAATCTGCGCAAAATCATCCAATAAGGGGTATATTGTTTTCCCCACCCTGGATACTGTCAAAATATCCTCCTCTTTAGAATGAACAATTGATTTAATATCTGGCCTACTATGGTATATTAAACGATGGAGTTCTCCTTCAGGAAGGTATTTTCCAAAATTAACTTGCCCACTTATAAGGTCTATTTTGGAAACCAATTGTTCTACCTTTCCTTCATATAGATTTATAGTATTCCCTACCCTTTCACTCACATAGGCATCAATGTTGATAGCAGTAGGTTCATCTGTTTGATATTTTTTCAGATACAAGCCATTAATCTCATCTAGGCTGGTACAGGATTTATTGTAAACTTGATTGCAAT
>JAAYHM010000159.1 GCA_012735405.1 Tissierellia bacterium | reverse complement strand
CTCCATCTTCTTCTAGTTTTCTAATAACATTTACTATATTCTGTTGTGCATCTTCTATATCCCTTAAACGTACAGGTCCCATAAACTCAATATCTTCCTTAATCATTTCAACAAGCCTTTTACTCATGTTAGAAAATATAACCTCTTTTACTTCTTCACTTGCACCTTTTAATGCAATTGCCCACTGAGAATTATCAATTTCTCTAATTATTCTTTGTATACTTCTATTATCTAATGTTACTATATCTTCAAATACAAACATTCTCTTTCTAATTTCTTCACTTAGCTCTGTATCCATCCTATCTAGTTGCTCCATAATATTCTTTTCTGTACCTCTATCTACTGAATTTAGAATATCAACAACACTTTGAATTCCACCTGTGGAAGTAAAATCTTGTGCAAGAATACCAGAAAACTTTGTCTCCAATACTTTTTCAACTTCTTTTATTATATCTGGAGAAGTTCTATCCATTATAGCAATCCTTCTTACTACTTCAGCTTGTTTTTCATTTGGCAAATTAGCTAGTATATGAGCAGCCTGGTTTGGTCTCAAGTAGGATAAAATTAATGCAATAGTTTGAGGATGCTCATTTTCTATATAATTTAATAGTTGATTAGGATCTGCTTTCCTAATAAATTCAAAAGGTCTAACTTGCAAGGAAGAAGTAAGCCTATTTATTATTTCTATGGCCATATCTTTTCCTAAAGCTTTTTCTAATATTTCCTTAGCATAGTTAATTCCACCTTCTGCTATGTACTCTTGAGCTACAGCAAGCTGATAAAAATCTTCTAATATCTTTTCTTTTTCTTTAGATGATACAGTTTTCATGTTTGCAATTTGTAAAGTCAATTCTTCAATTTCCTCTTCATTTAAATGCTTAAATATTTTAGCTGATTTTTCCGGTCCTATAGTAATTAAAAATATAGCTGCCTTTTCTTTCCCACTAAGCTGCCTACTCATCATATATCGCTCCTATTCATTTAACCATGCTCTAATTAACTGTGCTGCCAATTCAGGATTTTTGTCAACAAAATTATCTATTTGGTATTTTAGTCTTGGTTTTTCAATTTCTAAATCTAAATCTTCAACTTCTTCAGTAATAGCTCTTTCCTCTGCCATTCTTTGTTGTAATTCTTCAAACTGTTCTTTTTCTATTTTTCTCCTTCTATAAATGATAATTGCTATAATTATTAATATAACTAGGATGCCTAATGCTATATACCTATATAAATTTTCATCAGCATCAATAGGCATCAAATCAGGCGTATCTGTCAAAGCAAAATCTCTAGCTATGACCTCAACCTGCCTTGTATCAAGTCCCGTTGCAGCATAAATCAAATTTTCAATATCTGTTCGTATATCTTCATTGAATTCTTCATCTAATAAAACCTGTCTATTTATTAATACTGCAACAGTTATATCCTCAACCTGTCCAGGAGCTCTAAGTATCTCCTGATTGATTTCATTTAATTCATAATTTATAATACTACTTCTTCTGCTATAGTTCTCACCATCTTCTTCAGCTATAACATAATCCTGTATATTCTCTTCAACACCTGGTACTCCTACTGCTCCAGCTTCTGATATATGTTCTTCAACTTCTTCTATACTTCTAATCAAGCCTTCTTCATTACCTTCAATAGGAGGCTGGAATTCTACAACAGTAGTCTTCTCGCTATCAAAATTTATATTAACACTGGATCTAACATCTACATTACCCGGTCCGAATATATTTTCTAAAAATTTTTTAATGCTTTCATTAATCCTAGATTCTAGACTACTTCTAATTAAAAATTGTTCAGTCATAAGTATTTCTGACTCACTTTGGTCTCCAGTTAATAGATTTCCCTCATTGTCTATTATTTGCACCTTTTCTGGGTTCATATTTACTGAAGATGCCACAAGATTTTTTATAGCTTCTATAGTCTGAGCTGACAAGGGTCGTCGGCCACTTTTTTCAATAAATACACTAGCAGTAGTTTCATTTTCATATTCATTTAGTACAAACCCTGATTCGTCTTTTTCTTTAATATATACTGTAGCCTTTTCAATTCCATCAATTTCTGCTATAGTTGAAGCTAATTCACTTTGTAATGCTAATTTCATCCTTTCTTTTTTATCATAATCAGTCATGGTCCAACTACTATCTTTAAATGCATCTAAAAAACTATATCCAGACTGAGGAAGCCCCTCTGAGGCTAATTCTATTTTAGCTATATTTTTCATATCTTTAGGCACAAGAATAGTTGTAGGATCATCATCGGGTATTTTATACTCTATACCTAATTCATCTAATTTACTTTTTACATCTCCCATATCCTCTAGGCTTAAGTTTCTATATAAAACCTCGTATTTAGTTCTTGTCAGCAATATGGTAAGTACTATTATAGATAATAAGGCTATAATCCCTATTATTACAATTTTTTTCTTTTTATCCTTATCCAAACTTTGCCAGTATTCATCTAATTGATTCTTAACTTGCTGTATAGCCTCCCCCATCTTTACACCTCATTTCTTTAGCCCTACTATATTTGCATTCTCATTATTTCCTGATAGGCTTCAACTATTTTATTCCTTATGGATAAAGTTAATTGTAAGGCAATATTAGCCTTTTCTGCTGCAATGGTTACATCATGTAGATTATCTACTTCACCAATTGATAAAAGCATATTTTGTTGCTGGCTCTCTATTTGTAATTGATTTACTCTATTTAATGCTTCATTTAATACACTATAAAAGTCAGTACTTTTATCTTTTTTGGGAACATGATCACTTATTGTTTCTGCTAAAGCATTATTTAATCTAATGGATCTAACTTCCATTTAATTACCTCCTACCTATATCTAATGCACTCAGCATCATGGATTTAGTTGTATTTATTGCAGTAATATTTGCCTCATAGGCTCTTTGAGCATCAATTAAATCTACCATTTCAACGACTACATCTACATTTGGCATCATCACATATCCATTCTCATCAGCATCAGGATGACCAGGCTCATATTTAAGCTTATATGGAGATTCATCTTCAACGATTTCTTCTATTTCAACACCTTTTCCTCTAAATAGAGATGAATATCTGTTTAAATAATGTGCAAATGAATCCTCTTTGTTTTCCCTAAAAACAACCATTTGCCTTCTATAAGGCATTCCTCCAGTAGCCCTTGTCGTATTGGCATTGGCTATATTTTTGCTTATTATGTCAATTCTGGTCTTTTGTGCAGTCAAAGCTGATGAACTAATATCTATGGCATCAAACAAACCCAAAGTATTCATCTCCCTTCGTTAATAATATTTTTCAGCTTATTAAATTCTCCTGTTAATTGATTAATTACACCATTATACATAATAGCATTTTTCGATAAATTAGCTGATTCCACATCAATATTGACATTGTTTCCATCAATTCTATAAGAAATGTCCTTTTCTACTTTAATTTCAGGTTGTATTTTATCAATATTTATTGAATTGGTAATATGATTTTTGTGAGTTGTTTTAAGGCTTAGACCTTTATTTTCAATAGCTTTTTTTAGACTTTCTTCAAAGTTCACAGTAATCCTTTTATAATTTGGAGTATTAGCATTTGCAATATTATGATTTATAGCTTTATTTCTTAACCATAAACCATTTAATGCATAATTAAGAATATTAATATTTTTCATAACTTTATCCATGGGATTTTCCTCCTATTAATCTTCCATTATTTAATATGACATTACATATTTTGCTAATTTTCAATATTTAATATCAGAATAACAGGGTGTTTTCCTGTTTATTACTAATTTTTACAATATATTTGTAAATAAAATCATAACAATTTTACCACATTTTTTTAATGAATTTTAATGAATCTAGTAAAATTTTGTCAAATAAAACTTTAGACCTAATAAAATAAAAAAAGTAGTGAATTTTATCACTACTTTTTATGACTGTCTTGCCTTTTTAAGTTCATCTATTAACTTATCATTTAATATTTTTATATGTGTTCCCTTCATACCTAAGGACCTAGATTCAATCACTCCGGCTGATTCAAATTTTCTTAAGGCATTAACAATAACTGATCTGGTAATACCTACTCTATCAGCTACCTTGCTGGCTACAATTAATCCTTCATCACCATCTAATTCCTTAAATATATGTTCCATAGCCTCCAGTTCTGAATAAGAAACTTGTAGTGGTTTTCAGTCTAGCTTTGGTCCTGCTGATGAGCACTGCAGTTCTGGCCCAGCCCATCCGGGTAGCCCTGGTTCTCTCCGGCTTCCTGGGCGACCAGTCCTTTAACGACAGCGCCTACCAAGGCCTGCAGCGCGCCATCGAGGATTTCG
>JAAYHM010000158.1 GCA_012735405.1 Tissierellia bacterium | reverse complement strand
TCAATAGTTTGATTAATGACTCTAAGTCTAGTTATTTCTTTTTGAGTCATATTAAATATCTCCTCTCTCATATATGACATTTTATCAGAATGAATTTAATATGACATTATCATAGAATAATAATACAGACATATTAAGAGACTTGACATATTATTGTAAAAGTAATAAAATGAAGAAGTAGCTAGACATTACTAAATATTAAGTTAATGTATAGACTCTTAGAGCCGAAAAGAAAGTCGGTTTATGTTTTATAATTCCAAATATTTGAATATTAAACATTGGAACTTGAAAACTAAATAGAATAGGAGGTGCATCGTTATTGATATTATAATTTATACATTAGTGGCTTTGGCAGGAATTGTAGCAGG
Organism: Tissierellia bacterium; assembly: GCA_012735405.1. GTDB lineage: Bacteria > Bacillota > Clostridia > Tissierellales > Tepidimicrobiaceae > JAAYFE01. Next base: position 16,292 of record JAAYHM010000158.1, on the reverse strand, counting down.
TTTTCTCATAAGGAAAAATATTGCAGAAAAAAAGATAGGAAATGCCGAAGAATTAGCTAAAAAAATAATTGAAGATGCAAACAAAGAAGCTGAAACCCGCAAAAAAGAATTATTGCTAGAAGCAAAAGAAGAATGTCACAGAATTAGAGTTGAAGCTGATAGAGAAAATAGAGAAAGAAGACTTGAAATTCAAAGACAAGAAAAACGCTTGATGCAAAAAGAAGAATCTTTAGATAGAAAAGCTGAATCTCTAGAAAATAGAGAGGAAGCTATTAGTAAAAAAATTAAAGAATTAGAAAAGAAAGAAAACCTTATTAATGAATTATATGATAAACAGGTTCAAGAATTGGAAAGGCTTTCTGGCTTAACTTCTGATGAAGCAAAGGAAATATTATTAAATGATATAAGGAAGGAAATAGCGCATGAATCTGCACTCCTAATTAAAGAGGCAGAAAATAAAGTTAAAGAAGAATCAGAAAGGAAAGCTAGAGAGATTATTTCTTACGCAATTCAAAAATGTGCTGCTGATCACGTTGCGGAAACTACTGTAACTGTAGTTTCTTTACCAAATGATGAAATGAAAGGCAGAATTATAGGTAGAGAAGGAAGAAATATTAGGACCTTAGAAACATTGACTGGTATAGATTTAATTATAGATGATACTCCTGAAGCTGTAGTTTTGTCAGGCTTCGATCCTATTAGGAGAGAAATAGCAAGGATAGCTCTTGAAAAACTAATAGTTGATGGAAGGATTCATCCAGCACGAATAGAAGAAATGGTAGAAAAGGCAAAGAAAGAAGTAGAAAAAACAATTATAGAAGAAGGAGAACAAGCAGCATTTGAAACTGGAGTACACGGACTCCATAATGAGTTGATAAAACTATTAGGTAGATTAAAATATAGATCCAGTTATGGACAAAATGTCCTTAGACATTCAATAGAAGTAGCTCATCTTGCAGGAGCTATGGCTGCTGAACTAGGTGCAGATGTTAAAATTGCTAAAAGAGCTGGTTTATTGCATGATATAGGTAAAGCTGTTGACCATGAAATTGAAGGTCCTCACGTTGATATAGGTGTTGAGTTAGCTAGAAAGTATAAAGAATCAGAGGAAGTTATACATTGTATTGCAGCACATCATGGCGATATAGAACCCCGAACTGTAGAAGCTGTGTTAGTACAAGCAGCAGATGCCATTTCTGCAGCAAGACCAGGCGCAAGAAGAGAAACTTTAGAAGCATATATTAAGAGATTAGAAAAATTAGAAGAAATAGCTGAGTCTTTTGAAGGTATAGAAAAATCTTTTGCAATGCAAGCGGGTAGAGAATTGAGAATTATGGTTAAACCTGATGAATTAAATGATAATGATATTGTTCTTGTAGCAAGAGATATAGTTAAGAAGATTGAAAGTGAACTTGATTATCCAGGACAGATAAAAGTAAATGTAATAAGAGAAACAAGAGCAGTAGAATATGCTAAATAAATATTAAGTTATTAAGGTGGAAAATTAATAAAATTCTATATAAATTTTATTAATTTTTTCAAAAAAAAGAAGGATTTTAAAAAAATATGTAGAATATGTAATATACATTATAATATTAAACAATATTATTATTATAATAAAATATAATTTGTAGAGGGGGATATATGATGGATGTATTAAAAGTATCAGCAAAATCAAGTCCAAATTCTGTAGCAGGAGCACTGGCTGGAGTGTTAAGAGAAAAGGGTAATGCTGAAATCCAAGCCATTGGTGCAGGTGCTTTAAATCAGGCAGTTAAGGCTGTAGCCATAGCACGAGGATTTGTAGCGCCTAGCGGAATTGATCTAATCTGTATACCAGCATTTACAGACATAGAAATTGATGGTGAAGAAAGAACAGCGATTAAATTAATTGTTGAACCAAGATAGTGTGTTTATGTTTTAATGTATAAAACCTACTAATTTATTTAGTAGGTTTTTTATTTTGACATAATATTTATATATTAGATATAATATACATAAATAAATTTTCCTAAAAGGAGAGCTTTTTAATGATATTTGACTTACATGTGCATACCATATATTCTGATGGATTATTCTCCCCTAAAGAAGTAATTAATTTAGCTAGGGAAAAGGGGCTTAATGGTATTGCCATAACCGACCATGACACTGTTAAAGGAATATATCCTGCACTAAATATAAGTAAAAATTTAAATGAGTTCCAGGTTATTCCAGGTGTAGAATTTGGAACAATTTTTGAAGATGAAGAAGTTCATTTATTAGGATATTTTATAGATTATACTTCCAAAAAGTTACTTGATGCTTTAAATATGTTAAAAGAAAATAGGATTAAAAGAGGTATCAAAATAGTTGAAAAGTTAAACTCACTTGGAATGAAATTATCTATTCACGACATCAAAAAGTTTGTTAAAGATGATTATATAGGTAGACCACATATAGGAAAAGCATTGGTGGAAAAAGGTTATGTAATGAGTTTAGAGGAAGCTTTTGAAAAATTCTTAGATAAGGGAAAGCCTGCTTATGTACAAAGGAAAACATTGACACTAAAAGAAACTATAGATCTTATTCATGAAGTAAATGGTATAGCTATATTAGCACATCCAGGACTACTTAAAAATAAGAACATTATTAATAAATGTATACAGTTTGGCATTGATGGTTTGGAAGCTATTCACTCTAAACATAGCGCAAATGATGTTAGAATGTGCATTAAAATTGCAAGAATGAATAATTTAATAATTACAGGTGGTTCAGATTGTCATGGTAAAATTATTAATGGAGATTATCTTATTGGAAAATATTATGTAAATATTAACCATATTCCTAAAATGAAAGGAAGATTATAATTGGGTGTTTACAAAAATGAAAGAAATAGACAATTTCCATCAAAAATAAGTACCACATCTTTTGTAAAACTTTATATACTTCATCTATTAAAAGATAGGAGTTATTATGGAAATGAAATAATAGAAGAGATAAAGACAAGGCTTGATAATAAATGGGAACCAAGTCCTGGAATGGTTTACCCATTATTAAGAGATTTAGAAGCAAAAGGTTATGTCAAAGGATGGTGGGATGAACCAGATAAAAGATCTATAAGAAGGTATAAATTAACTGATGAAGGCTTTAAGCATTATAAAATTATATTATTACAAAATCAAGCAATATTTGAAGATGCATTAACTATAATAAGAAATGTTTTAAAAGATATATATAATAAAAAAATATAACACAAATTAGTATAGTGGAGGTTATATTATGAAATTTAACTTATCAGAAAAAGGATTAAAAATATCATCATCAGTAACTTTAGAAATTACAGCTAAAGCTAAGTCTATGAAAGCTAAAGGTATAGATGTAATTAGTTTCGGTGCTGGAGAACCTGACTTTAATACTCCTGAAAATATAAGAAAAGAAGGGGTTAGAGCTATTGAAGAAGGACTTACAAAATATACTCCTGCTTCAGGAATAAACGAATTAAAGGAAGCAGTTTGCAAAAAGTTTAAAAGAGATAACAATTTGGAATATTCTATAGAAAATATTGTTATATCAAATGGAGCTAAACATTCCATTTACAATGCTTTAATGGCTATTCTTAATCCTGAAGAAGAAGTAATAGTAGGGATACCATATTGGGTTAGTTATCCAGAATTAATAAAGATAGCTGGTGGTAAACCAATATTTATACATACAAAAGAAGAAAATGATTTTAAATTTACTGTAGCAGATTTAGAAAAAGCTAGAACAAATAAAACAAAAGCAATAATTCTAAATAGCCCAAGTAATCCAACAGGATCCATATATTATAAGGAAGAATTAGAAAAGATAGCAAAGTGGGCAGTAGATAATAATATATTTGTAATATCTGATGAGATTTATGAAAAATTAATTTACGATGGGGAACATGTAAGTATAGCATCAATAAATGATGACATAAAAGATTTAACAATTGTCATTAATGGTATGTCAAAAGCATATGCAATGCCAGGATGGAGAATTGGATATTTAGCTGCTCATAAAGAAATAGCAAATGTTATCAGTAATATTCAAAGTCACACTACTTCAAATCCATGTTCTATTTCTCAATATGCTAGTGTGGCTGGATTAACAGGTGACCAAAATATAGTATATGAAATGAAAAAAGAATTTGAAAAAAGAAGAAATTATATGGTTGAAATGATAAATTCAATAAAAGGGTTAAGCTGCAAAAAACCAAAGGGTGCTTTCTACATTATGGTTAATATATCACAGCTAAAGGGTACTACAATTAAAGGAAGAAATATTAATAGTTCCTTAGATTTTGCAAAAGTATTATTAGAAGAAGGTAAAGTTGCTGTAGTACCAGGAATTGGATTTGGAGATGATAATTATATTAGACTATCATATGCAACATCAATGGAAAACATAGAAAAGGGCTTAAAAAGAATAAAAAAAATAGTTGAAGAAAATTAATAAAATTTTAAGCAAAGAAAAGCAATAAAGTTTACATAATTAATTTATGTAAACTTTATTGCTATATAAAGTTACAGAGGTGATTTAATGAAAAGATATATTAAAAATATGAAAGCTTTATCAGAAGAAGATATGAAAAAATTGTTCAACAGTAAAGTGTGTGTAGTGGGATGTGGCGGATTAGGAGGATACATAATTGAAATGTTAGCAAGAATTGGTGTCAGATATATAACAGCAATTGATGGAGATGTCTTTGATGAAACAAATTTAAATAGACAGTTAATAAGTCATACTGAAAATATTGGTAAAAGTAAAGTAGAAGAAGCTATGAAGAGGATGAAAGTAGTAAATCCTGACGTTATAGTAACACCTATAAATGAAATATTAGATGAAAACAATGCTATGACTCTATTGAAAGATCATGATGTTATAGTAGATGCATTAGATAATATTAAGTCAAGAAAAGTATTAAATATGTTTTCGGCAAAACTAAATATTCCTATGGTACATGGGGCTATAGCCGGATTTTATGGACAAGTATCAACTATATATCCTGAAGATAATACTTTTAATTATATTTATCCTGATAATGAAGATCTGAATAAAGGCATTGAGATAGAGCTAGGGAACCCGTCATTTATACCACCTTTAGTTGCAGCAATAGAGGTATCAGAGGTCATAAAAATCTTAACTAATAAAGGAGATCTGTTGAGAAATAAAATATTGCTTATAGATCTCTTGAATAACAATTTTGATATAGTTGAATTTAAATAAAGTTAACATAATATTATTATGTTAACTTTTAATATAAACAAATTTAAGACGTTATAAATGGAAAAACGCCAACTATTTACATAAAATTCTGGTTAGTAGCTTTAAATTACATTTTAAGCCTTATAATTAAACAAAGAATATTAACATATATGTCTAGTAAATTGGAAGCATCATAGAGGCATTTAAGGCACAGTTTACTTCAGAGCAGCCCCCTAATTTTGGTTCTTTATATAAATATATAATAAATTTTAGTTAGGTACTTAATAACTATAAAATATTAAGCCTGTTTAAACAGAATATTTATAGAATCTAGATACATGTAATAATTTTGAAATATATTCTATAAAAAAGAAGGATTTTCTTCTTTTTTATAGAATATATTATTAGTCACAAAATACATATTTTGTGACTAATATAGATAAAATTTAGAAAGAGGTGTATGAATGCATCAGATTCCATTAGTAATTGAAGATTACCTGAATTATTTAGAAGCAATCAAAGGAATTTCCCCTAGTACAGTTAAGGAATATTACTATGATTTACGAACTTTTTTTAGGTTTATTAAAAAAAGATATAAGTTAGTAGATAAGGATGTCCCTCTCGATAAAATTAATATTGATGATATAAATATTGAGCTTATAAGAAAAATAAATATCCAAGACCTGCACTCCTTTATTTCTTACATAGATAAAGGAAGAAACAACGGAAATTATACAAAAGCAAGAAAAATTGCAAGTTTAAGGTCCTTTTTCTCCTACTTATATTCAAAGGTTAATTTAATTGATAAAAATCCTACTGATGGATTGGATTCTCCTAAAAAAGACACGAGATATCCTATTTATTTAACTCTGGATGAATGCCATCTTCTGCTAAAAACAGTTTTAAAAAATAAAAATGAGTTTTATAGAAAACGTGATTATGCAATAATAACTTTATTTTTGAATTGCGGACTTAGATTATCTGAATTATCCAGTATTAATATTAGTAAAATTAAAGGAGATACATTGACTGTAATTGGAAAAGGAAATAAGGAAAGAACTATATATTTAAACTCTTCATGTCTAGAGGCAATTAATAGTTATTTAGAAGTTAGGCCTAAAGATGCGAAAGATGAAGATGCTTTATTTATAAGTAAAAGAAAACAAAGACTGAGCAATAGAGCAATACAACATTTGATTGATAAATATTTAAAAGAAGCAGGATTTGATACAAGCATATATTCCACTCATAAGCTACGCCATACTGCTGCTACACTAATGTATAAGCATGGAAATGTTGATATTAGAGCATTACAGGAAATATTAGGTCACGAAAATGTATCAACGACTCAAATTTATACTCATATTGATGATGAAAGATTAAGAGACGCTATAAGAAGTAACCCTTTAGCAAATTTAACCCCAGATTCCTCTTCCAAAATTAAATAAAAAAATCAAATAGAAGTCGAGTAATAAACTTGCCTTCTATTTGATTTTTTTTTAATATATTTAACTTATCTTATAGGAATTTTTATTATTTCACCCGGATAAATGTCTGCACTGTCCATATTGTTAAATTTTCTTATTTCATATACCATTTTTCTGACGTCATAACCTTTTGGCATGTTTTTTAATGCTATGTTCCAAAGTGTATCACCTTTATTTACTATTACTTCTTTATACATATATTTATGTATAGAACTATGGGCATCATCATTATTTATAAACAAAGACACAATTGCTATTATTATTGAAACTATGGAAATAATAAAGATATTAAACCTTTTTCTATTTACTATTCTATATTTTGGCTTGTTCACACAATCACCCCGTACGTAAGTTCTGAACATCTGTTCTTCATTTATATAATACACAAACATTCGTTCTGTGTCAATAGTTTTTAATAAATATAGAACGAATGTTTGAATAATTTTGATTGATGTGATATAATTAAGTAACAAAGAGGCCAAATTTTAAAAACCTAATTACATAATGTTTTTATATTTGTTATTATAGTGAGGTGTATAATATGTATGAAGACTTAAGCCAAAATCAGATAAAGATCTTAAATTTTATAAAAGATCAAATTCAATTAAAAGGTTATCCCCCATCCGTTAGAGAAATATGTAAAGGAGTTAATCTAAAATCTACATCCACTGTTCATAGACATCTTGAAAAATTAGAATCTAAAGGGTATATAAGAAAAGATCCAACTAAGCCTAGGGCTATAGAAGTGTTAGATAAAAGTGATGATACTAGTCTACCTATTAAAAAGACAGTAGACATTCCTATAGTTGGCAGGGTTACGGCTGGCGAGCCTATACTTGCAGTTGAACATATTGAAGACACATTTCCAATACCAGCTGAAATGGCGGAAAGAGGTTCTCTTTTTATGTTAAAGGTACAAGGAGATAGTATGATAAATGCTGGTATACTAAATGGAGATTATGTTATAGTCAAACAGCAAAATGATGCTATTAATGGCGACATTGTGGTAGCTTTGTTGGATAACGAAGCTACTGTAAAAAGATTTTATAAGGAGAAAGATCATATTAGGCTACAGCCTGAAAATGATGCAATGTCTCCCATTATTACCGACAATGCTATAATATTAGGAAAAGTAATTGGACTTTACAGGTATTACTAAAAACAAGCTAACTAAATTGTTAGCTTGTTTTTAGTAATGAGATTATTTTTATATAGATTGTCTAAAGACATCATGGCCCCAAGTTTGCAATGTTCGTATGTTAAGCCTCCTTGAAAATATACATAAAATGGCTCTCTCATAGGTCCATCAGCACTTAACTCTATAGATGAACCTTCTATAAATCCTCCGGCAGCCATGACTACTTTATCTTCATATCCAGGCATATTCCAAGGCGTAGGTATTACATGGGAATCAACAGCAGATGCTCTTTGAATACCTTTACAGAATTCTACTACCCTTTCTGGGGTTTTTAATTTAATTCCTTGTATTATATCACTTCTTACATCATCAATATCTGGTACAATTTCAAATCCTAATTCTTTATAAACAATTCCTATAAGCATTGCTCCTTTTAAAGCCTCTGCAACTATATGAGGAGCAAGAAATAAACCTTGCAAAATACTTCTAGTCATTCCGAAAGTTAAACCACATTCCTTACCAATGCCAGGAGCTGTGCTTCGATTAGCAACTTGTTCCACTAAATCTTTTTTACCTACTACGTAACCTCCTGAATAGGCTAGTCCGCCACCTGGATTCTTTATCAAGGAACCAGCCATTATATCGGCACCTACATCTGTTGGTTCCACTATATCAGTAAATTCACCATAACAATTATCTACCATTATAATAATGTCTTTTTTATAATCTTTAATAGCCTTAATTGCCTTTTCCATTTCCTGAATAGATATAGCCCTTCTATTGCTATAACCTGTTGAACGCTGGATAAATAATAGTTTTGTATGAGTTCTCATATTCTTTATTACTTCATTTACATTAATTCTATTATCTATAAGAGGAACTTCTCTATATTTAACTCCATAGTCTACTAATGTGCCTTTATGATTTCCTTTAATTCCAATTACCTCTTGTAAAGTATCATATGGACTGCCTGTAATAGATATAAATTCATCATTAGGTCTTAAAAGACCAGATAAGGTTAAATATATAGCATGAGTTCCAGAAGCAATTAAAGGTCTAACTAGGGCATCTTCGGTATTAAAAATAATTGAATAAATTTCTTCAACCTTATCTCTACCTATGTCTCCATAGCCATAACCCGTAGTCCAGTTAAAGTCAGATGATGTTAACTTAACTTCTTGCATACTATTAATAACCTTATAATGATTGTACTCTGCTATTTCATCTATATTTTTATATTTGTCTTCTAGTAATTTCTCTTTAGAAATAACAAAACTAACTACTTCCTTACTTAATCCATAATGTTTACATAATATATTTATCGTATCTTTTAACATTTATTTCACCTTTCATAAGATATTCAAATGCTGAAATATTCTAGAATCTGTTAAAACTTACTCTTCCTCATTTTTATTGATTAATTTAATCTGCTTACTTGGAGTTATTGTTGATATTGCATGTTTATATACCATATGCTGCTTTTCATTATTTTCTATAATTAGAATATAGTTATCAAATCCTTTTATGTATCCCTTTATTTGATATCCGTTAATTAAATAAACAGTTACTTCTTTGTTTTCTTTTCGTATTTTGTTTAAAAAAACATCCTGCATATTCATTGCCTTTTTCATTTACTAACCTCCTTAATCTTGTGCTAATATTTTATTAACATAACTAAAAATGTAATTCCCTATATCATCTATATCCTTAAAATCTTTTATGTCTATCCACTTTATCCTATTATCCCTTCTAAACCAAGTCAACTGTCTTTTTGCAAATCTCCTGGTATTTCTTTTTAGAATATTGATAGCTTCACTTAGTTCTATTTCACCTTCTAAGTATGAAATTATTTCTTTATATCCGATTGCTTGCATGGATGTTAAATTTTTGTTGTATCCCATATTTAGTAGATTCTTTACCTCATCAATCAACCCCCTATTTATCATTTCATCAATTCTTTTTTCAATTCGAGAATATAACAGTTTTCTGTCAGTATTAAGTCCAATCATTATAAGATTATACTTGTTGCTTTCTTTTCTAAAATTATTATTAAAATATGACATAGGTTTACCAGTTTCATAATATATCTCTAATGCCCTAATTATTCTTTTCCTATCATTAGGATTTATTCTTTTTGCAGAAATTGAATCAATTTTACATAGCTTATTATATATATAATTATTACCATACTTTTCAGCAAGTTCATTTAAGTTTTGTCTCAAATCTGGATTTGATTTGACTTTCGTAAATTTTAATTCATAAACCAAAGAATTTATATATAATCCAGTGCCTCCTACTACTATTGGTAATTTATTCTTATTATTTATTTCACTAATATATTTTTCTGCTTCATGTTTAAAATCTGCTACAGTAAATTCTTCATCAGGATATACAATATCTATTAGATAATGGGGAATTCCTCTCATTTCTTCTGGTTTTACCTTTGCAGTTCCAATATCCATATATTTATATATTTGCATAGAATCAGCAGATATTATTTCCCCATTTATTTTTTGTGCTACATTTATTGCAACATCAGATTTTCCTATGGCTGTAGGTCCAAGAATAATTTATAGATTTTCTTTATTGTTCAACTTCATCATTCCTTTTACATGATTCTTTTAAACTGTTTTTCAATTTCATTTTTAGAAATTTCTATAATAGTTGGCCGTCCATGAGGACATGTATATGGGTTGTCAGTCATTTTTAATTGTTTAATTAAACTTTCTATTTCCATATTGCTAATTCTGTCCCCACTTTTTATAGCCTTACTACATGCTATTTTCATAATTTTATCTAATTTAATATCATAGCCACTTTTTAAATTAGCTTTTAATTCATCTAATATTTCTAAGAAAAAAATTTTTGCTTGGGGAACTCCAAATAATATAGGTACACCTCTTAAGATTATGCTGTTCTGACCAAATTCTTCAACAATAAATCCCAATTTTTTCAGAAGATTAATATTTTTATTTACAAACTCGACTTCCCAAGTACTTAATTCTATTATTTCAGATGTTAAAAGGTTTTGTATAACTATTTCTTCTGATTCAAATTCTTTTTTATATTTTTCATACATAATTCTTTCATGGGCTGCATGCTGATCCAGTATTAACAATTTCTGGTTTATATTATCTTCTAGTAATATATAGGTAGAAAAAAGAGCTCCAATAATCCTAAAATTTTCAAGAAAATTTTTTGGCCTTTTTTCTATACTTTCATCATTTAACTTCTCATTTTTCGCAGAAAGATTTTCTTCTCTTATTGAGCAATCTCTAATGTATTGTTTAGTTTCAATACTGTTGTTTACATATATATCATTACTATACTTATCTTTTCCTTCCTTCTCGCTATAATTTTTTTCAAACAATAAGGGCAGCTCATTATAACTAGACTTATCTTCTTCCCTCTCAAAATATACTTTTTGTATATATAAATTCTTATTAAGTGCATTAGATAGCATTTTATCTAAAGCACTATTAATCTGCTCTTGATTCAAAAATTTAACTTCCTGTTTTGTAGGATGTATATTTACATCTATAAATGTTGGTTCTATATCTATAAACAATATAAATACAGGAAATTTATTAATAGGTATTAATGATTTGTATTTATTTTCAATTATATTAGTTATAATTTCATTTCTCACATGCCTTTTATTTACATAAAAATATTGATGTTTTCTATTTCCTCTATAAAAGGTATTATTTGAAATATATCCATAAATATTAAAGTTATTTGACTTATAGTTGACTTCTATAAGATTGTTGCTAAAGTCTTTTCCTAACAGACTATATATAGTTGAAATTAAGTCATTATTTTTTGGTGTATAAAATACTATCTTATTGTCTTTTATATATTTAATGGCAATATTGAAATTACCTAAAGTAAGCCTATAAAGAATATCCTCTATGTGAGCCGATTCATTCGATTTACTCTTTAAAAAATTCCTTCTTACCGGTACATTATAAAATAAATCTCTAACTATCATTGTAGTACCTTTAGGACATCCTACAGGTTTTTTACTTTTAATTTTACCTTCTTCTACAAAAGCCTGGATCCCAGTTAAGCTATTATCAGTTTTTGTTAAAACTTCAACTTTTGCTACTGATGAAATACTTGATAAAGCCTCTCCTCTAAATCCAAAAGAAATAATTTTCAGTAGATCATCTGCATTTTCTATTTTGCTAGTAGAATGCCTTTTAAAAGCTAAATCTAAATCTTCTTCTAAAAAACCTTCACCATCATCTGTTACTCTAATATAATCTTTGCCTCCATTCATTATTTCAACAACTATATTAGAAGCACCAGCATCTAAAGAGTTTTCTACCAACTCTTTAACAACTGATGCTGGCCTTTCTATAATTTCACCAGCAGCAATTTTTTGTATAGTTAACTCATCTAATACCTTTATTTTACTCATTTAAGCCATCTCCTCAAGTTTTTTCGCTTCTTTATTTAATTCGTATAGAATATTAATGGCTTCTATAGGGGTTGTTCTTGAGATATCTATATTTTTTATTTTTTCCAATAAATATTCCTTTTTATAATCTATAAGGCTAAACTGATAATTAAAATCCTCTTTAACAACAGTATTGGAAACATAGTGTTTGCTTTCTATATCCTTTAAAATTTCATAAGCCCTATCTATAATTTTTTTATCTATTCCTGCTAGTTTGGCAACTTCAATACCATAACTTTTATCCGTACTACCTTCTACTATTTTTCGCAGGAAAATAATTTCATCATTCTTTTCCTCAACTAAAACAGTTAAGTTTTTAACTCCTTTTAATTTGTTACTTAATTCTGTAAGCTCATGGTAATGAGTTGCAAATAAAGTTTTAGCCTTAATATTGCTAGCAATATGTTCTACTATCGCCCAAGCTATACTTAATCCATCGTAAGTACTGGTACCTCTACCTACTTCATCTAAAATTATTAGGCTATTTCTAGTAGCATTTTTTATTATGTTTGCTACCTCATTCATTTCCACCATAAAAGTACTTTCGCCTTGTGATAGATTGTCAGAAGCACCAATTCTTGTAAATATTCTATCTACTATTGAGATATCTGCCTCTTTAGCAGGAACAAAAGAACCTATTTGGGCCATTAGAGTTATAATGGCTACTTGTCTGATATAAGTAGATTTACCTGCCATATTTGGGCCAGTTATTATTTGAACCATATTTTTATCATTATCTAATAATGTATCATTTGGAACAAACATGTTGTCTGCAAGAGTTTTTTCTACTACAGGATGTCTTCCTTCTATTATTTTTATTAAACCTTTGTTGTTTAGTCTAGGTTTTACATAGTTGTTTTCATTAGCAACTTGTGCAAATGAGTTTAAAACATCTAATTTAGCAATAATCTTACTTAAATTTTGAATCCTTAATGTTTGGGATTTTATTTTAGTTCTTATATCTTGAAATATATTAAACTCAAGCTCTACAATTTTCTCTTCTGAACCTAATATTTTTAACTCAACTTCCTTTAACTCATCAGTAAAATATCTTCGGGAATTAGTTAATGATTGTTTAAGAATAAAGTAATCAGGTACTATATCATAATTTGATTTTGTAACTTCAAAATAATAACCTATTTTTTTGTTAAATCCTATCTTTAGATTTTTTATTCCACTTTTAGATTTTTCTTTTGCTTCTAAACTTGCTAACCACTTTTTTCCATCTTTGTTTGCACTTTTTAGTTCGTCTAATTCAGAATTATACCCCTTCTTTATTAGCCCTCCTTCTTTAACGGATAAGGGTGGGCTATCAACAATAGCCTTATCTATTAACTCATATATATCATTTAAAGAATCAATTTTTAATCCTAAATTAACCAGAGGCTCTTTATTTGATTTAATTAAAAGTTCCTTAAGTTCCGGAATTTCTTTTATAGATATTTTTAGAGCATATAAATCTCTAGCATTGCAATTACCATAGGAAATTTTACCTGTAATTCTTTCTAAATCATAAATATTCTTCAGTTTGTTTTTAACTTCTTCCATTAAAATTACATCATTAACAAATAACTCTACTATTTCAAGACGTTTTTCAATAGTTTTTTTATCTAGCAAAGGCTGCTCCAACCAATTTTTTAACAATCTGCCACCCATTGCAGTTGATGTCTTATCTAATATCCATAAAAGAGCTCCTTTTTTATTTCTTCTTAAAGTTTCATGTATTTCAAGGTTAATTCTTGTATTTAGATCTAAAATCATATATTCTTGAGGATTATAGTATTCAATATTACTGATATGTTCAAGAGAACTTTTTTGCGTTTCATATAAATATTCAAGGAGCTTTCCTGTTGATACAATAGAATATACCTTACCATCTATACCTAATGACGACAATTTTGTTACATTAAAGTGATTTTGAATTTTTGAAATCCAATCTATATTATTAATTGAATTAGTTTTATATATGTTAATATATGGATTCATTTTCTCCTTGATAATTTTATATAACTTTTTATTATTCAAAAATCTTTCATTGCAAAGTATTTCGGAAGGCATTATTTTACCTATTTCATCTAATAAAAAGTCCCATAATTCACTTTCATTATCTAATATCTCAGTAGTATACATTTCACCTGTAGTAGTATCTACATAGGATAATCCTAATCCCATTTCATCCATGTAAATTGATAGTAGATAGTTATTAGATTTTTCGTCCAAAGCACTTATATCTGTTATAGTTCCAGGAGTTATTATTCTAATTACGTCCCGTTCCACAAGACCTTTAGCTTGGGAAGGATCTTCTAATTGTTCGCAAATAGCTACTTTGTAACCCTTTTCTACAAGCTTAGTTATATATGTTTCTGAAACATGGTGAGGCACTCCACACATAGGGGCCTTCATATTGCCACCTGCATCCCTATGTGTTAGAGCTATTTCTAATTCTTTAGATGCAACAATTGCATCATCATAGAACATTTCATAAAAATCGCCTAATCTAAAGAATAGTATACAATCCTTATATCTATTTTTAATCTTTTTATATTGCTTCATCATTGGCGTTAAATTATCCAATATTATAACCCCCAAATTAAACTAAATGACCTTCTAAGGTAAATGTTTTTGCAGTATCAATCTTCACATTTACAAATTTTCCTATTAAATCCCTACTCCCTTTAAAGTGTACAAGCTTACCTGTTCTAGTTCTCCCTGAAAGAATCTCTTCATTATTTTTGCTTACTTCTTCAACTAAAACTTCAACAGTTTTATTTAAATACTTCTGATTTTTTTCTAAGAATATAGGATAGATTGTATCCAATAGTCGTTGAAATCTTTCTCGCTTTATATCGTCAGGCACTTGGTTTTCCATTTTTGCAGCTTTTGTTCCTTCTCTTATGGAGTATAAAAAAGTAAACGCAGAATCGTATCTTACTTTTTCAACTAAATCTAATGTTTCAAGAAAATCATCTTCTGTTTCACCTGGGAAGCCTACTATTATATCTGTGCTAATAGATATATCTGGTATAGCCTTTTTAATTTTTTCTATTAACAATAAATAATCTTCCCTTGTATATTTTCTGTTCATTGCCTTTAAAATTCTATTACTACCAGATTGTACAGGTAAATGTAATTGCTCACAAACTTTATCTAAATTAGCCATAGCCTCAATAAGTTCATCAGATAAATCTTTAGGATGAGAAGTCATAAATCTAATTCTTTCAATGCCATCAATTTTGTTAATTTCTCTTAATAAATCTGCAAAAGTATATTTATAATTAAAGGTTTTTCCATATGAATTAACATTTTGTCCTAATAACATAATCTCTTTATATCCTTCATTAGCTAAATTTTCAACTTCTTTAATAATACTTTCTGGTTCCCTGCTTCTTTCTCTTCCTCTTGTATAAGGAACAATGCAGTAAGTACAGAAGTTATTGCAACCATACATTATATTAACAAAAGCTTTAAAGGAAAATTTTCTATTGGCTTGAATATTATCATCTATGTCTCTAGTATCCTCTATAATATCAACAACTGTTTCATTTGTTTGCTTATGTCTATCTATTAGTATGGGTAATTTATGAATGTTGTTTGTTCCAAAAATTATATCTACGTGCCTATATTTTTCCAATATAATATTCCTTGCTTCTTCTCTTTGCATCATGCAGCCACAAACTGCTAGAATTAATTCCGGTTTTTTTCTTTTTAAATCTTTTAATGAACCTAATTGCCCATAAACTTTTAATTCTGCATTTTCCCTTACTAAACATGTATTATATACAATAAAATCACTATCTTCTTTATTATCTGTCCATTGGTAACCTAAATTTTCCAATATCCATGATATCTTTTCTGAATCATGCTCGTTCATTTGACAACCGTATGTGACAATAGTGTATTTTTTCTTATTTACGTTGCTCATTACATTCACCTCATCTTCTGTTGTTAACATATTAATTATACCAAACTTCAAATAATAAAAAAAGGATAAGGAACCTTT
>JAAYHM010000157.1 GCA_012735405.1 Tissierellia bacterium | reverse complement strand
CCTTCTCCTACCTTTGATTTTATCTCAATTTTGTGTTCTAATTTTTGACATATTTTATTTACAAGATATAAGCCCATACCTGTAGATTCACCAAATCTTCGCCCATTTTCCCCTGTATAAAAAGGCTCAAAAACCCGACGTATATCCTTTTTGGGAATACCCACGCCCTGGTCCTTTACCTCCAAAACCTTGCCATACTAAGAGCCACGTTTAACCCTCTATTAATTCGCTCTATTTCCTGTCTTATATTTTCTACATAAGGGTCCCCTTCTTTTTCTTGCAGTATTAAGTGAATTACAGATAAAGGTGTTTTCATTTGATGAACCCATTGGTGGATAAAGGTTAAATGTTCTGCCTGTTTACGCTTGTACATCTGTATTTATTCCTGATATAGGTTATATTGTACCCTAAGAAGCCTATTAATACCTTCCGCCACAGGGCTAGTTCCTGCTGATGACAAGCTATCTTCAAGCCTATTAGGCATCTTTTTTAATTTATCATATAATCTTTTGTGGGAAAAATAGCGATATATTAAGAATACTCCTAGAAGAAAGCTGATAAGAAATATAAAGTAATAGGTATTTTCTAAAGTCTCAAATCCTCCTATATTCCTATAAATAATGAGTAAAAAAATATTAAAAAAATAAAAAAATATAAATGGAAGATGCTCGAGTAAGTAAATTTTCATCATTCATTCCTCCAGCTTACATTTAGTCTGTATCCGTATCCTCTTACCGTTTCAAGAGCCTTGTCGATGCCTATTTCTTGGAGTTTTTTCCTAAGACGTGCCACATTGACATTTAGTGTATTTTCATCAATAAAGGTCTGATCATCCCAAAGCTTTTCCATAAGTATATCTCGACTTACAGCCCTGGGAGACATATCAATTAATATTTCAGCAAGTACAGCCTCCTTCCTTGTCAGCATAGTTGAATTCCCATTAAAGAATAATTCCGGCCTTTCAGGATACAGGATCAGTCCTTCAAGCTCAACTTTTCTTTCCTCTGATTTATCAGGTGCAAATTCACCATAACAACGTCTTAACTGGCTTTTTATCTTGGCAATAACCACATCATAATAGAAGGGCTTCGTTATATAGTCATCTGCACCGCTTTCTATTCCCATTACCTGGTCCATTTCACCATCACGGGCAGAAATTAAAATAATAGGATTTGTAGATATCTGTCTTATCTTTCTACACCAATAATAGCCATCATATTTAGGTAAATTAATATCAAGTAAAACAAGATGTGGATTTATCTCAACAAATATATCCAAAATTTTATCAAAATCATTAACAATAATAGTTTTATATCCATACTTTTCAATATAGGCACCAAGAAGCTTTGCTATAGTAGTATCATCTTCAACTATCATTATTTTATATTCCATACTCTCATGATCCCTCCTGTATCATTAAATCATTATATATTATATCATTTTAGTAAACACAAAAAACCCGCTTCCTTCAAAGGGGAAAAGCAAAATCCTCTAACTCACAAGTTTAGGGGATTTTAGTTATTACTACTTATTCTGCTCTTATTTTACTTTCAAATATGCCTTCATGGAATCCCTTACAATAAGGTTTGTTGTTTGATTGCCCACATCTTCATAGATATAGCTCAAAATAAATTTTATCAATATTAAATTGATTTCCATTAAGATTTATAATTAATCCTAATTTTATTTAATGATATAATTGAGAAGAGTTGATTGATATATTAATTTAATAGGGGGGAAAATATGGATATCAAGCTTAGTGTAGATATAATTGAATCATATTTGGATTTAGACCGCAAACCAGTAGGGGTTAAATTTTTCTTTGATGAGGAAGAATTCAAGAGCTTTAACGTTCCTCAAAGGGATCGTAAAGTAACCTATTGCAACTCAGTACAACTTGCAAGTAAAGGCAAAGCTATGAAACTGACCAAAGATAATCAAGCATGTCCTAATGGGGCCATGGCTTTAAAGATGAGAGAAGTACCTGAACCAATGGCAAGTGGAAAAGCAAGGTTTAGCAAAAATATATATCACAGTGTGGAAATATCAAAAAGCATTAGTGATAGCATGTTATTTTTAAAAGAAGAGCCATATGGCATTGCAGTTATGCCCCTTGAAAACTATGTAGACCATAATGTAGAACCTGATGTGGTAATTGTAGTAAGCTCACCATATAATATAATGAGAATGATACAAGGACATGCCTACTTCAATGGCTATACAAATAACTTGAGAACTTGTGGACTGCAAGCAGTTTGTCAGGACTTAACCACCTATCCATATAATACTAAAGATATAAATATAACTTTATTATGTCCTGGAACCCGTTTAGTTGCAGACTGGCAATTTAATGAAATAGGAATTGGTATACCCTTCGAAAAATGGTATGAGGTAGTAGAAGGTGTTAAGGAAACGGCTAATCCTTTTGAAAGAAACAATATGAAAGAAGGTATTGTAAAGAGATTAAAAGAACGTGGTTTTGACCCTAGTGTCATCAAATTTAACCAGAATTATGATGATGGGTCTTACTCTGGTGGAAAAATTGAAATTGAAGAATAGTTTCATTAATTTAAAAAATCAAGTGGCAAAGGCCACTTGATTTTTTATTCATAAGCTTATTTAAATTGAAGCTAAACATTCTTCACCTGCTCCTTTTTCAGGAAATGCTAAAACAAATTCATTCCCTTTTCGCATTACAGGATAATAATTTGAGTATTTTACTGCTTCAATAAAATCTATATGAT